>JAUVOQ010000074.1 GCA_030599095.1 Candidatus Ruthturnera sp.
TGCCAATGGCAATATGATAAATGGCACAAGCAATGATGATGGCGGTCAATCACTTAACTCACAATTTAACTTTAGTGCAACGGAATCTGGTACTTATTATATCTCTGCTGGCGCCTATGGTTCAAATACAGGTACTTATTCGTTAAATGTTGATGATATGAGTATTATTTAATGAACAGCAATCAAAATATCACCGATTCAGGCTCTAAGTACAACTTTTGCCCTAAAAAAGAGCATTAACTTGGGGACATTTTAAAAACACCCTTAGCCATGGGTGTGGATTTAAAAAAATCCCAATTTAATGAAATCTGTCATCTCTTGAATTCACATCATAAGTGCAACACTCGTGAGTCGGTCAAAAGGTATATTAACTCCTCTTTTAACCTGACAAGAAAAAGGAGTGAACGTGAAAAATACATACAAACTCACCGATTTACAGATTGAAAACAAAACTAAAGACAAACTACAAGTAAGCTTTTAAATATTCGCCTGTATACGATCCCTTAACTTGAGCTACGTCTTCTGGCGTGCCAAACGCAATAATCTGCCCGCCTTTGTTGCCCCCTTCAGGCCCTAAATCAACAACCCAATCTGCGGTTTTAATCACATCAAGATTGTGCTCAATAATCACAATGGTATTGCCTCTCGCGCGCAGGCGTCTAATCACAGATAATAATTGCTTAATATCGTGAAAATGCAAACCCGTTGTGGGTTCATCAAGAATGTAGAGGGTTTGTCCAGTATCCATTTTTGACAATTCTTTTGCTAATTTAATGCGTTGCGCCTCACCACCCGATAAGGTGGTTGCATTTTGTCCAAGCGTGATATAAGAAAGCCCAACATCCATCAAGGTTTGCAATTTTTGTTTAATTTTAGGCATGGGCTGGAAAAATTCACAAGCCTGTTCTACGGTCATATCAAGCACCTGTGCAATGCTCTTGCCCTTGTAAAGTACTTCTAAAGTTTGTTGATTGTAACGCTGACCTTGGCACACATCGCATGACACATAAACATCTGGCAAAAAATGCATTGCCACCTTAATCAGCCCATCGCCCTTACACGCCTCACATCTACCGCCTTTCACATTAAAGCTAAAACGCCCTGCTTTATAACCACGCGTTCTTGCCTCTAAAGTTTGTGAAAATAAATCACGCACTAATGAGAACACACCTGTGTAAGTAGCTGGATTAGAGCGTGGCGTACGTCCAATTGGACTTTGGTCAATATTAACAACCTTGTCAAAATAATTCAAGCCTTTAACTGATTCATATTCGGCAGGCGTTGTTTGTGCACGATTAAGTTCCCTAGCTGCTAAAGCATACAAAGTGTCATTAATTAAGGTGGATTTTCCAGAGCCAGACACGCCTGTCACGCAAGTTAATATGCCTACAGGAATAGACAAATCAACCTTATTAAGATTATTGCCTTTAGCACCTTTAATGCGCAACCACTGGCTGGCACTCCTACGTTTAGCAGGCACTTCAATACTTTGGCGGCCACTTAGATAATCACCTGTTAAAGACTTAAAATTGTTTTCAATGTCTTTAGGACTGCCCATTGCAATAATTTCACCGCCATGAATACCAGCACCAGGGCCGATATCAATCACATAATCGGCTTGTTTAATTGCTTCTTCATCATGTTCTACCACAATCACTGTATTGCCAATATCACGCAAATAGGCAAGTGTGTTAAGTAGTTTTTGATTGTCTCTTTGATGCAAACCGATTGAAGGCTCATCAAGCACATACAAAACACCCATTAACCCTGCACCAATCTGGCTGGCCAAGCGAATGCGCTGCGCTTCACCACCTGACAAACTATTTGCCCTACGGTCAAGGCTTAAATATTCCAAACCTACATTAATTAGAAATGCCAAACGCTGGATAATTTCTTTTAAAATCTTATCCGCAATTTGACCACGAGTCCCTTCCAGTTTCAACTCTTTGAAAAAATCATAAATATCAGCAATAGAAAGTCTAGTGATGTTTGATAAGTTTTGCCCACCAATAAATACATTTCTAGCCGATTCATTCAACCTATCGCCATGGCATTGCCCACAATCTTTGCTCACCACATAACGGCAAAGCTCTTCTTTAACGCTACGAATATCACTTTCTTTATAACGGCGCATCATTCTTGGAATGATACCTTCAAATGGCTTGGCCTTATTAGACCAGCCTTTACGCCCTTTTATTTTGGAAAAATCAATGTTATCTGTGCCACTTCCATACAGGACAATTTTTTTGTGCTTGTCGCTTAATCGTTGATAAGGGGTTTCAATACTAAAGCCATAATATTTGCCCACCAACATTAGCATTTGATAAAAATAAGCATTTGAACGCCCCCAGCCATAAATAGCACCATCTGCCAAACTCACGCTAGGGTTGGCAACGACTTTTTGCTCATCAAACGTATCTTTTACACCCAAGCCATCACAAGATTGACAAGCGCCAACTGGATTATTAAATGAGAAAAGTCTAGGCTCCAATTCACTTAATGAATAGCCACACTCAACACAAGAAAACTTAGCGGAAAATACCTTTTCCTGCCAAAATGTCTCACCCTCCATAGGTGCAACTCGCACCAAACCAGCACTCAAATTAAGTGCAGTTTCTAACGATTCAGACAAACGTGAAGCCATGTCTTCTCGTATTTTTAAACGATCAATGATAATTTCAATAGTGTGATTAACCTTGCCGTTAAGCACCTCCATTTCATCTATATACACAACTACACCATCAACTCTAGCCCTTAAAAAACCTTGGTGATTTAATTCTTCTAATAATTTTGCATGGCTACCTTTGCGATTTTGCACAATGGGTGCTAGCAACATGATTTTCTCACCCACTGGCAGTTTGACAATACTATCCACCATTTGAGAAATGGTTTGAGACTTAAGATTAATTTGATGTTTTGGGCATTTAGGAATGCCTGCACGAGCAAACAACAACCTTAAATAATCATAAATTTCTGTAATTGTACCGACTGTTGAGCGTGGATTGTGCGAAGTGGCTTTTTGCTCAATGGAGATGGCTGGAGAAAGCCCTTCAATATGATCAACATCAGGCTTTTCCATGAGTGACAAAAACTGGCGTGCATAAGCCGATAAAGATTCTACATAACGACGTTGTCCTTCTGCATAAATGGTGTCAAAAGCCAGTGAGGATTTGCCCGAACCAGACAAGCCAGTAATCACAACTAACTTGTTTCTAGGAATGTCAATATCAATATTTTTTAAATTGTGAACTCTGGCGCCACGAATACTAATTTGATCCATATAGAATATGTCGGATAAAGGGTTCATTATAGCCATCAAATTAAGTAAAATAATTTTGATATCTAATATTGTCACTTTTGCTATAAGCAACAAGTAAGCATGAAAAAACCAGTCTTTAAGAAAAAAGTACTTAGTCAACCCTTAAAAACCCCTTAACCATTTGATTTAAAACAATAAAATCAACAAAAACCATAAACAAATCAACCAGATTTTGGTAAAATAACCATCATTTCTTGGTCGTTTTGTTTATAAAATATGCTAACCAAA
>JAUVOQ010000086.1 GCA_030599095.1 Candidatus Ruthturnera sp.
TTTGGTTAGCATATTTTATAAACAAAACGACCAAGAAATGATGGTTATTTTACCAAAATCTGGTTGATTTGTTTATGGTTTTTGTTGATTTTATTGTTTTAAATCAAATGGTTAAGGGGTTTTTAAGGGTTGACTAAATACACCGTCATCACTGAAGCAAAACTGCCAAACCAAAGCAACAGAAGCAATAGTAATAGCAAAAACAGAAACAACACCAACAACAACCAACAAAACTCAAACATCAAGCCAGCACTAACCTACGTAGACCTCACCAGATTTGCCGCACAATCTCTTTATGCCCCTAAAAGACTCATTGAAAACATCAACCTTATTAGAGTCCCCATCAACACCAAACAAGCCGTCAGACTATTCACCTGCTCAACCGCCTTAACTTGCAATGGCAATGTCTTAGCACGCCCGATTGCCACTTGGCAATCACCTCGCTTTTACATCACTGCCGTCTTGTTAAAAAACACCACTCAACAACAAATTGTACTAGACCCTCGTGATCTGCTGGGTACGTGGAAAGCCACCACCTTTCACTTTAACCGACTGGGTAAGGCTAACAGCCCAGAAGACACCTCTGTGGTTTATTTAGTGTCTTTATCACCCTTTGAGCAAAGCTTATGAGACTACTAAAAGCCCTGATGTTGTTAGTCGTGATTGCTTTAGGGGCAACCGCTTATTTTTATCTCAAGAATAACGCTGAAGACAACGACAACGATAATCAAACACAAATTGATACAACCATCAACAAAGAGTATAAAACCGTCCAAGATGACAAAGACACGGTTGTGGAATCAAACAAAGTCTTGTTGTTTAAAGTGGCTAGTTTAGAAAAACACATTAAAAACATTAAGCAGACTCAAGACCAACAAGAAACCCAACTAAAGCGCGTCGCAGACAAAAAGAGCACTTTAAGCACTCTAAACAATAAAGCCTCATTGAATACCAATAATATTGTTAAGCGAGTTGTGGCAATTGTCAATAAAGGACTGCCAAAGTCAGGTATCAGAAACAACAAAGAGTCCACTTATAAAATTAACAACACAGGCAACCATAACAACACAAATAACCACAACAACCACAACAACAATCAGGCGTATATCTGGACAGATGCCCTACGTTCTGGTGTGCTTGATAAAAACGGCAATTATGCTCCTGTTGCCACTACTTCAAATGCCAATGCCAGTACCTATTCAAATACAAACACCTATTCAAACTCCAACACATACCCAAACACAACAAACACCCAAGATATTGATTATGTTGACTTTGCTGACTTTAAGAACAGAGCCAAAGACAACAATCCAAGCAATCCAAGCAATTCAAACAACCCAAACAACCCAAACAATCATAAAAACACAAAAACCCCAGCCTACACCATACCCAGCAACAGCGTCTTAAGTGCTGTCCTTACCTCAGGACTCATTGGCAGAATACCCGTTGACAAAGAAGTCACGGACCCCTTTCGCTTCAATGTCAAAATAACCGATTCTTCTTTTTACTCAGGCGGTCATGCTAACAACGTCTTGCAAGATGTATTCGCATCAGGCACTGCCAGCGGTGATTTATTATTGTCTTGCGTTAGAGCCACCATTGACTCAATCACTTTCATATTTGCAGATGGCACAATCAGTGATCATAAGGTCAGTGAGATGGCTTATCTTGCCAATGAGTATGGCTATCCTTGTATTAAAGGCAACTTGATTACCAACGAAGCACAATACCTAGGCGTGAGTGCCTTGTTCTCAGGCTTGTCTGGTGGTGCTAAAGCATTCTCACAAGCGCAAACAACAACAAACAATAACACAAATGGCAGTTCATCTTCATCAGTCACAGGTTCACCCTATAAGTTCCTAGGTGCTAGTATTTTAAGCAGTAGCGCCCAAGACATACAAAAATGGGTCAACAGCAGAGCCCAATCCTCGTTTGATGTCATTGCCATCCCATCAGGCAAGTTAGTCAAGATATTAACACAAGAACAAATCAATATTGATTATGACCCCAAAGGCAGAAAACTGAACCATCAACTCATCATAAAAGAGCAAAGCAATGAAACCCTTGACTAAAAAGAGCAAAACAATAAAGCCCTTGACTAACTTATTATTAACACTGCTCATGCTTGTTTTGCTGTCCAGTTGTGATAGCAACCTAAAACCTGAAACCCAGGGCAAGAAAATGGCAACCTTCTTTACAAACACCAACAAACAACCACAACTACAAACAGAACTGGGTCAGGACTTTTTTAAATGGCTGGTATCAGCCATTAATAACAGAAAAATACAAATGAACACCGATCAAGCTAAAGTGCATATTGTGACGTACAAGAACAACAAAGCTTTATTTTTAGTCAGTCCTAGAATCTTTAAAGACTATGACACTCACCAATGGGCAAGAATCCAAAAACAATTTGGGCGTTTAAGACTTAATTTAAAAACCCACACGAATGAAAACATCTGGCAAGTGCAAACAATCACCTATCGTCTGTCTAAGAAACCGTCAAGGATTCAGGGCTATTTAGTCAACCCTTAAAAACCCCTTAACCATTTGATTTAAAACAATAAAATCAACAAAAACCATAAACAAATCAACCAGATTTTGGTAAAATAACCATCATTTCTTGGTCGTTTTGTTTATAAAATATGCTAACCAAA
>JAUVOQ010000029.1 GCA_030599095.1 Candidatus Ruthturnera sp.
AGGTCTTTTTCTATATGTATGATAAATTTTTTCAAGTATGTCGCCCATTGTTATGGGAATATTCTTAATTCTTTCTTTTATTTTTAGATAGTACGTCAAATTTTGTACTCCTGTATAAACCAAATTAGGAAATAATTTTTCTAACTTTTAGAAAATCAATGATTTGGCTAACGGATTCTTTTACTGTTTCACTTTCAGTATTTATAATTAACTCTGGATTATTAGGGACTTCATAAGGGGCGTTAACACCCGTATAGTTTTTAATCTCTCCAGCACGTGCACGCTTATAAAAACCTTTAACATCTCTTGCTTCACAAGTCTCAAGACTGCTATTACAATAAATCTCAATAAAATCATCTTGTGGCAATGATTGTCTAATCAAATTACGATCTGCTTTAAGTGGGCTAATACATGCGCTCATAACAATAACACCAGCCTCCATCATCAGTTTAGCAGCCTCGCCAATTCTCCTAATGTTTTCTTTTCGGTCGTCATTGCTAAACCCTAAATCTGATGACAACCCAAAACGAACATTGTCACCATCTAAAACAAAGCTTCTATAAGCTAATGTGTATAATTCTTCCTCTAGCAAATGGGCAAGGGTTGATTTGCCAGAGCCTGACAAGCCTGTAAACCATAGTATGACTGATTTATGAGCATTCAATTGGTTGCGCCTTTTTCGAGTAACACTTGCATTGTGATGAATTATTACCATTTTATCTGTTTGTTCCCACAGTTTTATATTTACATGGTGTTTGACTATGATAATCGGTTGCCTGTTGAAATTGGTGTGCGATATTAAGCAACTTGGATTCTGACCAATAATTGCCAATTAATTGCAAACCTACGGGTAAATTTTGTGCAAAACCTGCTGGAATACTCATCCCTGGTAAGCCTGCTAAGTTAGTACTGAGTGTATAAATATCTGCCAAATACATGGATACAGGATCTTTTACTGAATCTAAATCAAATGCAGTTGTGGGAGAAACTGGACCCATAATCACATCAACTTGTTCAAATACTTTTTTAAAATCATCACTAATCAAATGGCGTACTTTCTGCGCTTTAAGATAATAAGCATCATAATAACCTGCTGATAAAGCATAAGCACCAATCATAATGCGACGCTTAACCTCTTCACCAAAACCTTCTGAGCGTGAACGTAAATACAAATCTTCTAAATTTTTTGGCTCCTTAGCACGATACCCATATCTAACCCCATCCAAGCGTGATAAATTTGATGAACATTCACAAGGCGCAACAATGTAATAAGCAGGAATAGCATAGATTGAATTAGGTAACGACACTTCTTTAACAATCGCACCCATGGCTTCAAACTCTTTAACAGCAGCCATAATATGATTGGCCACTTCATCATCCAAGCCAGATGAAAAAAACTCCTTTGGCAGTCCAATGGTTAAGCCTTTCATTGAATCATTAAGATTGGTCGTATAATCTGGCACTTTTTGTTCAGCACTGGTTGAATCTTTTTCGTCAAATCCAGCCATAACATTTAACACAATGGCTGCGTCTTGTGCTGTTTTGGTCATCGGTCCTGCTTGGTCAAGACTTGATGCATAAGCAATCATACCATATCTTGATATTCGACCGTAAGTGGGTTTAAGTCCTGTAATGCTACACAAACTTGCAGGCTGACGAATAGAGCCTCCTGTATCTGTGCCTGTGGCAAAACAGCTTAGCCCACCTGCAACACTCGCTGCTGAGCCACCTGATGAGCCACCTGGTATTTTTAAGCGATTCCACGGATTTTTGACTGCGCCATAAAATGAGTTTTCACTGCTAGAACCCATGGCGAATTCATCCATATTGGTCTTGCCCAACATTACTAAATCTGCTTGATTAAGCTTTTGGCTGACAGTTGCATCATAAGGTGATACAAAAGTATCTAACATTTTAGAACCTGCTGAGGTTTTAACCCCTTTGGTACAAAAGATGTCTTTATGAGCGTACGGAATGCCCGTTAATATGCTTGCATTGCCTAAAGCAATTTTGTCATCTGCTGCTTGGGCTTGGGCTAATGCTAATTCGTCAGTTACTGTAATAAAAGCATTCAGGTCTGATTGCCTAATGCGATCTAGGTAGTATTGCGTTAGTTCAACACAAGAAAAATCTTTATTTTTAAGACCTTGTGCCAGTTCAACAATGGTTTTTGTGTGCATATTATTCAATAACGGTGGGTACTAAATAATAACCATCGCTGGTTTTTGGCGCAACCGATTGAAACAATGCTGATTGATCCTTTTCGGTAACAACATCTTCTCTAAGACGTTGAGACATGTGTAATGGGTGCGACATTGGCTCAATGCCATCAGTCTCAATATTAGCCAACTGCTCAACCAAACTAAAAATAGCGTTTAAATCTTGTGTGTTGTCCTTAAGTTGTACCTCATTGAGTGACAAACGCGCTAGATAAGCAATTTGACTGACTTGCTTTTCAGATAATGACATAACTACAACATTGGAATGTTATTAAAAATCCTAAGTGGCTTAGCAATTGAAGAGCGCATAATATTTATATCACGTTTTATCCATTGCATAGAATCTTGCATGTTTGCCATGTTTTTGTTCATCTGATCCATATTAACGAGCATTGGCGCTAAAGAATCCATTTTCAGACTCACTTGCGTTAAATCCGCTGCAATAGAATCTAAATTATCAAGTTTTTTGGCAATAATATCCATGTTTTTGTCAACCAGATCAAAGTCTCTTTGTATATGTTCTACAAAAGCAGTCATTTGCCCGACATTATTTGACAAACTATCAATACTTTTAACCATAGATGACATATTGCCACCCATATTTGGATCCATTGAGTTAGCCAAACGTGCCATATCTGAGGTAATTGAATAAATAACAACAAAGAACCCTATGATAATAGCGCCAAATACCGTAAGTGCTGGTAGGAAATACTTCTCAAACTTAGTATCAGTACGCTGATCTGCATGTTTTTCAACACTTTCAAGCATTTGCTCCAAATCAGAAATACTAGAAGTAATCATAACTTCGTCATCTTCAACTTTGGGGTTCTTTTTATTTTTATCCGTCATATTATCTTACTGGCAAAATTCATTAATTACTTGGTTTAAAAGTTGATTTTGGTAATCATCACAAATAAATGCACAACCCAATTCTTTTAATAAAATCAGGCGAATATTGCCATTAATCACTTTCTTATCAACCGACATTGCTTTCATAAAAGCAGAAGTACTAATTTTACCAACAATAGAGATTGGTAAATTGGCTTTTTCTAATAAATCTCGAACTTGGGCAACTTGATTGCTAGACAAATACCCTTCGAGTTGAGATAACCTTGCCGCCATTAACATGCCCACTGAAATTGCCTCACCATGCAAGAAAGTACCATAACCAAGTGTGTTTTCAATCGCATGACCAAAAGTATGTCCAAGGTTTAGTAAGGCACGCCTGCCCACTTCTAACTCATCTTGAGCAACGATATTGGCTTTATACTGACAAGACTGATAAATTATTTCAGCCATTAAAGACTTGTCTCTATCCATTAAATCTTTAATATTTTCTTGCAAAAAATTAAAGAAGTTTAAATGACCTAATAAACCATATTTAATCACCTCAGCCATACCTGCTGAATATTGCTGATTATCCAAAGTATCAAGCGTATTTATATCAATCAGTACACATTTTGGCTGATGAAAAGCCCCAATCATATTCTTACCAAGTGGGTGATTAACGCCTGTTTTCCCGCCCACACTAGAATCAACTTGGGACAATAACGTGGTGGGAATTTGAATAAAATTCACCCCACGCTGATAACTAGCCGCTGCAAAGCCTGTTATATCGCCTACCACACCGCCACCAAGGGCAATTAATGTGCAACTACGATCAAATCTATGCTCAAGTAGTGCGCTAAAAATACAATTAAGCGTATCAAGTGTCTTATATTTTTCACCATCTGCCAAAATCACTTGCGCCAGTTCAAACGATGAAAGCAAGTTTTGCACCTTCTGAAGATACAAGGGTGCCACTGTGGTATTAGTAACAATCATGATTTGTTTGCCACTAATATGTTTTGTTAATAACTCACTTTCTGACAATAAATCTTGACCAATATATATGGGGTAAGATTTTTCTTGCAAATCAAGGTTGAGCGTTTTCATTTAAGCAAATTTCCTTATCTCACCTTTACCGTCCACATTCTCAACACAACGACCACAAAGTTCTGGGTGTTTGGCATTATTACCCACATCTTCTCTATGATGCCAACAACGTACACACTTTTCATGTCTTGATTTGCTCACTTTAATCAATACGCCTTTCTCTGCCCACTCCACAGCTCTAGTGCTTGTATCAAAAATGGTCATTGGTTCATTAGGTGAATGAACTTTAGCATCAGAAGTAATAAATACAAAACGCAATTCATCGCCTAACCTTTTTAGGGATTGGTAAATGTTGTTATCTTTACAATAAATATCCACTTCGGCTTCTAGCGATGAGCCAATAATTTTTTCATTACGCATTATTTCTATATGTTGACGAATGAGCGGACTGATATCACGCGCAGTATCAATCGCATCATTACTATAATTCTCATTAAGTTCTTGATACCACCGTTCTAAAAAAATACTGGTATTTTTTTCATTCGGCATATGTTGCCAAATCTCTTCAGCTGTGAATGATAAAACTGGGGCTAGCCAGCGCACCATTGCCTCGGTAATATGATGCAATGCACTTTGTGCACTTCTTCTGGCTAAAGAATCCACTTGTGTGGTGTATTGCCTGTCTTTAATAACATCAAGATAAAAACCACCAAGGTCATTGCTACAAAAATTTAAAATCAATTGAACCAAATGATGAAAATTATATTGTTCATACGCTGTGATAATTTGGGTTTGTAAATTAGCAGTTTTAGCAACAATCCATTTGTCTAAATCTAGCATCTGTTTATTGTCAAGCAAATGTTCAATAGGGTTAAAACCTTGCATATTTGCCAGCATAAAACGTATGGTGTTGCGAATACGGCGATACGAATCAGCGGAGCGTTTTAAAATTTCATCACTAACCGTCATTTCACCTGTGTAATCAGTACTGGCAATCCACAAACGTAGAACATCAGCACCTAAGTTATTGACTACTTTTTGGGGGCTCATCACATTGCCAAGCGACTTAGACATTTTCTTACCGTCTTTATCAACAACAAAACCATGAGTTAATACGTTTTTGTAAGGTGCTTTACCATTAATAGCAACCGAGGAAATAAGCGATGACTGAAACCAACCACGATGTTGGTCTGAACCTTCTAAGTATAAATCAGCCACATCAGACAATTCTTCTCTTGCCTTTAACACCGCAAAATGGCTCGCACCTGAATCAAACCAAACATCAAGTACATCTGTGGTTTTATCATAATCATTCGCATCATCGCCAATAAAGTCTTTAGCGTCAGATTCAAACCAAGCCTCAGTACCCTCTTTTCCAATTCTATCAGCAATACGACCAAACAGCCCTTGGGTATCTGGGTGTAACTCTCCCGTCTGCTTATGCACAAATAATGTAATCGGCACGCCTAAAAATCTTTGACGAGAAATACACCAATCAGGACGATTGTTCACCATCAGTTCAATGCGTTTTTTGCCCCAATCTGGCATCCAATGTACTTTTGAAATCTCATGATTGACCATATCTCTAAGCCCGTTTTTCTGCATAGAAATAAACCACTGAGGCGTTGCTCTAAAAATAACAGGGGTTTTATGACGCCAACAATGCGGGTAAGAATGTATGAGTGGCTCATGTTTTATTAGTGTATTCTTATTTTTTAAAATTTCAATAACACTTGCATTCGCTTTAAAAATAAACTGCCCACCCAGCAGTTCAGTGTCTTCAAAAAATACACCCTTAGTATTCACAGGACACTCAACTGGCAAATCATACTGCTTGCCGACCACAAAGTCTTCTTGACCATGTGCTGGTGCGGTGTGTACCGCACCCGTGCCTGCCTCAGTTGTTACATGCTCGCCCAAAATAATTGGCACTTGTTTGTCATAAAACGGGTGTTTTGCTTTTAACCCTTCTAGCTCACTACCAGAAAAAGTTTGCTCGCCGATAGTGGCTTCAAGACCATAACGACTAATTAAATCCTCTGCCAAGACTTGGGCAAGCAATAAGTATTCATCACCAATGTCAACCAACACATAATTTAGCTCTGGATGAAGTGCCACGGCTTCATTAGCAGGCAATGTCCAAGGTGTTGTTGTCCAAATAACCACCGAAACTGGTTTGTCTACATTAAAGATTGAATCAGTAATAATTCTAAATTTAACATCAATTGCCTCTGATTGCTTATCTTTATACTCAACTTCTGCCTCTGCCAAAGCAGAACCACACTCAGTACACCAATGCACAGGTTTATAACCCTTGAACACATGACCGTTTTTAACAATTTGACCTAAAGCTCGAACAATATCAGCCTCGTATTGAAAATCTTTGGTTAAATATGGATTGTCCCAATCACTTAGAATGCCCAAGCGTTGAAAATCTTGCTTTTGCTTGAGTACTTGTTGGTCAGCATATTTTCTACATTCTGCCCTAAAAGTATTAGCATTAATCTTAACGCCTACTTTTCCATGTTTTTTTTCAACATTAAGCTCAATCGGCAGACCGTGGCAATCCCAACCTGGAACATAAGGTATATCAAACCCAGAAAGTGTTTTTGACTTAACAATAATGTCTTTTAAGACTTTATTAACCGCATGGCCAATATGAATGTCACCATTAGCATAAGGCGGTCCATCGTGTAAAACAAATTTTGGCTTGTCTTGATTGTGCTTGCGAATTTGATCATAAAGCCTGTCATCTTGCCATTTTTTCAAAAATCCACCTTCTCGATTAGCAAGATTTGCCTTCATGGCAAACTGGGTGGCTGGCAGGTTTAAAGTGGATTTATAATCAGACATTGACGCTCAAACAAAATAAAGATTAAAAGCATAATTATACGTGATGGCACTGGATTTTAAACACGATAATCCACTACCAAAAGATAAAAACTATCTTTTAAACCGATAGAAAAACTTAAAAAATGTTTACAAGTTTTACCCTTATAAGATTCACACAATCTTAACTGACAATGGCTTACAGTTTAGTTACACAGCATTAGGAAATAAGCTGCAAACTAATAAAATTCATCCTTTTGACGACATTTGTAATAAAAACAATACCAAGCATAGACTGACTAAATTTGCCCACCCTTGGACTCATGGACAGGTTGAAAAAATGAATCATATTATTAAATCTGCAACCCTTAAATTGTTTCATTATGAGAGTATTGATGAGCATTCAAAACATCTTGCAAAGTTCTTGAATTATTATAATTTCGAGAAGAAGTTAAAGCGTTTAAAATTCACATCTCCTTATGATAAAATTTTGGAAAAATATCAGGAAAAACCTGATTTTTTTAATAATCAAATATCAAAAAAGAGTTCAGCATTAAAAATGTAGGGTCTTAACTAGTTAAGGGTAAGGGCTTACATAAGAAATTAGGAACAATTTAGGGATATTTTATAAAAAATATTTAAAATTACTTTGTTATCAATAGGTTATGAGTATTGATAACCTCCACTACTTCCACCATATTAATATGCTATGAAACCAAATTTTCAACCTAAAAATATTGTCAATACCATTGAAAAATTAACCGAAGATGGGCTTAAGGTGGTAGAAAAAGCAAGCCTTGGCACTAGTTGGGATAGTGTGGTTGTAGCCACTGATCAAATGGCGTTTGAACTGGGCAAGTTCACCAGTGTTAATTCGCACTTAAATGCGGTCATGTTTAATGATGAATTTAATCAGCAATATGAAAAAACACTGCCAATTATTACTAATTTTTATTCTGACATATCTACCAATAAAGTTTTATATCAAGCTTACAAAGCACTCAAAAAGACCAACCTTAACCAACAACAACAACACATTGTCAAAGATGCCATACAAAGTTTTGAGCTTTCAGGCGTGGGTTTGGAAGGCAGGATTGCGCATAGATTTAAAGCCATTAAGAAAAAACTAAGTTTACTAAGTAATGAGTTTTCTAAAAATGCCTTAAAGTCCACTAACGAGTGGAAAAAAATTGTGGGTAAAGAAGAGTTAAAAGGCTATAGCAATAATGAACTGGCAAAAATTAAAACCGACAAAGGCTATGAGTTAAGTTTGCAAATGCCTGTTTATATGGATGTTATGACTTATTTAGACAACCGAGACTTAAGAGCAGAAGTGTATAAAGCTTATGCATCAAGAGCCTCAGAGTTAGGCATGACTTCAACTGATTATGACAACAAGCCAATCATGGATGAGATTTTATCATTACGTGCTGAAATGGCTAATATTTTAGGTTTTGAACATTATGCACAGTTGTCTATTGCATCCAAAATGGTTAATAAGGTTGATGAGGTGATACAGTTTTTGTCTAATTTAGTAGAGCGCTCAAAGCCTCAGGCACAATTAGAATTGGCAGAATTGAAAGACTTTTCAGGCATTGATTTAAAGCCATGGGATTTAGGGTTTTATAGTGAAAAGCTTAAAGAGCAAAAATTTGGATTTAAGAAATCTGATTTAACGCCATATTTTCCAGAAGACAGCGTATTAAATGGATTGTTTTCAACCATTAAAAATTTATATCAGATTAAAATTGAGCAAATACAACAAGACAGTTATCATGTTGATGTTAAAGTTTTAGATGTTAGTGATAAAGATGGACTTATTGGCAGAATTTATCTTGATTTATATGCCAGAGAAAATAAGCGTTCTGGTGCATGGATGGCAGATTATCAGCCTTTAATTGAGCCTCATAAACCTGTTGCTTTTGTGGTTTGTAATCTTAATTCTCCCACTAAAGACAAGCCAGCCTTATTTGAGTTTGATGAGATTGTCACTCTATTTCATGAATTTGGACATGCACTACACCACCTCTTGACCAAGGTTAAATATCCTTGCGCTACAGGCATATCTGGTGTGCCTTGGGATGGTGTGGAATTGCCCAGCCAGTATATGGAATTTTATGCGTTTGAAAAACAAGTCATCGCCTTGATTTCAAAGCACTACAAAACTGGGCAGTCCTTGCCTGATGATTTGTTTAAAAAACTCATTGCTTCTAAAAATTTCCATTCAGCGTTAGCCATGTTGCGACAGTGCGAGTTTTCATTGTGGGATCTTAAAACACACATGTCAAATTCAGACACTTATGAAGTATTAACCCAAGTTCGATTAGAAACAGCGCTGATGGATAGCATTGACGAAAGTCGATTTTTAAACACCTTTGAGCATATCTTTTCAGGTGGTTACGCAGCAGGATATTTTAGTTATAAATGGGCGGAAGTTTTAGCGGCTGATGCTTATTATTATGTACAAGGAGAGGGTGGTATTGGCTCTAATGCTTCTAAAGATTTCTTGTATAATGTTTTGCAGGTAGGCGGTAGTTTAGATTTTATGCAGCAGTATATAAAGTTTAGAGGTAAAAAGCCTTCGGTTAATGCTTTATTGCAAGCAAATGGTATTTTTTAGCACATACTTAATTAAGGAGAAACATGATTAAATTTATTCTCAGTATTATTATTATTTTGGCATTAATTGGTGGCATTGTACAGTTTGTCGCAACTGATGAAAGCTGGTCTTTGGTTATGAATAAGGAGGCTGCACCTAGCAGCATTCAAAATGGTGTCATTACAATTTATGAGTCTATTGAGGCATTAATTTCTGATGCTGATAAAATTAAAGGTGTTGACTTAACAACAACAGAATAATCAATATTTTCAAGTAATTTTTAACCTTCATCTTGGATGAGGGTTTTTTGATGAGCGGTATTAAATTTTGCTGAGTACAATTGAACCGTTAGTACCACCAAATCCAAACGAGTTAGAAATGGCATGATTAATGGTTATTTCTCGCGCCTCATTGGCACAATAATCTAAGTCACAATTTGGGTCTTGATTAATGATGTTAATGGTTGGTGGTGCAACTTGGTTTTGAATGGCAAGTGCGGTAAAGATGACTTCAATACCACCAGCAGCGCCTAATAAGTGTCCAGTCATTGATTTGGTTGAACTTATGACAATGTTATAAGCATACTTACCAAAAGCTAATTTAGTGGCGTCTGTTTCTGCTTGGTCACCTACTAGTGTGGAGGTGCCATGGGCGTTAATATAATCTATTTGATTGATATTAATGTCTGAATTTCTTATCGCATTTTGCATACATCTGGCCGCACCTTCGCCACCTTTTGAAGGTAGGGTCATGTGATAAGCATCACCACTCATACCATAGCCTGAAACTTGCGCATAAATTTTTGCACCACGTGCTTTAGCGTGTTCAAATTCTTCTAATACCACAACACCTGCACCATCGCCAAGTACAAAGCCATCTCTGTCTTTATCCCAAGGGCGAGAAGCGCTTGTTGGGTCATTATTACGAGTGGACAATGCACGTACTGCAGCAAAGCCACCTAAGCCACAATTAGTGGTTGACATTTCAGCACCACCAGCCACCATCACATCAGCATCGCCGTATTCAATCAAACGAGACGCATCACCAATGTTATGAGTGCCTGTTGTGCAGGCAGTAACAATGGCAAAATTAGGACCTTTTAAGCCGTATTTAATCGAAAGATTGCCTGAAATCATATTGATGATTGAAGAAGGAACAAAAAAAGGTGAAATGCGTTTTGCGCCCTTTTCTCTGAATAAATCTGCAGTTTTTTCAATCGTGCCGAGACCGCCAATGCCAGCGCCGATGGCAACACCGATGCGATGAGCATTTTGCTCAGTGACTTCAATACCACTGTCTTCAATGGCTTGAATGCCAGCGGCCATGCCATAATGGATAAAGGTGTCCATTTTTTTGGCATCTTTAGGGCTTAAGTAGTCGGTAATTTCAAAACCTTTAACCGAGCCACCAAATGTAACCGACTGACCTTTGGTGTCAATATTAGTGAGTGAGGCAATGCCAGAATGACCTTTAAGAATATTATCCCAAGATTCTCCTACACTTAAACCCACTGGACAAACCATGCCCATGCCTGTAATAACAACTGTTCTTTTGCTCATAATGCTTTATTGGAAATTTTTATACAAATAAGGCGCTTAATTCAAAGAAAAAAGCGCCTTATTGCGTTAAGTTGATAAATGGAAGTTACAAATTATTATTAACGTAGTCAATTGCTTGTTGAACTGTGGTAATGTTTTCGGCTTGATCATCAGGAATTTCACAGTCAAATTCTTCTTCAAGAGACATGACCAACTCAACAGTATCTAAAGAATCTGCACCTAAATCATCAATAAAAGAAGCATTGTTATCAATATCACCACTTACGTCTAATTGTTCAGCCACAACTTTTTTTACTCTTTGTTCAATACTCATTTGTTATTTCCTTAACTATTTTAAATAATCATTATTTTATCGTCAAAAAAGAATTATACAAGACTAAATCTAAAATTTTTTATTGAAGTGCTTTACATAAATAATACTAGATTTGATATCGGGTTGAGTCTGCTACTTTTGCCTCTTTAAAGCCTAATTTCCTATATTCACACGCATCACAAATGCCACAAGCTTTTCCGTTTTTATCTGCCTGATAACACGTTGTTGTTAGTGAATAATCAATGCCAAGAGCACATCCTTTTTTGATAATTTGCGCTTTATTCAAATGAATTAGTGGCGTGTGAATGGTTAGTTTTTTGCCTTCAACGCCTTGTTTAGTGGCAAGATTGGCCATCATTTCAAATGCTTTGATATAAGGTTCTTTACAATCAGGATAACCCGAGTAATCCAGCTCATTAACACCAATAAATACATGTTGGCAGTCCAACACCTCCGACCATGCCAGCGCATAGGATAAAAAAATAGTATTGCGAGCAGGCACGTAAGTGATTGGAATGTCATCACTTTGAGAAAACTTGGGTATGTCAATCTTATCATCTGTTAGGGCAGATCCACCAATATCAGATATGGATATTTTCATGACTCTATGTTCAATAGTGGCAAAAATTTTAGCGATATTTTTGGCAGACTTCAACTCTGATTTTTGCTTTTGTCCATAATCAAAACTAAGGCTATAACATTCAAACCCTTTTGATTTAGCAATGGCTAAAGTCGTGGTAGAATCTAGCCCGCCAGATAAAAGAATAACCGCTTTGGTTTTATCTTTGGCATTAGACATTGGCTAAATTGCCCTTTTCTTCTAACCATTTTTTTCGATCAGCTGCACGTTTTTTACTTAATAACATATCCATGGTTTGAAAAATTTGCAATGGATCGTCTAATGTGAGTTGGATTAAACGCCTAGTATCAGGTAGCATGGTAGTTTCTCTTAGTTGAGAAGGGTTCATTTCACCCAAACCCTTAAAGCGCTGAACTTGAATTTTAACACGCTTATTTTTACTCTCTATTTTTCTAATAATGGCGTCTCGTTCATTATCATCAAGGGCGTAGTAAACTTGTTTTCCTGCATCCAGACGATACAAAGGCGGCATTGCAACAAATATATGACCTTCTTGAATAAGTTTTGGAAAATGTTTCACGAACAAAGTGCAAATGAGCGTGGCAATATGTGCACCATCTGAATCGGCATCAGCAAGAATACAAATTTTGCCGTATCTGAGGCCAGATAGATCTTCACTATTAGGCTCAAGACCAATGGCAATGCTAATATCATGAATTTCATTACTGGCTAATACTTGCTCAGAATCGACCTCCCAAGTGTTTAAAATTTTACCACGTAGTGGCAAAATGGCTTGATATTCCTTGTCTCTTGCCTGTTTGGCAGAGCCACCTGCAGAGTCGCCTTCAACTAAAAACACCTCTGTTTGATTAAGGTCAGTACTGGTGCAATCTGATAATTTTCCAGGTAGCGCAGGGCCACTAACTATTTTCTTGCGAATGATTTTTTTGTTGGTTTTAAGTCTTGCTTGTGCATTGATAATAGCCAGTTGAGCAATTTGCTCGGCAATGCCAGTGTGCTGATTTAACCAAAGACTAAAGGCATCTTTAACGACATTGGCAACAAAACTAGCACACTCTCTAGAGGAAAGCCTTTCTTTGGTTTGACCAGAAAATTGCGGATCTAATATTTTAATGGATAATACATAGGCAATTTTTTGCCAGATATCATCAGGCGTAAGTTTGATGTTTTTGGGGATTAAATTTCTAAATTCGCAAAATTCTTTTAAGGCTTCAGTGAGTCCTGACCTTAGCCCATTCACATGCGTGCCACCGCCAATGGTTGGAATAAGGTTGACATAGCTTTCAGTTACAACATTGGTGTTATATTGTGTCCATGCGAGTGAGCAATTAAGTTGTTGTTCATCGGTTTTGTAATCAACAATAAAAGGAGTGATGGGCAAGCAGTCTAAGCCATCTAAAGACATGGATAGATAATCTTTTAAGCCTTCTTCGTAAATCCATTTGCCTGTTATTTCATCAATTTCATTATAAAAATTAACCTCTAAACCTGGGCATAAAATTGCTTTAGAACGTAGGTTATGGCGTAATTTAGTTACAGAGAATTTAATGGTGTCAAAAAATTGCGCATCAGGTTTAAATTTAACGATAGTGCCTGTGTTTCGTTTACCAACGGTGCGAATTATTTCAAGTTCTGTTTGCTTAAAACCGTTTGAAAAAGTGATGTAATGTTCTTTAGCATCTCTTTTAATCCAGATTTCTACTAAAGTGGATAGGGCATTCACCACTGAAATGCCAACGCCATGTAAACCGCCTGAAAATTGGTATGAGTCATTTGAAAATTTTCCACCTGCATGGAGTTTGGTTAAGATAACCTCAACACCTGATTTGCCCTCCTTAGCGTGAATATCCACAGGCATACCTCGGCCATTATCTTCAACGGATAAAGAGCCATCCTTATATAAAATAACGCTAATTTTGGAAGCGTACCCTGCAATTGCCTCATCAACACTATTGTCAATAACTTCTTGGGCAAGGTGGTTTGGACACTCAGTTTCAGTGTACATTCCTGGGCGTTTTCGTACTGACTCAAGACCTGTTAGAACCTCAATAGAGGATGAATCGTAGTTACTCATGATGAGAGACTACTACATTTTTCATACAAAAATCAGGACAATGGCTGACCATTTGACGAGTTTTTGGGTGGCAAAGATGCTGTTTTATGTGTTTCATGGGTTGTACTGGGGCTAATGCAGTAGTCTCAATATTTGAATGTGATAATTTGGCAAGTATCATACCAAAAAAAAACCTCGAAAAAACGAGGCTTTTTTATTTTTTAACAAAGACTACTTAACAACTACGATGGCTTTTGCTATTTCTTTAGACTCTAACAAACGCCTAGGTAGTTTTGAATAGAACTTGTCTTTCAGTGGTGGTAATAACAAATCATAATAAGCTTTTGCAACCACTATCACAACGCCATCTGCGGGGATTTCATAATTTAAAACACGAGTTTCATTTGGTTTTAAACGTGTATCTCCTAAAACTTTAGTTGCTTTAGGTGGTGGTGCTGGTTTGTTATCATCACCGCCAATAATATACATAAACATTGCTTTTTTATCATCTTTTATAGGATGAGTTTTAGAACTTTGCCATAAGACACTGCCACTAGAATCTAGTGCAGTAACAGTAATAAAGAAATTTCTAAATGGCGTACCTGTTGGGAAATTATGTGGCAATAAGTTAGTTGCATTTACTTTAACTTGCAATACACTAGAAATTTTTGTTGCACTAATTGTCATGGCTAGACCTTTGCCCACCATTTTGGCAGAATGCCCACCCACCATTGTATGATTGCTAATGCCGTCAATAACTGGCATGTGACAAGATTGACAAGTTGTAGAACCACCTGCGGTCATAATCTCCCCACCCGTTTGACAAAGAGGCACTTTTTTAGAGTTGTTGCGTTGATCATGACAACCTAGACATGCCTTAGAAGTTCTAAACAAATCTGGATTATTTGCAACACCACCTTTTCCAAATTCTTGGTGTAAAAGACTAGTGCCTTTAGAGCCTTGTAGTTGATTGCTTGAGTATTTGTAAGCTTTCATGCCTAGGTTTAGACCGCCGCCTTTTTTCTTAGTGCCTTTAAATTCAGTCAAGGCATGACAAGCAATACAATTAACCCCTTCTGAAAATGATTTTTTGGCATTAAGTTGAGTTTTTCCTTCTTTTGCGGCAGCAGGAGAATGGCATTGCAAACAAACTGGGTATTTATTTTTCTTTTTCCCCATTCTAACACCTTCAACTCTAGGGTTGCCTACAACCATATTATAGAAAAGACCATGAATAGGGTCTTTTAGTGCTGTGCTTTGGGCGTGTATTGAGCCTTCCCATTGCTTATAAATCTGACCATGGCATCCACTACATTCTCTTGCAGATACATTGTCAATGCTTGGGTGTGACTCATTATTATTAGAAAAATCTATTATGTTATCAACCACTGATTCTGTTGAATTCATAAAGGATTGCGTGTTTGCTTGTGCTTGTAATGCCAACAAAGATACTGCCGAAACAATTAATAAATATTTTATCATGCCCATTTTAAAACCTCCTAACCTTGGTAGTAGCTTAGCAAAATTGGAATACTTTTTATTTTTCCTTATATTCACATATTTATTAGCAGATAAAATTCTGGGATGTGCATCAGAATAATCTAACCCTATTAAAGTTTTGACTAGCGAATTGAATGATTGCATAGTGTTTATAAGATAAAAATAAATAAAAAACCATTATAATGACTTGGCTGTCAATTATTGATGAATTATTGCTTGCTTTAGTTAAGGATATTTTAATGCCGAGTTAATAAAAGAACTTTTTGAGGAAATTTTATGGAAAAAAGCGAAATTGAAGATACAGATAATAATATTGGAAAAGATGACCAAGATATCACCCGTCCATTTTCGGTTAAAGATATAAAAGTTACACATGCTACAGTCATGTTGCCAACAATAATTAATCGTCTGAAAAGAGATGAGATAGGCATACCAGATTATCAACGACATTCTGATTTGTGGAGTCCTAATCAAAAAAGCAGACTGATTGAATCTATATTATTAAAACTCCCTTTACCCGTTTTTTATTTTGATGTTAGCAATCCTGAAAAATGGATGATCATTGATGGGTTGCAAAGAATTTCAACCATAAGAAGTTTTTTTGTTGAACAAACACTAAAACTTAAAGGGCTAGAGTTTTTAGAAGAGTTAAACGGCAAAAAATATAATGAATTACCCATAAGTATGCAAAGAACCATTGAGGACACAATGTTTGTTGCTTATCAAATGGAAGCACAAACTCCAAAAGAAGTAAAGTATTCAATTTTTAATCGCATTAATACTGGTGGATTCCCCTTAAAACCTCAAGAAATAAGACAAGCATTAAATCAAAAAGGCAAGGGTGTTAAATTTTTAAAAGATACTGTTAAAGAACCTGTATTTAAAGCAGTTGTTGGCATTTCAAATAAGAGAATGGCTGGACAAGAATTGGTTTTGCGTTTTATGGCATTTAAATTACTTGATGATGTCAAGGAATTTAAAACAATGAGTAATTTTTTAGATTTAGCCATGGAAGAAGTGGATAAAAAAAACGAAGAAGAATTAAAAATTTTGAAAAATAATTTAATTGAAATATTAAAATTTTCAGAGCAGGTGCTGGGGAAAAGACATAGATTTAGTCGCTCTATCGCTGATGAGAATAAAAATAAATTGGTCAACTTGTCGTTATTTGATGTTTTAACAGTTTGCTTTGATGAGGTACAAGATAAAGAATTATTCTTACAAAATAAAGATTTTTTTGTGGATAATTTAAAAACTATGTTATTAAATGAACAAGCTGATTTTCTCTTTTCAATAACCAAGGGAACAAGCGGTAAATGGGCAAAAGATACTCGTTTTAAAGCAATACGAGACTTAATAAAGCAAACATTAGAGGATAAAGAATGAAAATAGATGGCGTTAAAATTAAGAATTTTAAAAGTTTAAAAGATGTTGATATTGAACTTAATAATTTAACCTTAATTACAGGAGTTAATAGCAGCGGAAAATCATCGTTTATTCAATCTTTATTATTTTTTAAACAAAATGTTAATAATATTTTACTTGCAGATTTGGGCGATAAATTTAACAAAGAAACAAATCGTGAGAATTATCCAAAAGTAACAGCGAATTTTAATGGTGAATATCTGAATCTAGGCAATACAAACTTATTACTTAGCCAAGAAGCTCTAGGTAAAGAAATTATATTTGAGATTAATTGTAAAAAAGAAAAGGCAAAAATTGCAATTAATAATCAATTAGAAATTTCCTGTAATGAAGGGTTTTCACACGAAATACTTGATATATTTAGAGATGATAAGTTTAATTCTAATTATTTAAATACAGATAGGAGTCAACCTAAAAACACTTTTGATTTTTCTCAAAACGAAATTGATAATCATTCAATTGGACTAAATGGAGAATATGCGGCTCACTATTTGGCAGAGAATAGGCATAAAAGTTTGGACGTTCAAGCCTTAAAACATTCAGATAGTCAAACTTTGCAATTATTAGAAAATACTTATAAATGGTTGGGTGAAATAAGCCCTGGCATATCAATTTCAGTACATGCAGATGCATCAACCCAAAATGTTAAATTAACTTATCAGTATGAGTATGGCAATAATACAACAAGTGATTATTCGCCACTTAATGTAGGTTTTGGCTTAACTTATGTTTTGCCTGTGATTGTGTTAATTCTTAAATCAAAACCTGGGGATTTTATTATTATTGAAAACCCAGAATCTCATTTGCACCCAGCAGGTCAATCAAAAATAGCCGAAATGTGTGCGATTGCTGCTAATAATGGTGTCCAGATTATTGTAGAAACTCACAGTGATCACTTTTTAAATGGTGTACGAGTTGCTACTAAAAATGGCATTATTGCACCAGATAAAAGCCAAGTTTATTTCTTTGAAAAGGAAAAAAATGGTTTGGACACTATTCCTCGTCCTATTAATATTGATAAAGACGGTAAACTTAATGATTGGCCTAAAAGTTTTTTTGATGAGTGGGACAATCAATTGGACAAATTATTATGGTAAATTTTTCCGTATTTAATGAATTATCCTTACCTCTTGACGTGAACACAGTAAAAGAAAAACTTGGGATATTTTTTAAGTTACTTACACAACTGAAAAATCAAAACTTAAATACAATTAGAACATCTGATGATTTTAAAAATTATCAAATATTAAAGAACATCACTTTTCAACAATTTTTAGGGCAACAAAAGGACAAAGATTTTAAAACTAAATTGACAGGGTTTGTTGTAAATTCTACTATTGTAGAAATTAATAGTCCCATCATCCAAGAAAATGAAGGAACGCAAATAGAAACCCAACAAACAAACGAATATTTTTATAAAGATACAACAACCAATGGCGGTTTGGCCTGTTGTGATATTTGGAATACAATCGCCATAAGTTTTGATTCTAGTTCAGAGTGGGATAAGGGCAATATTAGCATTGAAAGAAATGCACTTGATGAAAATGGTAATATTGCTAAAACTTCTGTTGAAATAAAACATGCCTCTAAGGCAGATCATTTGCAATCACATACAGATTTTTTTAACGTATTAAAAAAGAAATCAACCAAAGTATTACCAAAGAGAACTTGTGGAATAAAAGAGATGAATTTTTTCCTCAAGTAATTGTTTTTTGCCCTGAAGTTGAGCGACAAATAAAAACAATAGATAAAACAGTATTTAGTCGTGCAATTAGTACTTTGAGGGACATAGAGTTGAAACAGAAAAAAATTACAAGTTTTGATTGGTCTCCAGAAAGTCAATCAGTTGGTCAAAATCCAAAGCTAAAACAACATAGGATGTTTACTATTGACGGAAAACAAGAGTTTATTGAAAATCATATAAAAAACTTACCAAGTGGATACAGAATTTATTTTCTTGAAAGGGGTAATAAGATTCATATAGGGTATATCGGCAAGCATTTACCGCTGAAACAATATAAGCAGTATTGAAAAATCAAAATGCTAGTCATTAAACAACTTTTAACACAACTGCCTAAAAATATCATCTTAACGGGCGAGGAAAACACTCGTCCGTTTGAGTGTGATGGTTTGAGTGTGTACAGGCAAAAGCCTTTGGCGGTGGTATTGCCAGAAAACATTGTGCAAATTAAGCAAGTATTGAAAATTTGCAAGGCTAATAACACGCCAGTGGTAACACGGGGCGCAGGCACGGGTTTGGCGGGTGGGGCGATGCCGCTTGAAAATTCAGTTGTGCTGGGCTTGTCTAAGTTAAATCAAGTGAAATCAATTGATGTGGAAAATCGGCTGGCTGTGGTTGAGCCAGGTGTAAGGAATATTGCCATTAGTGAGGCAGTAGCGCAGTATGGCTTGTATTATGCGCCTGATCCTTCAAGCCAAATTGCTTGTACAATTGGCGGAAATGTGGCTGAAAATTCTGGCGGTGTGCATTGTTTAAAATATGGATTAACGGTGCATAATGTTAAGGCAATTAAAATGCTAACCATTGATGGTGATGAGTTAATATTATCTCGTCAAGATGATGGGTTAGGGCTATTAGCACTGATGAATGGTTCGGAAGGTTTGCTGGGTATTATTACTGAAATTACAGTCAAACTCACACCAACGCCTGCTCTTGCTAGGGTGGTAATGGCAGGGTTTGATTCTGTTCGAGATTGTGCCAATGCAGTGGCTGATATTGTCAAGGCGGGCGTTATTCCTGCTGGGCTAGAAATGATGGACAGTTTTGCCATTGAGGCAGCTGAAGGGTTTGCTCAAGTGGGTTATCCACTAGATGCTAAGGCGCTATTGCTTTGTGAGCTTGATGGCACGCACGCACAAGTACAAGTTGAGCTGAACCAGGTATTAAAAATTTTATCAAACGCTTCAACTTTAAAGGTGTCAAATAATGAACAAGAGCGCTTGGATTTATGGCAGGGTAGAAAATCAGCCTTTCCTGCTGTGGGTAGATTATCGCCTGATTATTACTGCATGGATGGTACGATTCCAAGGCGACATTTGGCAGATATGTTAGAGAAAATTAACGCCTTGAGTCAAAAATATCAACTAAGAGTAGCCAATGTTTTCCATGCAGGCGATGGCAATTTACATCCGCTTATTTTGTACGATGCAAACAAAACGAGTGAGTTAGAAAAAGTGGAAGAATTTGGCACAGAAATTTTAAGACTTAGTGTGGATATGGGCGGCACTATCACAGGAGAGCATGGTGTGGGTGTTGAGAAGTTAAATGCCATGTGCCATCAATTCAACGCAAAAGAATTGGCAATTTTTCACAAAATTAAAGCTGTATTTGACCCCAAATCTTTGCTCAATCCTGGAAAAGCTGTGCCAGAATTACACCGCTGTGCAGAATTGGGCTCGATGCATGTACATCATGGCAAATTGCCTCATCCTGAATTGGAGCGTTTTTAATGTCAAATCGAATTAATCAATTGCAGCAATTGGTGAAAGATTCTGACGGTTTACATATTAATAGCGAACTTCTTGATTATTCAGGCGTGGTGGAATATTATCCTGAGGAGTTGGTAATGACCGCCAAAGCAGGCACAACAATAAGCGAGATTCAAACCGAGTTAGCCAAGCACAATCAAGCCCTACCATTTTTTGTCAAAACACTTAATATGAGTATCGGTTCTGTTTACGCTCAGGGCGCTCAAGATTTATCAGATTGCGTGCTAGGTGTGCAAATTATAGATGGCACTGGCGAATTGTTGAATTTTGGCGGTCAAGTGATGAAAAATGTCGCTGGCTACGATGTCGCACGATTATTAGTTGGCTCAAAAGGCAAATTAGCAATCATCACCCAAATCAGTTTTAAAGTCATGCCACAAACTTATATCGGAAAAATTGATAAGCCCAGTTTCTCAATTATTGATAAGCCCAGTTTCTCAATTCGGCAAAAAATTGAAAGGCGATTAAAGCAAGTGTTTGATCCGAAGGGGGTTTTTAACTGATACACTTATTTTTTTATCCATCAAAATCCATTGAAGTAAGCATTTATGAACGTAGTTCATGCGAAAAGAGCAACAAAAAAGTGCAATCAAATTGTATAATCAAAGAACATTATACAAGGGTAAATTATGATAGGGGTTTCACTCTTTTCAAGTGCAGGAATTTCAGAAACATTTCTTGAAGACATTGACATAAACATTGTTGTAGCAAATGAACTGTTGAAAGAAAGGGCTAATTTATACAGGTCTTTGTATAAAGACTCTCATATGATTACTGGTGATATTCAAAAGGATAGTATTTTCAAAGAAATTATTAAACGTACTCCTAATAATTTGGACTTTTTAATCGCTTCGCCTCCTTGTCAAGGAATGAGTGTTGCAGGGAAAAATAGAAATGTTGATCAAATGTTAATGGATGAAAGAAATTACCTTGTATTTAAGGTGATTGAATTTATACAATTAAAGAATCCAAAGTATATTTTGATTGAAAATGTACCTACATTTTTTAAACTTTTACTTCCATTCCAAAAACAATTATTAAATGTCGTGGATATTTTAAATATTCTCTTTAAAGATGAATATACTATTGAAGCACAAGAATATGATTCATCACTTTTTGGAGTGCCACAGAAAAGAATAAGAGCAATTGTAAAAATGTATAAAAAAGGAACAAAATGGAACAACCCAAAAAGTGAAGATGTCGTAACTGTAGAAGATGCAATATCTCACTTGCCAAGCCTTGAAGCAAGTGGAAAATCCAGTATCAAATGGCATTTTGCAAGAAAACACTCTGAACGACATATTTTATGGATGAAAAATACACCTACAGGAAAGACGGTATTTGAAAATAATGTTTATTATCCTGTAAAAAAGAATGGAGATAAAATAAAGAGTTATATGACAACTTACAGACGAATAAAATGGGACGAACCTGCTCCTACAATCACAATGAGAAATGATGCGATTAGCTCTCAATTAAATGTACATCCAGGGAGGAAACTGCCAAATGGATTATATTCTGATGCGAGAGTTTTAACACCTTTAGAATTGATGATTTTATCTTCCTTACCTGTTAATTGGAATATTCCTGACGACACAAATGAATTACTAATTAGTCAACCCTTAAAAACCCCTTAACCATTTGATTTAAAACAATAAAATCAACAAAAACCATAAACAAATCAACCAGATTTTGGTAAAATAACCATCATTTCTTGGTCGTTTTGTTTATAAAATATGCTAACCAAA
>JAUVOQ010000051.1 GCA_030599095.1 Candidatus Ruthturnera sp.
CTCTTTAAAAATGAGTTTAGCAAAAAGAATTATTCCTTGTCTTGATGTGCGTGATGGTCGTGTGGTTAAAGGCACTAAGTTTGTTGATATTAAAGATGCAGGCGATCCAGTTGAGGTTGCTAGGCGCTATGATTTTGAAGGTGCTGATGAGATTACCTTTTTAGATATTACGGCCTCACATGAGGGTAGAGATACCATGATACATATGGTTGAGGCGATTGCTGAGCAAGTATTTATTCCACTGACTGTGGGTGGTGGCATTCGTAAGGCGGCTGATGTGCGTGCGATGTTAAATGCAGGTGCAGATAAAGTTGCTGTTAATTCTGCTGCTATGTTTAACCCTGATTTAATTAACCAGTTAAGTGAAGAATTTGGCTCGCAATGTATTGTGATTGCAATTGATGCTAAAAGAGTTACTGAGAGCCCATTAAAATGGGAAATTTTCACTCACGGCGGGCGCAAACCAACGGGTATTGACGCTATTGAGTGGGCAGTTAAAATGACTCAAGGTGGCAATGGCGCTGGCGAGGTGTTGCTTACCTCAATGGATTGTGATGGTGTTAAAACAGGCTTTGATTTGTTACTCACTAAGGCGGTTTCTGATGCGGTGGATGTGCCTGTTATTGCCTCTGGTGGTGTGGGTAATTTAGAGCATTTATCTGAAGGTGTGTTACAAGGCGGTGCTGATGCAGTGTTGGCAGCCAGTATTTTTCATTTTGGCGAATATACGATACAACAAGCCAAACAAGCCATGCAAGAAAACGGTATAGAAGTCAGACTATAATACTTGATTTTTAATTTCTAGATGTTTTTAAGTGTATTATTAGGTGCTTTACAAGCATAAGATTTTTATGAACTCTAAGAAAGAATTATGGATATTATTGGCATCCTTTGTATTGCCAATTGCTTTTGGGGCGGCTTTCTTTTACTTAAACCCTGCTTCTTTTACTCAGCATACGGTTAATTATGGTGAGTTTGTTAACCCTATCATTACCACAACAAAACAAGACATTACTTTTATTGACACTCAAAATAGTTTGCAAGGTTTATGGACATTGACTTATGCAACTAAGCGATGTGATCATGTTTGTATAAAAGCATTGCAGGATATGAAGACTATTCGCATTTTGATGAATGAAGACATGCGCCGTATTCAAAATTTGCTGCTAATGACAAACAAAACCAAAGTGCAACAAACAAACGCATTAGTTGGGTATTCTAGTAAAGTGCTTAATCAACAACTTAATCAGTTTTCAGAAAATAGTTTATTTTTGATTGACCCACTTGGCAATGTGATGCTGCGTTACAATTCAAAAAATTTAGAGATTAAGCGTGTTATTAAAGATTTAAAACGCTTATTTAAGTATTCACGTATTGGCTAATAGGAGATGACAATACCTTCAATCAGTGACTTACTGGCTTTGTGTAAACTTAAAGTAGTGGCACTGATATTGCTTACGGCAGTGGTGGGTATGTTTTTAGCCGTGCCTGCGCCGTATTTACCTAATGGATTTTTGGTGTTGAGCGCTTCAATTGGCATTAGTATGGCAGCCGCTTCAGCTGCAGTGTTTAACCATGTGGTTGATGAACAGATTGACGCTCAAATGTCTCGCACTAACAGACGTCCCTTGCCACAAGGAAAAGTAAGCCGAAACCAAGCATTGGTGTGGGGGGTATTTTTGGGGCTTGTTGGTCTTGGCATTTTGCAATTGTTTGTTAATACTATTACCATGGTGCTTACGTTCGTTTCACTGATTGGCTACGCCATCATTTATACCTTGTATCTTAAACGCGCAACACCACAAAATATTGTTATCGGTGGCGCAGCAGGTGCAGCACCCCCTGTGCTAGGATGGACAGCAGTGTCTGGTACCCAAGGTATTGAGTATGCTTGTTTGTTGTTTTTAATTGTTTTTATCTGGACACCGCCGCACTTTTGGACACTGGCCATTCATCGGGTTGAGGAATATAAGAAAGTCAACGTGCCAATGTTGCCAGTAACACATGGACTGGACTATACCAGAACACAGATCTTGTTATACACAGTGTTGTTGTTATTGGTCAGTTTGTTGCCTTATTTGGCAGGCATGTCAGGGCTTATTTATTTAACGGTAACAACTGCACTGGGCATTAGGTTTTTAATGTATGCGATTAAAATTTATAATAATCCAGATGATAAAAGGATTGCTTGGCGTACCTTTATGTATTCCATTAATTATTTAATGTTATTATTTATTGCACTATTATTTGATCACTATTGGCTAATATTACCCTGGGAGGTTTTTTAAATGAAAGGATTGGGGCAAGTATTTAAAGCGGTAATGTCTGCCATGATTGGCGTGGGCAAAAAAGAAGACTTGGCTAAGGACTTTGCGCGCACTGAAAAGCAAGGTCCATGGCCCTACATTATTGTTGGACTGATTATGGTCTTTGCTTTTATTGGTTTAATAATAGTGGTTGTTAAGTTGGTATTAACGTTTTAACTAAGATAAGCGCTAACATAAGCCCATGAAAGAGGTAAATTAGATTATGTCTAAACAAAAAGCACCATACTTTTACAAAACTGGAAAGGACACCTATCATTGGGAAATGCGTTGTGGTTCTAATCATTACAAAAAATCTAATGAACATTGGCATATGGCAGACAAACCACCAAAGAATAGGACTCCATGTAGACATTGCACTGATAAGCCTGATAATACTAGACCCCAATATTTTTGGGATAGACAAAAATGAATGTAAATAAAAAAGCAAAAGGGCAGTTTTTTACAATTACCAATCCTTTTGATAATGATTTATTCTTAGAATGGTTTAAAAATATCCCTAATATTAAAAATGAGTTGCTTTTAGAACCATTTGCAGGCTCTGGCAATATTGTGAGGATGCTACAAGATATAGACTTCAAAAATCAATGGAAATGCTTTGATATTGAACCAATAAAAACTAAGTCATTTCAAATAAAAAAACAAGACACATTAAAAAACTACCCTAAAGGCTTTAGTGTGGCAATAACAAACCCTCCATATCTAGCCAAAAATTCAGCAACAAGAAATAATTTACCATTTCCAGAAACAAAATATGATGATTTATACAAAGTTTGTTTAGAGACAATGTTAAACAATAATAAATATGTTGTTGCTATCATTCCTGAAAGTTTTATTACGCAAGGATTGTTTCATAATAGATTATATGGTGTTGTTTCATTGACCTGTAAAATGTTTGAGGATACTGATTGCCCTGTTTGTCTTGCTTTGTTTAATGATAATGAAACCAAAGATTTTGTAATCTATTCTGATAATAAAGAGATAGGATACTACCAACAAATAAAACAAAGCCTTGCTCAACCTAAAAACTCTCTTAATCTTTCATTTAATAACCCAAAAGGGGAAATAGGACTTTTTGGCGTTGACAACACCAAGGAAAGTAGCATTAAATTTGTCCATGGCGACTGCATAGAATCTAACATTGTAAAGCCAACAAGCAGAGCCATTACTAGAATTGGTCTTGATACCAATAACACTAACATAAATTACACATTATTTATTAACAGTGCAAATAAGATATTGAATGAATATAGAGAAAGCACTTATGACCTGTTCCTTACAGCATTTAAAGGGTTAAGAAAAGATAACAGATACCGAAGAAGGCTAGATTATCAGAATGCTAAAAAGATATTAGATATTGCATACGAGGAAATATATGGATAAATTAGATTACAAAGGTCTCTACAACTTGGCTTTACAAAAAAATATAAAACAACTAAAAAAAGAAATAGACGCCAAACAAACAAAGACTAAAATACACAATTGGGCAAAAAAATTTCAATTAAATCCTTTAGAAGTTCGCCAGAAAATCATTGATGATTATATGTTTTCTTTGCACTATATTATTGAACCAGCAAGACAAGGTTTCCATGAAAAATTAGCGGCAGATTATATAAAAAAATTCTCAAATGTTAGTAATTTTAAGAATTTACCCAATTCTGGAAAAAATGCTTTAGTTGTTCATGGTGGTGTAATAATCTCTAAAAAAGATGCACCATCTAATGCAAGTAAAACAATAGATTTTGAGTGGGATACTGACGGATATAAATGCTACGCTTCGCACAAATATACAAAAGATGAGGGTGGCGGTGGCACTCAAGATAATCAATATAAGGATTTGAGAGATTTTATGGAAAATAGTCGTCCAAATAATGATGTTAAGATAAGATTTTTTGCAATATGTGACGGTGAATACTACCAACATAAAGATAGTAATGGATATACAAAAATAAAAATACTAAACCGTGACTGTTATAAAAAAGACAAACTCATAGCGTTGCCAATAGATGACTTATTTAATCATTTAAAAGAAATTAAAAAAAAGCCTTAAAAGAAATACTACTAACAGTTGTTTAGCTCCAAGATTGTGGGGCTTTATCAGCACCTACATGTCAGGCTTCACCACATTGTTCCTCATTCACAAAAAACAACTTTATCTTTAAAATGTTTCTTGTAATGTCTTAACTCTTTTTCAATATCAGTTAGTTGCGTGTAGAATTCATCTTTTTTTGAAGATCTTGCTTTTTTTAAATTTTTATTTGAGGAACTCATAGTCATTTAATAATTAAAAATGCTGATTAAGAATATAAATAGCGATTATATTATAGTTGTTTGTATTCTAGTCAATAAAAAATCGCTAAAGATGTAAAGAATGACTGGTTATTATGTTAATGTTCGTTTTGATTAAACTCGTCCATTAGAGGTGTCTTTTTATCCGCCAGTTACTGGCGGATAAAAGGCCACTTCATCTGTTTCGCTGATAATAACTGTGTCATTAGCAATTTCTTGATTAACTGCACAAAGAATATTGCTTGGAAAATGATGCTCGCCGTGCTTGTCAACAAGTTGTTTTTTTAGTTGTGCTGTTGTGGTGTTAGTAGCAAGAATAATCTCTTCACTGGATAGTTTAAGGGCTTCTTTAAGTGAAGCAAAATATAAAATTTTCATAACTTTTTATAGTAAGGTATTTTTTAAGTATTGTTTTAGCCGCCAATTTCTACCATTTGTCGGTTGCTAATATTGTCAATAACAGAATTGAACTCGTGTTTTTCAGGTTTTTTATTAATTGCATTTATAATCATACTTTTAATTTCATTATCAGTTAAATCTGAGCGTACTGCATCCCTTAGTGAGATTGAGTCTTGTTGCCCTAGACATAAGATTAAATCTCCTTTGGCGGTTAGTCTAATGCGATTACACGTTTGGCAAAAATTATTTGATACAGCGCTGATTATGCCTACTGTAGAATTTGTACCTTTAATTTTAAAATTATGAGCAGGGCCAGCAGTTTTATTAGATACGATAGGGGTTAATTGATTATTGAGATGTTTATTTATTTTAGCAAGAATGTCTTTTTTGCTAATATGTTGAGTAAGTGCCTCAATACCTGCTGATCCAATTGGCATGGTTTCAATAAAACGAATATCAATGCCTTTGTCAATTGCAAAATCAATCATTGATTCAATTTCATCCTCGTTGACACCGCGCATTGCCACCATGTTCATCTTAATCGGGTGCATACCTGTTTGTATTGCCGCATCAATGCCTTTGATGACTTCGCTTAAATCGCCACCACGGGTAACTTTCTCGAATCTTTCAGGGATAAGAGAATCAATAGAAATATTCACCCTATTAATACCGTTTTGATAAAGCTTTCCAGCAAATTTTTCTAATAGGTGTGCATTGGTTGATAAAGGCACATCATTAATACCATCAATACGACTGATAAGTTTAGCAATTTTAGCAATGCCTCTTCGCAACAAAGGCTCACCACCTGTTAATCTAACTTTGGTAATGCCCAATTGTGCAAAAAGTTGCACAATCTTTTCAATATCTTCATAACTTAGAATGTCTTCACGCTTGCAGTTTGGTGTGTGTTCATCATCACGACAATAAAAACATCGGTAGTTGCAGTGCTCAGTTACCGAGAGTCTTAGGTAGTTAATTTGCCTACCAAATTTGTCAATTAACTTAGGCATTTTCAAGTTTCCGTCTGGATTGCTGTGTGTCGCTTATCCAATGACCAGATTTTCCGCCCTTTTTTTCTAGTAATTGAATCTCTCCAATTTTGATAAAACGATCCACCGCTTTGCACATATCATAAATAGTTAATGCTGCTACACTTGCTGCGGTGAGCGCTTCCATTTCTACGCCAGTTTTACCATCAAGTTTGACAAGCGTTTTAATCTCAATCGTGGCATTTTTTTCATTAGGGGTCAACTCAACCGTTATTTTTGAGAGCATTAAGGGGTGACAAAGTGGAATTAAATCCCAACATTTTTTAGCAGCGCAAATGCCAGCAATGCGCGCTACAGCAAGCACATCTCCCTTAGCATTTGAGCCAGATAATATCAGCTCAAGGGTTGATTGTTTCATACTAACCACAGCCATAGCAGTTGCTTCACGCGTGGTAATTTGCTTATCAGAAACATCAACCATTTGTGCGTCACCTTTTTGATTGATATGGGTTAATTTATCCACTTGGGCTGCTGTGTGTCGCTTATCATTCATGATAACATCTCATTTAGTGGGTAAAAGTTTAGGACTTCACCTTGTTTAAAAGTGGTTTTTTCTGGAATTTCTATCAACCCATCCGCCCACACCATGGAACTAAGCACGTCAGAGCCTTGTTTTGGATACAAATTGGCTTTGGGGGGAAAAGTTGTATGGTCAAGGCGTGTGCGCACAAATTCACGTCTGGGTTTTGATTGATGCCAATCAAAGTTTGCTTGAATTTTAACAGCAGTATTTAGATAGTGGCTTGCACCTTGCATTTTTTTAATAAAGGGCCGAGCAAAGAGTAAAAAAGTTATCATGGCGGAAACTGGATTGCCTGGCAGTCCAATAAAGGCGCAGCGCCCTATGTTGCCAAAAGCAAGTGGCTTGCCTGGTTTTATTTTGATGCGCCACAGGTTTAATTGACCTAATTTTTCTATAGCAGACTTAATATAATCCTCCTCACCAACAGACACGCCACCTGTGGTTATGATGACATCACAATCAGATTTTAAGGCCTCTAACGCATCACAAGTGGCATTAAAGGTGTCTTTAATATTGCCTAAATTGATAATTTCGCAGCCAAGTTTATTTAGTAATGCCACTAGTGAATAACGATTAGAGTTAAAAATTTGCCCTTGTTGCAATACATCTCCAGGCTTGACCAACTCATTACCTGTGAAAAACACACCGACTTTAATTTTGCCAAACACTTCAAGTTTGCCTATACCCACAGAGGCGACTAATGCGATATCTTGTGGCTGTAGTTGTTTTCCTTTAGGTAAGATAACATCACCTGATTGGATGTCATTGCCCATAGGTCTGATATTTTCACCCAGTGAAATGGGTCGATAAACTTCAATTTTTGATTTGTTTTCAATCAGCGTGCATTCCTCTTGCATAAGCACTGTATTAGCACCTTTTGGTATGGGTGCGCCTGTAAATATACGCGCTGCACAGCCTGATTTTAGCGAATTTCCAGTACTTCCTGCAGGAATGCGGTCGGTAACTTCAAATACAAATCCACTGGGTGTATTTATTTGATTTTCTTTAAGGTTAATGGCGTAGCCATCCATGGCAGAATTATCAAAACCAGGGACAGAAATATTGGCATGTATATCAACAGCCAGCATTCTGTTTAATGCATCGTCAAGCTTTATTAATTGAGTGCTACCAGTAACTTTAGCAGAGTTTGTTAATATTTCTAAAGCCTCATCAATAGAAAGCAGGGGTTGTGGCGTTGTATCAAATCCACAATCAACTTGTTGGTTGTTCATGATAAATTTTTGCGGTTTATAATGAGAGACCTTTGCATAAATAGGGATGATTAGCACCTCGCAAGGCAGTATAAACAAAACGACAGATTTTATTAACTTGGGCATTTTTTAAATCCATACCTAGCAAGATTAAGGGTGTTTTTAAAAAGTTTTCAAGTTGGTGAAAGATGGTGTTTTGATGACTATTCATATTTATGCAAAGGTCTCACATTAAAGTTAATTGTTTGATTGTATCATATAGCCTATATATTTGACAACAACATACCCTATGAAAAGTATCGTTAAAAGTGACCTTACCGCTGTCATACTTTCAGGTGGTCAAGCCACGCGTATGAATCATCAGGATAAGGGTTTAATTTTATTTAATAACAAGCCTTTGATTAGTTATGTGGTTGATATTATCCATCAAGATGTACACACCATATTAGTGAGTGCCAATAGAAACCTTGATGCGTATCAAAAATTTGGTGAGGTTATTACTGATAACTTACCGGGGTTTCAAGGACCACTTGTTGGTATTTTATCGGCTTTGATTAAAGTCAAGACAAAATATTTATTGGTTGTGCCGTGTGATGGGCCGTTTATTAATCAAAGTCTTGTGGCTAGATTATTAGAAAATATGCAACAACCTGATGTGAGTATTTGTGTGGCAACGCAGGGGCAAAAAATGCACCCTACTTTTTCATTAATTAGTGCTAATTTAAAAGATAATTTGAGCAAATTTTTAGCACAAGGCAATCGTAAGATGGGCATGTGGTTTAAGAGTAATCATGCACAAGAAGTTGATTTTTCAGATCAAGTAGATCTATTTATTAATCTAAATTCACCTGAAGATTTTAAAACCTGTTTCATTCAAAAACTCATCAAATAACTGGTTATTGCCCTCATTTTTGGGTGGAAAATGCACTATTTTTTGTAGCCCCAAGTCGCACTGGGTTAATGCAGTGGTCTTTAATATTATTCCCAACGATTTTTTTGGCTTTTGTCACTACTTTTAGCTTCAACCCAACTACTTTTGTTTTGAGTGTGTTCTTTTTTCCAAAAAGGTGCTTGAGTTTTTAAATAGTCCATCATAAATTCACAAGCTTCAAAAGCAGATCGACGGTGTTTGCTGCTTGCAATAACCAATACAATTTGATCATGAATATTTAAATCACCCACACGATGAATAATAGTTGTACCACCAATAGACCAACGTTTTTTGGCTTGCTCAACAATGGATTTTAGTGCTTTTTCAGTCATCCCAGGGTAATGTTCAAGTGTCATTTTTTGAATTGAACTGTCATTTAAATCACGCACAAAACCAACAAAACTAACCACTGCACCAATATCAGAATGGTTGTTTTTGACCAACGCCATTTCTGTTGATAAGTCAAAATCTTGTTGTTGTATAATTATTTTATCCATGCTTAAAAGTCCTTAATAGAGACTAAAAAAACCTTTACATCATTATGAATAATCACTAAACACCATCTTTTATCAATTTGGAAATTTTTAAAATCTATCATTTTGTTAATCATCCATAATGATGCAAAGGTCTCAATAAATTAATGTCATATTACACGCTTACCTCACAAAAAAATGCAAATAACCCTTAACTTAAGGCAATAAAAAACAAAAAATATTTAAAAAGTGGTCACCTTCATTTATTTTATTGTTTTTTGACAAAATAATAGATGATGAAGATGAACAATAACAATGAATTTAATGCAATTAATAGAGGTGGTTTAAATAGCATACATGAACTAAGCTCAACCTAGGGCATGAAGATTTTGTTTAACGAGGTCATGGGGATTGAGAGAACCCAGCACCAAGGTGCTGGGTATTATCAGCACAGCAGTGATAGATTGGATGATGCTAATGGTTACAAACCCAAGCGTGTTAAAACTCGCATTGGTGACTTAGATTTGTCTGTGCCACAACCCGTCATGGTTCTTTTTATCCCCATTGCTTGGAAAAGGCTAAGAACAAGCCATGGGATTGAACGGCTCAATCAAAGCGTTAAACAAAGAACAAAAGTGGCTAAAATATTTGCCAATGAGGATTCTTGTTTGAGGCTGGTGAGTGCTGTTGTTGTGGCAATCTTAAAACAGTGGCAACGTTCCAAAGTGTCTTTATCTTTGGATAGTGATTAGGGGTGATGAATTTTTAAA
>JAUVOQ010000019.1 GCA_030599095.1 Candidatus Ruthturnera sp.
CACAAACACTGTTAAACCCTCTGGGAGGTTATCCTCAGCCCAGTGGGCTAACTTTGGCATACTGGATTGATAGTGATCAATCAACAAACTCAATTGTCTTTTTGCTTCATCAATATTGGGGGCATTAAAGAGGCTAACCTCAAGGTTGGCAAGGCTTGGATTGTGAGAGAAACATTTAAATCTATGTTTAAATCAACACAAACGCTAGAAGATGCCCTGTTTTTGTTTGATGCTTGGTCAGCCGTCATGAAGTTAAACATAGGGGCAATAAGCAAAGTTGTTAAAATGTTTGGTCGCTACCTCAAAGGCGTGGTTTATGCACTGGCAGAAAGATTGAATGGCAAAATTCAGGTTTTGGAGAGTATTAGCAGAGGCTATTGAACTTTTGATAATTTTAGAAGTGCAATTCTGTTCTTTTATGGCGGGTTGGATGTTTGTCCATTAAAAAAGTGGTAGAGCCGTAATTTTATTTATTTGTCTCTTTTAGCGCTCTTTGTTTGTCTCTTTGCCAATCTCTTGACTTAATATCTTGACGCTTATCATGAGATTTTTTACCTTTGGCCACGCCAATTTCTAACTTCACCCTGCCTCTAACCCAATAAAGCTTAAGCGGCACAACGGTCGCACCTTTCTGGTTAATCTTGTCCTTAATACGATTAATCTCTAAACGATTGAGTAATAATTTGCGTGTGCGAGTGGGGTCAGCATTGACATGTGTTGATGCACTTTTAAGGGGTGAAGCATGTGCACCAAACAAAAACAACTCGTTATTTTTTAAAATAACGTAACTTTCTTTGATTTGGACTTTAGAATCTCGAAAACTTTTTACCTCCCAACCCTTTAAACTTAAACCAGCTTCTAAGGTTTGTTCGATAAAATAGTCATGTCTTGCCTTTTTATTAAGCACGATGATGTTTGAACTTGTTTTTGTTTTTTTGTTTTTTTTAGTCATTATTATTTTTAGCCATGCATCATATTTCTAAAAATGCCATTGTTGCCTATTCTTGTGAACAAATGTATCAATTGGTTAATCAAGTGAATCAATATCCTCAGTTTCTTAATTGGTGCTCAGATGCTTCTATTTTAAAACAATCTGATAATCAAATCATAGCCTCGGTTAAGATTAATAAAGGGGTTTTTAATCAAACTTTTACAACAATCAACACCTTAATTTCCCATCAAAGAATTGATATGCAACTTAAAGAAGGACCATTTAAACATCTAAATGGTGCTTGGATATTCACAAAATTAAGCGGTAGTGCTTGCAAAATTGAACTCAACTTAGAATTTAGTTTTTCATCAAAACTGCTGGACATTGCCATGTCGCCTATTTTTACCTCAATTGCCAATTCTCAACTGGATGCGTTTATAGCAAGAGCCAAACAAGTCTATGGCTAAAACCTATGCCATTTGGTGTTGTATGGGACTAAACACTTTAGAGACCTTTGAATAATTCATATTTTCCGCTCCTAATTTAATCTCATCCGTGGCGTTTTGCTCTTTTTTAGGGGGTAAGGGTTGCCTTAGAACTTGAATGGGCGTTGTAATGTATGGCTACATTTTGGATAATTTGTGCAGCCTAGAAATTCCCCATATTTTCCATCTCTTTCTTTCATGTACCCGCCAAATTTTACGCACAATGCAATTTCAAAATTACAAGTATCATTTGAACATTTAGCATTTTTATTGCCTTCAGTCCTAAAGACTTCTCCGATACATTTGGGGCAATATTGCACATCTTCCGTATATTTACATCTAGGGAAATTATTACACCCATAAAAAGGTTTATCGATATTTTTACCTTGTTTATTTTTTCTTAGTAAGCCAGTTTTGCACTCAGGGCAATTTATTAATTTTATTTTTGGGTCGTTTAAAAAGAAAATATCATCTTGGTAATTTTCAATAATTTCCTCAATAAAGGTAGATTTTTCATACGTATTACTGAGTAAAAATACATTTTTTTTTGTTCTAGTAATGGCCACATAAAACAACCTTCTTTCTTCTGCATCTTCAAATTCATCACCCTTTGGTATAACTAAATTTAATATAGGGTCATCCTCAATTTTTGAAGGGAAGCCAAATTTTCCTTTATCTAAATTTAAAACAATAACATAATCAGCCTCATTCCCTTTTGAGCTATGAACAGTAGAAAACTTTATATCAAAATTTGGATACTTACTTTTAAAAATACCTCTTAATTCATCAAATAAAAATTTATATCTAGCCAAAACTAGTATTTTTGCATTATTTTCTTTTTTGTCAATTAAATCTATTATTTTTATTAAATCTGACTTAGTATCTTCAGTATTCCAATACAATAGAATACTGAATTTGGTTAAATCTTGTTCTTTAATAGTTTTAATTTCTTTATTGATTTGATGTGGATTTTTTTGAATAAAGTCAGAGGCTATATATGATATGATGTTATCAAACCTAAAGGTGTAATCTAATTTAATCGTTTGAGAGAAGCTAAATATTTTTGTAAAATCTTGAATAATTTTTATATTACTTCCTGCAAACGCATTAATAGATTGCCAATCATCACCAACTACTGTCATTGAGGTGTTGTTAATTGGTAGTAATTTTCTGATTAGCAACATTCTTGTTGTTGAAATATCTTGAAACTCATCTATAAAAATATGTTTAAACTGGTGCGTGTATTTCCCAGACTCTATTAAATTTACAGCTTTTACAATCATATCGTCAAAATCAATACAATTATTTCTATCTTGAAACTCTTCATATTTGGCAAATATAAATTTAAATAATTTAATAAATAATATTGTCCTTTCACTTTTTGTCTCAATAGATTTTTGCTTTATTTTGTCAAATTCATACATATTTGATTTGTAGTGTTGCAAAAATGTTGTGAATAATTTAGTAAATTTATTACCCTCAACCTCTTCTTTTAATAAGTCATGGATTTCTGCTGAAGTAAGTTCTCTAAATATAACATCACACTTCAATAGTTTTTCCTTTAACGATATAAGCAGGTTATTTTCAGTAAATTCATAACTAAAAGTCTGTACTAATGTTGTTCCATGCTCTTGATGCTTTTGTCTTTTCCATTCAATGCTATCTAAATACTCTTTTTTGTTTATGTAAGGTGCTGTATTTTCATCTCTATCTATGCCAAAATGTTCAATATAAACATCAAAATCAGGTAAATAAAAATCAGGTTTATATTGTCTTTTTTCTATTGATGTCTTATATTTATAAGAATCTTCGTATAAATATTTAATGCCACTCAAAGTTAAAAAATTTGCAATCACAAGTTCTTGATGACTTTTTACCGTTTCTTTTTTTAAGGTTGTTAAATTTTTTCCTTGATTTTCACCCTTAATTTTAACTTCATGTTTTAGAGTTTTCATATCATGATTTTTTTGATAATCGTAATATTCTCCAAGACTAGAAAACTCTGATTCACTCTTATATGGAATTCTAAAATAAGCAATAAAGTTTGTAAAACTATCTAAAAATTCACCCATTGAAGTCAGTAATTCATAAATAGTATTCTTAATAAATCTTGTCATATTTGCAGATGATTCAGTCATTGGACATAAATCTGGCTTTTGAGAGATGGACTCTGCAATAACGCTTAATCCAAACGAATGAAAAGTTTGTATTCTTACATGTATATTTTTTTCTTTAAGCCTACCTTCCAGTTCCTCCTTTGCATTTCTATTGAAAGCCAATACCAGTATTGTATTTTGATGAACAATATTTTTTTTAATCAAATAGACTATTTTGGCAACAATTACACTGGTTTTTCCAGAACCAGCACCTGCTAATATGAGATTATTATTTTCATTAATAAGAACAGCATCTTTTTGTTTTTCCGTTAGTGGATTAGATTCGATAGTATCAAAGAAGTCTTTTTCTTTTATTTTTTCACTTGCAATAAAGGCTTTATTTTTATCATCAATCCATTGAGTAGAATTGTGATGAAATGCCTCAATGTCAACAATAAAAGGCTGTATATTTTTATCTAATAAAAATTCTTCTTGATTTGATATGATGTTCTCTAATTCACGAACTAATTCAATTCTTGTATAGGCATCAATGTATTTATAGTTTGTAAATAATATTAATTTATTTTGAAACTCTACAAGTTTAGTTTTAAATTGATTTAATTTATTTTTTAGATTTATCTTAAGGTCATTAATTTCCACCTCAATAAATTCAATACTTTGATTTATCTGATTTATTTCTTGTTCAGATTCAATAATGAGACGCTGATTTATTTCAATAATATTATTATATTTTTCATTATATTTAATGAAACCAAAACTGACTATTTCTATAACTTTTTCAAATATAGTCTTATTGGCTGATTTGATGTTCCAGTTAGCTTTTTTAACCATTGATAGGTTTTTTACTTTGCGGGTTTTTAATTGGCTTTTTTCAGAGGTTTTAACCTCAATCCGTCCGACTAAACTTCTCAAAACATTATCCTTGTGGTGTTTTAGATATAATATCCTAACTTTAAATTCAACTTCTAAAAAATTAGCTATTTATGGTGTTTAAAAAGCTAAGATTACAGTTCACAAACTGACAATTTCTAAATATCGTCTCACTAAAATCACAGGCACTAAAAATGCAATCGTCAAACTCTTTTTCTATTGCCTCTTTTTCAAGTAAAGATATATTGATAAATTCTTGATTATGAAACTTTTTTATCACTAACAATGTTTTCCAAAGAACCTCTGTGATTAAACTTAATCAGGTGTGTTTGATTTTGTCAAAAAAAAGCTTCCATTATTGCTCTGTGTCGTTTTCACTTTCAGATTCCTATTCTTCTGTTTCAGCAATTTTTGCAACGGAGACTAATTTTTCGCCTTTGGCGATATTAATCAAGGTGACACCTTGAGTGTTACGACCAATGATAGAAACATCAACTGCTCTAGCGCGAACCAAAGTGCCTTTATTGGAAATTAACATCATTTCATCTTCATCAGTTACCTGAATAGCGCCAACAACTTTGCCGTTTCTGTCTGAGGTTTTAATAGAAATAACACCTAATCCGCCTCGTGCTTGAGTGCGATATTCATTAAGATGTGTGCGTTTACCAAAGCCTTTTTCAGTTGCCGTTAAAATTGGACTGTCTTGATGAGTCACAATAAGAGATACCACTTTATCAGCATCTGCTAATTTAATGCCCCGTACGCCAATAGCTGTACGCCCTACGACACGCACATCGGATTCTTTAAATCGAATGGATTTGCCATTGGCTGAAAATAGCATAATATCATACTCGCCTGAGGTGATTTTTACACCAACAAGCTGGTCATTATCTCTTAACTCAATAGCAATAATACCACCTTTACGTGGTTTTGAAAAATTGCTAAGTGCTGTTTTTTTGCACGTGCCACTGCTGGTTACCATAAACACAAAATGATTTTCATCAAACTTTGAAACTGGCAAAATGGCGTTAATAACTTCTTCTTTTTCTAATGGTAATAAGTTGACAATTGGCTTGCCACGTGCTGTACGTGATGCCATTGGCAACTCATAAACCTTAAGCCAATGCACTTTTCCTGAAGATGAAAAACACAAAACTGTATCGTGAGAATTGGCAATAAATAATTGGTCAATAAAATCTTCATCTTTGACTTTAGTGGCTGCTTTGCCTTTACCGCCACGGCGCTGTGCTTGATAAGCACTTAAAGATTGTGCTTTCACATAACCACCATGAGACAAAGTGACCACACGTTCTTCTTGGGCAATTAAATCCTCAAGGGTTAAATCAATCTTATGTTCTAAAATTTGCGTCATGCGAGCATTGGCGTAGTTGCTTTGAATATCAATTAACTCTTCACGGATAACTTGCATGAGCCTGTCAGGTGTTTGTAAAATATCCAACAGGTATTTAATACGGTCTAACAATTCATTAAATTCATCAAAAATCTTGTCTTTTTCAAGCCCTGTTAAACGATGGAGTTTTAAATCCAAGATGGCTTGTGCTTGTTGTTGTGATAATTGATAATCGCCATTTATTTGCAAGCCCAACTCTTTTGGTAAATATTCTGGCTTAAACATCGCCATGTCACGATCACCAATCAGCTCTTTAATTACTGAGCCTTGCCAAGTTTTAGCCACTAATGCTACTTTTGCGTCTGCTGGGTTTGAAGCAGATTTAATCAGTTCAATAATGTCATCAATATTATGCAGTGCAACCGATAGACCTTCTAATAAGTGTGCACGATTTCTGGCTTTGTTTAAATCAAAAATAGAACGGCGCGTTACCACATCACGTCTATGGGCAATGAATGCCTCTAAAATGCCTTTTAATGTCATTAACTTTGGCATGCCCTTGTCAATCGCCACCATGTTAATACCGAATACAGTTTGCATTTCAGTCAACTTGTACAAATTATTAAGCATCACTTCTGGCACTTCGCCACGGCGTAATTCAACCACCATGCGCATACCATCTTTATCAGACTCATCACGAAGTCCAGTGATGCCGTCAATGCGCTTATCTTTAACAAGTTCTGCAATTTTACCAATCAGTTTGGCTTTGTTAACTTGATAAGGCAGTTCGGTCACAATAATGCTTTGCTTATCTTCGCCTTCAATGTGAGACACGGATCGTAAGTAAATTTTGCCTTTGCCAGTCTCATAGGCCTGACGAATGCCACTTGCGCCATTAATAATGCCTGCTGTTGGAAAATCTGGACCTGGCATTATTTCTAATAATTCGTCAATGGTAATGTCTTCATTGTCAATGGTTTTCAAACAAGCTTCAATCACTTCGCCTAAATTATGAGGCGGAATGTTGGTCGCCATACCGACTGCGATGCCTGATGAGCCATTGGCTAAAAGGTTAGGCACGCGTGTTGGCAACACTGAAGGCTCTGATTCTGAACCATCATAATTGTCGATAAAATCAACGGTATCTTTTTCTAAATCTCGCAATAACTCATGCGAAAGTTTGGCCATGCGAATTTCTGTATAACGCATAGCGGCAGCTGAATCACCATCAACTGAGCCAAAGTTGCCTTGACCATCGATTAAAATATTGCGCATTGAAAATGGTTGCGCCATGCGCACAATAGTGTCATACACGGCAGTATCACCATGTGGATGATATTTACCAATCACATCACCAACAATACGGGCTGATTTTTTATAAGATTTATTGTAATTATTACCCAAAACCTCCATGGCGTAAAGCACACGACGATGCACAGGTTTAAGTCCGTCTCGAACATCAGGCAACGCACGCCCAACAATAACACTCATTGCATATTCCAAATAGGAATTACGCATCTCGTCTTCAATAGTAACTATCGGGAAATTTGGCTCAAAATGGGTGGGATTTTCAGTATGCTCAGACATGATAAAAAGGCTTGATTAAATTGCCTCTGATTTTACCTAATTTGAGTGTAAGTATTGATTTTGTTTCAAACTGAATATCTCATAAAGAAGCAAGGATTCCTAGTTTGAAACTATATATTTCTTGCTTGAACTGATGATGCTAGTGTTTTAAGCAGCTTTTCAGTATCTTGCCAGCCAAGGCAGCCATCAGTAATGCTAACACCATATTCTAATGACTCTAGTACGCCTACCGCTTGAGCGCCTTCATTGATATTTGACTCAATCATCACGCCAAAAATCTCATCTGAGCCTAAACTCACTTGCTTGGCAATTTCATCACCCACTAGCAATTGGTTTTTAAAAATTTTCTCACTATTGGCATGAGAGAAATCAACCATAACTCTACCTAATAAACCATCTTTGATTAATTGCTTAACAGCATTATCAACGCTCTGTTTGCTATAATTAGGACCATCAACACCACCACGAAGGATAATATGGCAGTTTGGATTGCCTGTAGTGGTGTAGCGATTTGCCACGCCTTTTTTGTTAATTGACCAAAACATGTGTGAACTTGAGGCTGATACAATTGCATCAATGGCAATTTGGATGTTGCCGTTTGTGCCATTTTTAAAACCCACCGGGCAAGACAAGCCAGATGCCAGTTCTCGGTGAGTTTGGCTTTCGGTTGTTCGTGCGCCAATTGCGCCCCATGAAATCAAATCAGAGATGTATTGTGGGGTGATTAAATCAAGATATTCTGTGGCACTTGGCATGCCCATTTTTGACAAATCTAGTAACAAACTTCGAGCCAAATCAAAGCCTTTTTCCATATCAAAACTGTTGTCTAAATCAGGGTCATAAATCAGCCCTTTCCAGCCAATTGTGGTGCGCGGTTTTTCAAAATAAACGCGCATAACAATAAATAAATCTTGGTCTAATTCTTGCTTTATTTTTAACAACCGTTGTGCATAATCTCTAGCCGCTTTTGGATCATGAATGGAGCAAGGCCCAACCACAACTAATAAACGCTTATCCTTGCCAGAGATGATGTTGACAATGGTTTTTCTTGAGTGGACAATAAAATCAGACTGCGGCTTTTTAACTGGATATTTTTTAATAAAGCTTATTGGCGGGGTGATTGATTCTGCCTTGGTGATACGAATGTTGCTGATTTTATTTAAGATTTTTTTTAGCATTTTTGATTTTCAATAAGTGCATAAGCCGAATGATTATGAATCGATTCAAAATTTTCTGATTCAAGACGGTAATAACTAATTTTATCATCTGCATTTAAATCAACCGCAATATCACGCACTAAATCCTCAACAAATGCAGGGTTATCATACGCTCTTTCGGTCACTACTTTTTCATCATCACGTTTAAGAATGGCATAAAGTTCGCATGATGCTTTACGTTCAGCCAAATCAATCAAATCTTCAATATGCAAAGTTTTACCTTTGGCAGCTTTGGCTTTAATGGTAATATGCGAACGTTGATTATGTGCGCCATATTTAGAAATACTCTTTGAACAAGGGCACAAACTAGTCACAGGCACCGCAACTTTCATCATCACTTGCGCCTCACCTTTGTTGAACGCACCATATAAAGTCACCTGATAATCCATGATTGACTCAACGCCTGAAGAGGGGGCTTTTTTATTCCTAAAGAAAGGAAAATTAAGCGTAATGTGTGCAGTATCTGACTCAAGCTTTTCTCTTACTTTGTTAATAATTTTATCAAAATTATGCGCACTAAACTCACAAGGTTCTTCGTTTAAAATCTCAACAAAGCGCGACATGTGCGTGCCTTTAACATGCTCTGGCAAGGACACTGTCATAGTAAAAACGCCTATTGTAGGCATTTTGTTGCCATCACAATCAATATAAGTAATAGGATGGGTAATGTCTTTAATACCCACTTTGTCAATAACAATTTGACGAGTGTCGGTGCTATTTTGTGTGTCAGGTAAATGGGTTGCGCTCATAAGTCTCCTTGGGAATAAGTCACAGATGCTCGTTGTGTTTCCCAAATGGTCACTTCCTTGACTTTAACATCACTAGTATTAATGAGTTGACCCACTTCGTCAAAAAAATACTTTGCCAAGTTTTCTGCGGTAGGATTGAGTTTATCAAAAGGCACTATCTCATTCAAATATTGATGATCTAGACGCTTTACAACAATCTTAGTTTGTTTTTTAATGTCTCGAAAATCAATGGCAATACCATTACTATTTAATTTTCTAGTGGCAATCATCATTTCAACTTGCCAGTTATGACCATGCAGACGTGAACAATCACCTAGGTAATCTCTAAGCGAATGAGCTGATGCGAAATCAGTAACAATTTTTAGGACGAACATTTTCGGAAAAATTGGTAAAAATGTTAATTATACCTATGACCTGCTAGAAATTACACCCTGAATTGATGGGTTTAAAATTGCTGAGTTAATATACAAAGAGCACGTCAATTCTAAGCGTAAGCGCAACAAATTTGGATTATTTTCCAGTATTTTGCGAAAATGCCCAGTGACTGATTGATAATCAGTTTGCACCTTTAAGCAAGAAAATTCAAGCTACTATTGCTAAAATTACAAGCCAGCGAATAATTAATATTTGTACCCCTTATCTTTACAAATATTTCTTTAAAATCTGTTCTTTTTGTTTTGGAATGGCGCTAATTTTATTTTTTAAGTTAGTATTTTCCTTTTCAATTTTATTAATAAGCACAATAACTTTTCTCTGTTCTTTAATATCAATTAAAGGAATTTTCAATAATTCAATATCCGTTTTATTTATACTTGGATATGATGCTTTTGGCATTTTTGCTTCCATTTGTTTCATTAAATTGGAAGAATACATAAAATAGTAATAAACTAATTTTGAAATATATTTGGTGTCATTTTTACTTTTAAGAATTGCAAAACCTGTTGAAAAAATAGCGTCTTTTGGTACATTCTCTAAATATGCAAAACCTTTTAAATGTGGTCTCACTGTTGAGATAATTACACTATCATTTTTTGCAATTCGTCTTGCTCTTGATGGAGCATTATTGCCAACTACTTTTTTATCAAAAGAAATATCTCCTTTGCCATTTTGCATACTTTCAATATCTACATATGTAAACATAGTACCCTTATATGTTGTTTTAGGATTTTGGCTTTCTGTATTTATTTCTATTTTATTTTTTAATTTAATTGCATTGTAATTAGAAAATAAAGTATTTATTGTATTGTCTATTTTCAGTTTGTTTGAATTAATTTTTTCTATTGCTTCACTTTCCTCTTTCTCTAAAACTTCAATTTCATTAATAATTTTTTGTTGAATTTCTTTAGGAGGAATAGGTATTTTAATACTTAACAAATTGGCTCTATTTAAGCCTCCTTGTGCTTGGCCTGTAATATTTGATTTTAATAGTGCTTGTCCAGATATTAAATACAAAATATTAAATAAGTATTTCTGCAAAATTTTTGTATTTGTTCTTAACAAAAAGACATGTTCGTTAATACTGTTTTGTGGATAATCAATTTCATTCGCCTTAAATAATGCCACTTTTCCAGTTAAAGCACCATCTTTACAAATCATAATATCTAAATTTTTTAATTTTCCTCGTTTAGTTTTTTTGTAATAACTTTCTGGAATAAACTTAATATTTTCAATAGAAATTTTTATTTTTCCATTTAGTCCAATATGCTCCCCGCCTAAACTGGGCACTCCTGTTTTATATTCACTAACACCACCTTTAGGACGTTTGCCGCTTTCTAATGTTTCTAATAATAACTCTAATTTTTCACTCTGCCACTGGCTCTCAATGTTTAGTTTTTTTTTAATGTACAAAGAAATGGTTTTCTCAAAATCAACTCTATCAAAACTCATTAAATCAACTAAATTTACTCTTGAAACATTATCTTTTAAAGTTTCATCAATTTCATCATTAACATTACCGTTAAAGGCTTGATGAATATAAGTACTGGCTTTTTGTGGATTATCAAAGACAGTTTCATCAAAAAGTTGAGTGCATTCTGTAATACTTTTACCTCCTTGAATTGAACGAATGCCCTCATTAGGACGACTATGAGAAATCCTATAACCTAAAAACTGTCTTTCGGCTTTTTTATCACCTGTTTTAACTAAAACAATTTTTTGAGGGCATGCCAAAATAAAATAAAATAATTTTTCTTGTTCTATTTTTAAAATATTTGCTAATTTCTGATTATCATCTTTTGCGTTTATTTTTAGTTGATATTCTTTAAAGAGTTCATGCTTTTGTATAAGGTCATTCGGTGTTTTTTGTAATAGGGTTTTATAATCATCTAAATCAATACCTTGCCAAGCATAATTAAGGTATTTTTGAATGGGTTTTTCGATCCCATTCAAAGTAACTTCTAGCCTATTACTAAAAAACTGACTCATTGATTTTTCTAAATTAAGACATTCATAATTATTTCTGCGTTTTAAAAACAAAACAACTGTATTAGTCTTCGTTGCCATAAAAGTATTAGAACCTAATTTTGTTATTGCAATAATTTGAAAATATTTAAGAATTATTTCACGCGTTTTAGTATAAATACCAGAATTACTAAGGATACTACTGGGCAAAATAATACCTGCCATGCCATCATCTTTTAATAACTGCTTGGTGCGTTCAACAAATAAACATTCTATTTCTGAACTGGACTCTGTTAATTTAGAATAAAGTTCAAAATCATCTTGATTGTAATAATTTGTTGTTGTGTTTTTAAAGGATGAAACTGAATAAGGAGGGTTAGAAATAACCACATCAAACTGTTTGTTTTCTTGTGGAAAATTTTTATCAGTTTTGGCTAATATTCCCTTATATTCTTTAGTTTCAAAATTTGCCAAACCATCACTTAAAATAACATTAGCTAAACCATCGCCGTGTAAATAACACCCAACCTTGCCAACTTTTACTAAACGATAATCTTTTTCTATGCCATAAACATATTGCTCTGCCCAATCAAAATGATCATCTTGCCAATTTCTTATTTTTTTAGCAGTAGTTTCAATATAGTCATCAGGATTTTTCGTATCCAAAATTCGTTGCATCTCATGCATACTTTCAGTGAGAAAATGCCCACTACCTGCTGCGTAATCCATCACAAAGGGTATTAAATTATCTTTCTTTCCTTTGTCTAGTTTTTCATTAACCAATTTATCAAATGGCATACTTTTAATAATAAATTGAGCAATGGGGACTGGGGTGAAAAACTGCCCTGATTCTTGTTTTAGTCCTGTGGTTAAAAGTAATTCAAAGAAATCAGATAAATATTGTTGTCTCTTATTGTAGCGTAATTTATATTTTTGTAATAATTCCACAACTTCTTTAACAATTTTGGCATTCTCTTTAAATGATTGATTATCAAATACTTCCTTTATGGCAAATTCATTATTTTTTTCTAATCTTAATTTAGAAAAATCTTTGCGTAAATCTTGTTTAATGCTTTCATCTAGATTTTTATATTTTTTATCAAATTCATCAGTAGAAAAATCGCTGACTTCTTTTTCTAAGAACTCTAACATGCCTTTTTTATACAAATCAGATAATCGTAGTTGAAATGTAACATCATCATCACCTTCAAGCCATTGAAACTTTAACTCCTCATTTGGCTTGCTTGATTTTTCATCATAAACTTTACATAAAAATAAAGTAAAAATTTTATTAAACGCATTAGGTTTGTCTGAGACAACATTATGACGCAAAATTTCTAAAAACTGATTGAAAATATGACTACTATCTTGTTCTGTAATTTCAACCAAATCATTGAAAGTTAAAGCTTTAGAAATAAAATCATAAGGTGTTACCCAATTATCAAAAACACCATTATCTTTGGTGATTTTATTCCAACTATCATAAAAGTCTTTTTTACTGCCTGTGCGATGCTTATCTTCTATTTTTATAATTTCATTACGATAAATAACTTCTTCAGTTTCAAATTTAGAAGTATAAAGCATAATAATATTTGCTTTATTTTCAAATTTAAAATAGGTCAATAATTGACCGCCTTCTTTTTTTATTTTAGAAAATTCTTTATCAAATTCTGTACCATAAGTTTTACATTCAATTAGTAAATACTCTTGTCCATTATCATCATTAACACAAATATCTAATCTACCAGAGTGCCCATGACCTGATGGATAAATTTTTTCTAAGACAATGTTTTGAGGCGGGTAGCCTTTTTCTAATAAACGATTAACGCATTCTAAAACTACCCAATTCTCATCTTGAGTAAAGTTAGTTGTTGTTCCGCTTTGAGAAATAATTAAATCACCATAATTGATTTTTTGATTGTTAAAATCAATTTCTAAACTATAGTTATTATGGTTTGAATATATTTTATGATATGTATTAACCGCATTATCTTTAGGAATAAATCCTAACTTTTGAATCAGTTTTGGTTGGTATGTCATCAATAAAATACACTTACGGGACTGCTGTAATTTTAACCTAAAAAAATTACCTAAAATATCCTTTGTATGAATCATCCACACCACTTCTTGGCGTGCTTAATCAAGGTTATTTTCACCCATTGTTTTGTGTCCAACCCGTGAGTGTTTTTTTCATTGTTTTTCGATTAATAAGAACTTATCAACATGGCTCATTTGCTTAATTTCATACTCACGCTTGAACGCTTGGCTTTTATCACTCATTTTTTCTTGGTAAACCAACTCACAAGGTGCGTGTGCATGTGTGTATTTTGCCCCACCTTTTATCTCGCCATTATGTTGCCTAATACGTTTGCTAATATCATTACTAACACCACAATAAAGTGAGTTGTTGGCACAATGAAGTAAATACACAAACCAACTTTTATTAACCAATCTAATCATGATGATATAGTATAATCACGAAGTTTAGTCCATCTCGCTACTTTAATGGAAAAAACTTACAATCCCAAACAAATTGAAGCAAAATTCCGCTCACTTTGGGAAGATAAAAACCTATTCTCCTCTGATTCAAATATTACCAGCAAAAATGCCTACTGCATTATGCTACCACCTCCAAATGTTACAGGCTCGTTGCACATGGGACATGCTTTTCAGCATACGATTATGGACATATTAACGCGCTATCATCGTGCAAATGGTGAGCAAACTCTTTGGCAACCTGGTACAGACCACGCTGGTATTGCTACACAAATGGTGGTTGAGCGTCAATTAGCAACACAAGGCATGACTCGTCATGATATTGGTCGTGAAAAATTTAGCCAAAAAATATGGGATTGGAAAGCACAATCTGGTAGCACAATCACTTCACAAATGCGCAGGCTTGGTTCATCAGTTGATTGGAAAAAAGAGCGGTTTACCATGGATGAAGGCTTGTCTAACGCTGTTAAAAAAGTATTCATACAACTCTTTGAAGAAGGTCTGATTTATCGTGGTAAGCGCTTGGTTAATTGGGACCCCGTACTGCATACTGCCGTGTCTGATCTTGAAGTTATTAGCAGCGAAGAACAAGGCTCACTTTGGCACATGCGTTATCCTATTACCAATACTAACGAGGCAATGATTGTTGCAACCACACGCCCTGAAACCATGCTAGGGGATAGTGCTGTTGCTGTTCATGCCGATGATAAGCGTTATACACACCTGATTGGTAAAACCATTGACCTGCCTCTAAGCAATCGAAAAATTCCAATCATTGCAGACGATTATGTTGATATGGAATTTGGCACAGGCTGTGTTAAAATCACCCCCGCTCATGACTTTAACGACTATGAAATGGGGCAACGTCACCACTTAGATATTATTAATATCTTTACCGATGATGCTAAAATCAATGACGTGGTTGACAGTGCTTATACTGGCATGGACAGATTTAAAGCGCGCAAGCAAATCATTCAAGATTTAAATAATCAGGGTTTACTAGAAAAAATTGAGCCACATAAATTAATGATACCGCGTGGTGATAGAACAAATGCAGTCATTGAGCCTTATTTAACCGACCAGTGGTTTGTTAAAATCAAGCCATTAGCCCAACCTGCCATTGATGCGGTTAAAAATGGGGATATTCGTTTCATTCCTGAAAACTGGAACAAAACTTATTTCAACTGGATGGACAACATTCAGGATTGGTGCATTTCTCGCCAAATTTGGTGGGGGCATCGCATTCCTGCGTGGTATGACGACAAAGGCAATGTCTTTGTTGCAGACTCGCTCAAACAAGCGCAAAAACAAGCAGGAGAAGGGATAACGCTGACTCAAGATGAAGATGTGCTTGATACTTGGTTTTCCTCAGCTTTATGGCCATTTTCAACCCTAGGCTGGCCAGAAAAAACGCCTGATTTATCACGCTTTTACCCAACCGATGTGTTGGTTACTGGCTTTGATATTATCTTTTTTTGGGTTGCTCGCATGATTATGTTTGGGCTTAAATTCACAGGCGAAGCACCCTTTAAAGACATTTATATCACTGGATTAATCAAAGACGGACAAGGACAAAAAATGTCCAAATCCAAAGGCAATGTACTTGATCCAATTGATTTAATCGATGGCATTAGTTTGCAGGATTTACTTAAAAAACGCACGCAAGGGTTAATGCAACCCAAAATGGCAGAAAAAATCAAAAAGCAAACCGAAAAAGAGTTTGCTAATGGTATTCCCGCTTTTGGCACTGATGCGCTACGCTTTACTTTCACTACTTTGGCTTCTTTTGGTCGTGATATTCAGTTTGACTTAAAGCGAGTTGAAGGCTATCGCAATTTTTGCAACAAACTTTGGAATGCTTCACGTTTCGTATTGATGAAACTTGAAGGTGAAAATACGGATACTAACGCACAATTATCAACAGCTGACGAATGGATTTTATCTCGCTTGCAAAACACCAAAGCCAACGTTGAAAAGCACTTAAATGATTATCGTCTTGACTTAATGAGTCAAACTTTATATGAGTTTGTTTGGCACGACTATTGCGACTGGTATCTTGAATTGTCTAAGCCATTATTACAAAATGATACAACCAAAGCAGGTACACAAGCCACTTTAATCAAGGTGCTAAACGAAATAGTAACTCTGTTACACCCCATCATTCCGTTTATCACTGAGGAAATTTTTGAGCAATGTAATGTTATTACAAGCCGTAATAACACGAGTTTAATGACTCAACCTTACCCGCAAGTAATTCATAATCTAATATCCATCAAGGCCGAGACAGAAATTAAATGGCTACAAACCTTTATTCTAGGTATTCGCCAAATTCGTGGTGAAATGAACATCCCGCCTTCAAAGTCACTGCCTTGCTTTGTGCAAAACTTTAACGCTACGGATGAGCAATATTTGGCTAATAATATAAGCATTCTCAACTCAGTGGCAAAAATGCACAATATTAACAAACTAAGCACGACCGAACAAGCACCAGAATCAGCCACTGCCTTAGTCAATGATATGAAAATTTTCATTCCACTAGCTGGCTTGATTGATAAAAATCAAGAAGTTATACGTCTTAATAAAGAAATTGAAAAATTAGAAAAGCAAAAAAGTCAGTTTGAGGGTAAATTAAACAATGAAAACTTTATAAAAGGTGCACCTAAAGCAATCATTAATATAGAAAAAGAAAGACTAGCCAAAACATTATCTGCCATTTTCGATTTTAACAATCAACTTAAAAAAATATCCAGTTTATGAATTTGATTAAACATTTATTATTAACACTCATCCTATTCGGCTTGCTTGCTAACGCTAGGTCATTCGTCTACATCACTGACCAAGTAGACATTCCAATGCGCAAGGATAAAACATTTGGTGACAACATAGTACGTTCTTTATCTTCTGGTTCAAAACTCTCCATCTTGCAAGCTACTGAAGGTTGGACTCAGGTGAAGTATGAAAACTCAATAGGTTGGGTTATTTCAAGATATTTATCTAACAATCCACCCGCAAGGGCGCAACTAGAAAAACTTAAACAAAGTTACAATGCTAACCAATTATTAACCACAAAACAAAGCAAAAGAAATACCAATCTTGAAAAACAAGTCAAAATGCTAAAAAATCAAAACACCGAACTTTCTATGCAAATTAGCAAATCTCAAGCCGAAAAGCAACACGTTGAGAAAATCTATAAAGATGCACTAAAACTTGAACACTCTAACGAAAAGCTTGCCACACAAGTGTTACAACTAAAAACTGAGATTCAACTATTAGAAAACAACAACACTGCCATGCAAGAGACCAGTTCTCGCAATTGGTTCATTACAGGTGGCTTGGTGTTATTTTTTGGCATGATGATAGGTTTCATTTTTCCAAACTTCGCTAACCGCAGGAGATATTAATGAATTTACTAAAAACCGCACACACATTTGACGACGTATTGCTGGTGCCCGCACACTCAAAAACCATGCCAAAAAAAGTGAACTTAACCACGCAATTAACTAAAAATATCACCCTTAATACACCCATTCTTTCAGCGGCAATGGACACCGTTACTGAGTCCAAACTGGCCATTGCCATTGCTCAAGAAGGCGGTATTGGTATTATTCATAAAAATATGTCGGCGGCAGAACAAGCCAACGAAGTGCGTCGCGTCAAACGTTTTGAATCAGGCATTATCAGAGAGCCAATCACCATTTCACCAAAGGCAACCATTGCTGATGTCTTTAAAATGCAACAACAGCACAATATTTCTGCCTTGCCTGTGGTTGAAGGTGGCATTATTAAAGGCTTGATTACAGGTAGAGATGTAAGATTTGAAACTCGTTTAAGCGAACTGGTTGAAAATGTCATGACCCCGCAAAACAAACTAATCACTGTTGAAGAAAGTACAGACATGAGCGAGGTAAGGTCATTATTACAAAAATATCGCATTGAGCGCGTTGTCATTACTGACGATAAATTCACCCTTAAAGGCATGATCAACGTAAGCGATATTCAAAAATCAACAGACTTTCCCAATGCTTGCAAAGACTCAGAAGAGCATTTGCGTGTAGGTGCCGCCGTTGGTGTTGGCGCTGGTACAAGTGAGCGCATTGATGCACTTGTTGAAGTGGGCGTGGATGTTATTGTTATTGATACTGCTCACGGACACTCTCAAGGTGTGCTTGATAGAGTGGCAAAAACCAAAAGCAAACATCCAAACTTAGCCATTATTGCTGGCAATATCGCCACAGGTGCGGCGGCACTAGATTTAGTCAAAGCAGGGGCAGACTGTGTAAAAGTAGGCATTGGTCCAGGTAGTATTTGCACCACTCGCATTGTTGCTGGCGTAGGCGTGCCACAAATCACCGCCATTTCAGATGTGGCAGATGCACTCAAAGGCACGGGCGTACCAATTATTGCCGATGGCGGCATTCGCTATTCTGGCGACATTGCCAAAGCATTCGCTGCTGGTGCATACTGCGTCATGTTAGGCTCAATGTTAGCAGGCACTGAAGAATCTCCAGGCGAGGTTGAACTTTACCAAGGTCGTTCTTACAAATCCTATCGTGGCATGGGCTCACTGGGTGCGATGAACCAAGCACATGGCTCATCTGATCGCTATTTCCAATCAGACTCTAAAGCCGATAAACTAGTGCCAGAAGGTGTGGAAGGCCGCGTTCCCTTTAAAGGCTCTATGCGTCCTATTATTCACCAAATGGTTGGTGGTGTTAGATCTTCTATGGGCTATACAGGGTGTGATACATTAGAAAAAATGCGCACAAATGCACAATTTGTACAAGTCACCTCAGCAGGTATGATTGAGTCTCATGTTCACGATGTGTCTATCACCAAAGAAGCGCCAAACTACCATCAATAATCATGGAACCTGAGAATTAGGCGGTCACCAACTCGACCGTTCACTCAGAACACTCCACAAGGAACCGACCAACCCGACGCTGTACAACACGCCATCCTCAGCATTGCGACGGCCAGTAATTAGCCAATTGAGGAAACTGGAGAAGGCGTTAGCAACGCTAGTAACAACTGTGGTGGTGGCACTGATAGTATCTGCCTCTATTTCTGCCTTAGTTGGCGCACCAAAGCCTGCTGGGCAGATGTCATTTACCCCACCGTCTGCCCAAGCGACTGTCCTGAGTGCACCATTGTTGTCTGCACTTGTCCAATCATTAAAACTGAGAATAAAATTACCGTGTTCTGGGGTGATGCTGGTTTCCAAGTCTGCTACTATTCTTGCTGGTGCTACTGTTGTAGCTGAAGTTCTAGATTCATGACCATCTTTTGCCCTACCCCATTGATACAGATTACCATAACAAGCGCTATGTGCAAACTTGCGTAGCACCTAGGTTTCTATCTAGCCAAACTCTGCCTGTATCCCTTGCTACCATTGACACAGCACCACAGCCCATTTTGGTGCAGATGGCGCAGTTATCGCTGTATCCCTTGCTACCAGTACATTATCAGACTGGTAGCATTTTGGTGCAGTTGGTGCAGTTATTCAACTATTCAATATATGAATTAAATATGAATTGAGTTTGTTGATTGATCACTATCAATCCAGTATGCCAAAGTTAGCCCAGTGGGCTGAGGATAACATCCCAGAGGGTTTAACAGTGTTTGCGCTAGAAACTGGTGTAAATTTAACCGAAAAAGGCTAAGAACAAGCAATAGGATTGAACAGCTCAATCAAAGCGTTAAACAAAGAACAAAAGTGGCTAAAATATTTGCCAATGAAGATTCTTGTTTAAGGTTGGTGAGTGCTGTTGTTGTGGCAATCTTAAAACAGTGGCAACGTTCCAAAGCGTCTTTATCTTTGGATAGTGATTGATTAGGGATAATTACTTATTTTGTAAATTTTTAATTTATTGAGAAATAATACCTTTATAATTAGGAGATAGAAGAGTTAAATGTTGTAATAGATAGTTTTTATTCTCTACCTCTTTTAATGGTTGACCTTTAGTATTTTTATAAATTAATTTTTCGAGGAGAAAAAAATGAATAAATCAGAATTAATTGATGTAATTGCATCAGCAGCAAACTTATCTAAAACAGACGCTTCCCGTGCATTAAATGCCACAACAGATGCTATTACTGGCGCTATGGCTAATGGTGATGGTGTACAACTTACTGGTTTTGGTAGTTTTGTTGTTAGAGATCGTGCAGCACGCACAGGTCGTAATCCACAAACAGGTGCAGCGATTCAAATCAAAGCATCAAAAGTGGCTGCTTTCAAAGCAGGCAAAGCATTAAAGGAGGCAGTTAATAAGTAAACTTATTAATCGGTCTAAAAAAGAGCACTTTTTGGTGCTTTTTTTATGTCTAAAATTTGGTAAAATACTGACTTTATTTACGATTAGTGGAGATTTTATGGAACGTACTTTATCAATTATCAAGCCAGATGCGGTCGCAAAAAACGTCATTGGTCAAATTTATTCTCGTTTTGAAGAGGCTGGTTTTAAAATTGTTGCCAGCAAAATGATTCATCTTGATAATGATTTGGTAGGTGGTTTTTATGCAGTGCATAAGGATCGTCCATTTTATGGCGAATTGGTTGAATTTATGACGTCTGGTCCAGTGATGGTTCAGGTTTTAGAGGGTGAAAATGCCGTTGCTAAACACCGTGAAATTATGGGTGCTACCAATCCTAAAGATGCTGATTCAGGTACTATTCGTGCTGATTTTGCCAATTCTTTGGATGAAAATGCGGTACACGGTTCTGATTCTTTAGAAAATGCTACTATTGAAATTGAGTATTTCTTTGGCAAAGACGGCGTGTGTCCAAGAGCTCGCTAGCATTGATGCCTTTGCTTTGCAGTAAATAAAGTTTGATGCAAGACAGACGTGCATGGATAAACAAAATCTTTTAAGTTTTAATCAAAATGCGCTGAATAATTTTTTTATGGATTTGGGTGAAAAACCTTATCGCACTAAACAAATTATGCACTGGATTTATAAAGTTCATGAGCTTGATTTTGATAAGATGCTTAATCTTAGCAAGCCACTAAGAGAAAAATTAAGCGAGCTAGCCTGTATTAAACTACCCAAAATTATTAAACAAAATTTCGCCCTAGATGGGGTGATTAAATGGGTCTTGGCAATGGGCGAAGACAATCATATTGAAATGGTTTATATCCCTGAGAAAGATCGTGGCACGCTTTGCATCTCTTCCCAAGTGGGTTGTGCTTTGGCTTGTAGCTTTTGCTCAACTGGTATGCAAGGATTTAATAAAAACCTCACAACGGCTGAGATTATTGCCCAAGTATTAATTGCCAGTCAGTATCTTAATGCTAAAAGCAAACGAATTTCTAATGTTGTGTTTATGGGTATGGGCGAGCCTTTGTTGAATGAACAGGCAGTATATAACGCTTGTGATTTGTTGCTTGATGATTTAGCATTTGGTTTGTCCAGACGCAAGGTAACCATTTCCACCTCTGGTGTAGTGCCCGCCATGAAGCGCATGAGTGAGCGAACGCCAGTAAGTTTGGCTGTTTCCTTGCATGCGCCTGATGATCACCTGAGAGATGAATTAGTACCTATTAATCAAAAATATTCAATTGAAGCGTTGCTAAAAGTTTGTAAGTTGTATTTACATGCTGGCACTCAAGAACGTCATATTTTGTTTGAATATGTTATGCTTAAAGATGTGAATGATTCTACTGAACAGGCTAATAAATTAGCAAAATTATTAAAAGGCATTTCAGCCAAGGTAAACTTAATTCCTTTTAATCCGTTTGCACAATCTCAATATCAAACATCAAGTGCACAGACCATTGAGAAGTTTCAAGATATTTTATCTGAGCAAGGCATTCGTACTATGACGCGCCGCACCCGTGGTGAAGATATTGATGGCGCCTGTGGGCAATTGGCTGGAAAAGTGCTGGATAAAACCAAAAGAGCTTATGTTAGAAGGCATTGATTACTACCCCAAAAAAAGCAAGAAAAAGCTTAAATTAAAATGGTGGTTGCCACTTTTTTTAGCTTTTTTTTCAGGTATTTTTTGGTATTTAAATCAAAAAGACAACACCAAGAAAGTAAAAAAAACGCCTGTTTTAATTGTTATTAGTAGGGGTGAAAAAGAACAAAAAGATCTTGCGAGCACTGTTATCATTGATAATCATCCATTGCTTGATTCTAAATCTAATAAAAATATTATTAATTCAAGAGCACTAGATGAAGCAATCCACAACTACACAAATAAATATCAATGAAGCCAACACATATAATTCAAAGAAGAAAATCTAGGCAAATATTTGTCGGTGATGTTGCAATCGGTGGCGATGCACCCATTTCAGTACAAAGCATGACTAATACTGAAACAACTGATGTCAAGGCAACGGTTGTACAAATACAAGCCATTCAAAATGCAGGTGCCGACTTGGTGCGTATCTCTGTGCCGACAATGGATGCGGCAGAAGCATTTAAAGCCATCAAGAAACAGGTCAATATTCCACTGATTGCCGACATCCATTTTGATTATAAAATTGCACTCAAGGTAGCAGAATATGGTGCCGATTGCCTGCGTATCAATCCTGGTAATATTGGACGAGAAGACAGAATAAGAGAAGTGGTGGCATCAGCCATAGACCATAATATTCCTATTCGCATTGGTGTGAATGCAGGCTCTTTGGAAAAAGATTTGCAAAAGAAATACGCCGAGCCAACGCCTGAGGCAATGGTTGAATCTGCTTTTAGACATATTGACATTTTGGATCAATTAAATTTTGATAATTTCAAGATTTCACTCAAAGCCAGTGAAATTTTTATGACGGTGTTTGCTTATCAACAACTAGCCTCTCAAATTGACAACCCACTACATTTAGGCATTACCGAAGCAGGCTCACTACGTTCTGGCACGGTTAAGTCTTCAATTGGCTTGGGTTTGTTATTATCAGAAGGTATTGGCGACACGATTAGGGTTTCTTTAGCCTCTGATCCAGTTGATGAGGTGCGTGTTGGTTTTGATATTTTAAAATCTTTAAATTTACGCCAAAAAGGCGTTAATTTAATTGCTTGTCCATCGTGTTCTAGGCAGAAGTTTGATGTGATTAAAGTAGTTAATGAGTTGGAATGTCGCCTTGAAGACATCACCACACCAATTGATGTGGCAGTGATTGGTTGTGTGGTCAATGGACCTGGTGAAGCAAAAGCAGTTTCAGTCGGCTTAACAGGTGGCGAGCCTAATCTTTTATATCTTGACGGTAAAACCCATTCAAAAATAACCAATGAAAACTTGGTAGATGTGCTTGAGGCACAAATCCGTAGTCAATTAAAAGTTAGATTCAAATTGATGAATTTAAAGTTCAAATAAGGCAAAAAACTGGCAGACTAGTTCTTTCTGAGTCGTTGATAAATTTTCAATTGATAAACAAACTGAATGGAAAAATAACCAATCACTGAACTCATAACAGATACAATCAAACAACCTAACAAGAACGGTTGCCAGATAACATCAAATACTTGCCACACGTACTCAAGCGACATTACAAAGTTTTGCTTAATACCCACCCCTAAAACCCAAGCACCGAGTTTGTAGCAGGCGTAAAAAATTGGTGGTATGGTAAGAGGATTGGTAATCCATACCAATGCCACTGCCACAGGTAAGTTGGCTGAAAAAATAATAGCACTAGGCGCTGCCAGTAACATCTGGAATGGCACAGGAATAAACGCACAGAATAAGCCGACTGCAAAGGCTTTAGAAATAGATTTCCGATTGAAATTCCATAAACTGGCATTGTTTAAATATTTGCCGAGCCAACTCAAGTGTTTGTGATTTTTTAATTCGTCTGAATTTGGGCTGTAGCGTTTTAATAGTTTTTTCATCAACGTGCAGCATTCATAATGCCCGCCTCATTTAACCCATATAAATCATACAACTGTTTTTGCGTACCTTGTTCGCTGAACTTGTCTGGCAGACCTAAGATTCTTAAAGTTGTGTTGATATTTTTTTGATGTAGAAGTTCACTGATTGCACTGCCTGCACCACCCATGATGGCATTATCTTCAATACAAATGAGTTTGGCATGTGAACCGGCTAATTTAATAATTAATGCCTCATCAAGTGGCTTAACAAAGCGCATATCAACCACAGTTGCGCCTAATTTTTTACCTGCAGCAAGTGCACTTTTAACCATGATGCCAAAAGCAAAAATTGCTACATTAGAACCTTCAAGTATGATTTTTGCTTTACCCAGTGAAATTTTCTCATCAGTGATGTAATTTTGAACATTTGATGTGCCTCTAGGGTAGCGTATACAAATAGTACCATTGGTTTCAAATGCAGTATTCAGCATTTGATACAGTTGCATTGCATTACTTGGTGCCATAATGATTAGGTTGGGAATACACCTTAAGAAACTCAAATCAAAACTACCCGCATGGGTTGCGCCATCGCTACCCACCAACCCAGCGCGGTCAATCGCAAAAATAACAGCTAGATTTTGCAGTGCAATGTCATGAATGAGTTGGTCATAACCACGTTGTAAAAAAGTAGAATAGATAGCCACTATCGGTTTTAAGCCTTGGGTGGCAAGCCCACCTGCAAAAGTAATGGCGTGCTGCTCTGCAATGCCCACATCAAAATATTGCTTAGGGTAATTTTTTTCAAATTCGCTCATACCAGACCCAGTGCACATAGCGGGGGTAATGGCAATTAGGTTTTTATGGTTAGATGCGGTGTTATTTAGCCAAGCACCAAATACAGCACTGTAACTAGGCAGATTAGAAGAATTTAATGAGGCAGGTGCCACCCCATGAAACTTGCACGGGTCGTTTTCTGCCGTTTCAAGCCCGTAACCTTTTTTAGTAATAATATGTAAGAGCCTTGGTTTTGTTTGCTGTTTTAGGTTTTGTAGCGTTTGGATTAAAGTGGGTAAATCATGTCCATCGATAGGTCCAAAATAATCAAGCCCCAACTCCTCAAACAAAGTACTGGGCAGAACCATACCTTTAAGGTGCTCTTCTGAACGTTTGGCAAATTCATGGATTTTAGGCATTTTTTCTAAAAACCCCAATGACTTTGATTTCATGGTTGAATAAACCTTGCCAGAGATAAGCTTGGTAAGGTATTTATTCATAGCACCCACATTTTTTGATATTGACATATCATTGTCATTTAGAATAATCAGCAAGTCTGCATCACTATCACCTGCATGATTGAGTGCTTCAAATGACATGCCGCCTGTGAGCGCACCATCGCCAATCACAGCAATAGATTTACCATTGCTATTATTAATACCGTTGCCAATAGCAATGCCTAAAGCAGCACTAATTGAAGTTGATGAATGTCCAGCACCAAAGCTGTCGTGCTTACTTTCGCTGCGTTTTGTAAAACCTGATAACCCGCCTTTTTGACGCAAGGTGTGCATTTTATCAAAACGACCTGTGAGAATTTTATGGGTATAAGCCTGATGCCCAACATCAAAGATAAAACTGTCGTGCGGCGTGTCAAACACATAATGCATGGCAATAGTCATCTCGATTGTGCCAAGGTTGGGGGCTAAGTGACCGCCTGTTTTTTGAATGTTCTCAATTAAGAATGTACGTATTTCTTCGGCTAAAGACTGTAATTGTGCAATGTCAAATTGTTTAATATTTGCAGCAGATGTGATTGAGTCAAGCACGTAGAAAGATGATAACCAAATATTCATATTATACGGATTTATCATGGGGAATAGTTTTTGAGATTCAATGTTATTTGATGGTTTGGGCTAATTGCAGTGGCCTCAACCTCAAAAACATTATCATCGTCGTGTAAAATGACCTACTTTCTCAAATTAAAGTGTTATGTATACAATTTGTGCTTTGTATCAATTTGTTCGTTTAGATGATTTTGAAGAATTTCGCACCCCTTTGCGTGAATTAATGGCAATGCTAGAGATAAAAGGCACTATTCTTTTAGCGTTGGAAGGGCTCAATGGTACGATTTCTGGTTCAAAGGTGTCAATCAATAAAATAGTGCAATTTCTTCAAGACGATGGTCGGTTTGACAACCTAGAGATTAAATATTCTTATGCCAAAATTATCCCTTTTAAGCGTTTGAAGGTTAAACTAAAAAAAGAGATTGTTACTTTAGGTGTTGAACATATTGACCCCTTATCATCTGTGGGTACTTATGTTGCGCCTCAAGATTGGAATGCCTTAATTAGTGATCCTGAGACAATTTTAATTGACACTCGCAATAATTATGAATATGAAATTGGTAGTTTTAAAGGTGCTATTAATCCAAATACCGATACTTTTAGAGAGTTTCCATCCTATATTAAAAACCATTTAGAGCAATATCGAGGTAAGAAAGTAGCCATGTTTTGTACAGGCGGTATTCGCTGTGAAAAATCAACTTCTTATCTAAAATCCCAAGGTTTTGATACGGTTTATCATTTACAAGGTGGTATTTTGAGGTATTTAGAAGAGATGGAAGAAAGCATAAGTTTGTGGCAAGGCGAGTGTTTTGTGTTTGATGATCGGGTTGCTGTAAAACACAATCTTGAGCAAGGTCAGTACGACCAATGTCATGCGTGTCGCTATCCGATTACTGATGCGGATAAATCACACAAGCATTATGAAAAAGGCGCATCTTGTCCGCGTTGTTATGGCTCGCATTCTGATTCTCAATTGAATCGCTATCGTGAAAGGCAGCGCCAAATACAACTTGCCAAGGTCAGAGGTGAGATGCATATTGGCGATCATGCTAGCCAAATTATTGTTGCTAAAGCCAAAAAGAAAGCGGCCAAACAACGTTATTAATTATTTTTTATGTTTTTGCGTCAGGACATTCCCAAGTTGAAGCAGGATTTAAGCATTCAAACAAATCTGCTCGGCGTTGATTTAACCTTGAAAACTCGTTGGGGGGTGTTTAGTCCTCGTGCTATTGATGATGGTACTGAATTATTCATGAAGTATTTAACGATTGCTAATGATGACAAATGCCTTGATTTGGGTTGTGGTTATGGACCTATTGGTCTAGCCGTTGCCAAGTCTTGCCCACAAGCAGAAGTACACATGGTGGATAAAGATTTTGTTGCTGTTGAATTGTCAAACATCAATGCCAAACTTAACCATATTGACAATGCACAGGCTTATTTGTCGGATGCATTTTTAAATGTTAATAAAACAAATTATTTTGACCAAATATTATCAAACGTACCTGCCAAAGTAGGCAGAGAGCAACTCAGCATTATTTTGTATGATGCTTATGATGCCTTAAAACTAGGCGGTAAAATAACATTTGTAACCATTAACGGCTTAAGACATTTTATTAAAGACAATTTTAAATCCGTATTTGGTAATTATAGAAAACTCAAACAAGGGCAAAAGTACACAATTTCTCAGGCGTTTAAATAGAAAAATATTTGTAAAAAAATAACACAAGACCTTGCATCATTATGAATGATTAACAAAATGACAGGTTTTATTGATTTGAGAATTTTCTAAAAAATTTCCAAGTTAATGAAGGTGGTATTTTTACCCCTTAAGGGTACAAAAAAGTGGTGATTATTCATAATAATGCAAAGAGTCTCAATATATGAGTAAAATACTCAGTAATTAAACATTAAAGGAGTAACACAATGGACGTAATGGATAGAATCCAACAGCAAGTAGACAGTGCAGCAATCGTGCTTTACATGAAAGGCACACCACAATTCCCACAGTGTGGATTTTCTGCCAAAGCAGCGCAAACACTCACCTCAACAGGTGTTAAGTTTGCCTATGTGAATATTTTCGAAGACCAAGAAGTTTTTCAAAACTTACCTGCATTTGCAGATTGGCCAACCTTTCCTCAAATTTATTTCAACTCAGAGTTAGTGGGTGGTGGTGATATTATTGTTGAAATGGCTGAAATGGATACTTTAAAAGGCGAAATGGAAAAGGCTGCCGAAAAATTCACCATTTCTAACAACAAAACCCCATAAAAACCCTATCACAAAAGCATTTAAGGTAACACAACACTTTCTTTTATCAAAAAAAGATGACAATAATGGGATGATTTGATTATGAATTCAGACTAGAAGAAATCAACAAGAAGCAACCACCCCTACAAACGTTAAATGCAGTGATAGACTGGGCACTGTTTAGAAAACCCATAGAAAAAGCCTTGAGCGTTCCAAGCCAAAGTCCCTAGTGGCAGACCCCCTTTTTTTTGACAAGTTGACAAGGCTGAAGATAAGTTAAAAACATCTGAAAATGGTAAGTAACGTAGTAAAAAGATGGAAAATGAATTAAAAATATGGCACTAAATTGACTTGAATATTTTTAGAAAATTGGATGAGTTTTGTTATTATAATGGAGTTTTTAGAGGTTCTCTTTACTCTATAAACACTAAAGGAATCAAAAAAAATGATGCCTGATCTAAAAAGAAAAATAAAAGAAAGAATTAAGAATATTCCCATAACAATGGGCGACATACTTGAAAAAATTTATCATACATATAGAAAAAGACCTAATATAGATAAATGGAATGTCAATCATGATAGAAAACTTGTTTTTATGCATATTGC
>JAUVOQ010000083.1 GCA_030599095.1 Candidatus Ruthturnera sp.
ATTGATTCGTATAACAAAAACACGACCAATAAAGTACTTAGATTGATTCAAAAAAACCCTAAAGGTTGGCAACAATCAATTGCCAATAATCCAATGGTTAGTATCTCAGGGGAAACCCCTGTTGCCTATAAAGGTGTTAATGCGATTAGTCTAGCCATTACCAACGCTGATAGGAACAATACTGACAATCGCTTTATGACTCGTCGTGCCGTAGAGAACACTGATGGCTTGGCCATTAAAGAAGGCTCTACTGCTTTGCAGATTTCTTACTTGCGAACAAGAGAAGTAGCGGTTAAAGGCAAAAGTGAGAAAAAAGAAATACCAATGATGAGCGTTGGCTATGTTTATAGTGCCAATGACATTATAGGTATTAGTCCTGCACCAAAAGAGCCTTCTGCCCTTTCTGAACTGTCATCAAGTCAACAACAACTGATTGAAAAATCAAGCATTCCTGTTGTTCGAAGTGATCAAAAACTTATCTCTGAATTCAACGTTAATAAAAATGAAATTCAGATTGCATCAAGTGTTTTTGATAAAGGCGGTGACGGCCTGATCTCTCACTATGCTGCCCTAGCAACTAAAGCAGCAGTTGAGCAGAACTACCTAAAAGATTCGCAAGACATGAAGGATTTTAAATCACAAATGTCTGCTGCTCTTATTGTTCAAAGCGTGGGTGCTAAATTGACACTCAAAGGCACTGTTAAAGAAGTTAAGAATGACTTTAACATCGAGTTTTTAAAAGATGCAAAAAGTGGCATGAGTGCGATTCGCTCTAGTGCAAAGATTGCCAACTTTGTTGCCAATGGTAGAAGCTTTGAAAGGCTCAAAAAGAAAGAAAAGATTGTTGAAAAGCCAGCGGCTAAAAAACAGAAAGTAGACAAGCAAGAAGTCGCTAAAAATCCAACGGCAAGAGAGAGGTTAAATAAGAAGCGTACCAATGAAAAAGAAACTGGCAGAGGATCGCGTTAGTTGATTTTTTTAAGTGAGACCAATAGAGACTTTTTATAAGTTTCTATTGTTGTGGGTACTTCATTATTGATGTACTGCAAGTTAAAAAAGTACCTAGAAACAATAGAAATTTTTTAATAGGAGAAGGAGAAAACAAAATGACAACAGCAACAGTAACCATGATAAAAAAACAAAGACCGTCCAACACCCAACAAGTCAGTGACGCTCAAACACCCATAAGACAACAAGCAATACAATGACTAACGCAACCATAGAAAAATACCAACAAGACTTAGTTAATAACTTACTTAAGCAAATGGATGCTAATCCTGATTTTCTCAAACGATGGAGCGAAATCCCTTTTAATCCATACAATGGCAAAGGCTTAAATTTATACAACGGCATTAATCAAATCAACTTATCAATGCACTTGTCTCAAACCACCTCAGCAGACCCTAGATATTACACCTTTAAGCAAATCAAAGATTTAGACCTAAAACTTAAAAAGGGGTCAAAAGGGGTTCAAGTGCAGTTTTATAAAATAATCACCAAAGACACTAAAAAATTAAATAAAAAAGGACAGCCTGTAGAGGTGCAAATACCTTTTATTCGCCTCACTCATGCTTTCAATGCACAAGACATTGAAGGCTTAGAGCCTTATGAAACAACAAAAGGCTTTGCCGCACTCAAAGACGATAGAGATTTAAGCACCAAACTCAATAAGGTTATTAAAAATTCTGGTATGAAAATATCGCACGGTGGCAACCGTGCTTTCTACATTGGTGGTTCAAATGATTCAATCATGATGCCACCGCCTGAACGGTTTTCATCTAAACAAGCATACGTCGCAACCTTGCTTCATGAACTGGCACATTCAACAGGACACCTATCACGACAAAATCGTGATATGGGTGATAAAGACCTTAACCGTACGAACTATGCCAAAGAAGAATTAAGAGCTGAACTCTCAAGTGTGTTCATGTGCCAACGTCTGGGCATTAGCTATCAACTTGAGAAGGATCAAACTCACATAGAAAACTCGGCGGCTTATCTTAAAGGCTGGAAAGGTATCTTGAACAATGACAAAGCTGAGTTTTTCAAAGCGGCCAAAGATGCCAACAAAATAACGGATTACTTGATTGATGGCAAACCTTTTGAAAGGCTTAAAAAGCAAGAAAAGAGGGTTGAAAAGCCGAAAGCAGACAAGCAAGAAGTTGCTAAAAAGCCAACAGCAAGAGAGAAACTAGATAAGAAGCGCACCAATGAAAAAGAAACTGGCAGAGGGTCACGTTAGTTGATTTTTAAGTTATATGCAAGTGAACAAAGTACCTACAGACAATAGAAATTTTTTAATAGGAGAAAACAAAATGACAACAAAAACAACAACAGAAACACCAGACGATGACCAATTACTAGAACGCGTCTCCATGGACGATTTACTGTTATACGCCAACGATATATCAGAGCAACATGATAGGTTTATCCCACCATCAGCAAAACGCTCAAAAGAAGATCTAGTTGACTGGATTAGTCAAAATGACCCAAGCCATAATCCCGAAGCTGAATAAGCAATGTTTGGCGAGTTCAAGTTTTAATCATGGCTGACAAAACATCACTATCTGCACTACTGTCTAAAAACCTTGAGATTCTAGCACCTTACTTGAAAAAGAAAAACATTGTTGAGATTTCAATCAACAAGCCTGGTGAAGTTTGGATTGAAACCATTGGCGATGGCTGGAAGCACATCAAAGATAAAAACCTAACACTGAACAAACTGTTATCTTTAGCAAAGATTCTAGCCACAGAAAGCAACCAAGACTTTAACGATGAAACACCCATATTAAG
>JAUVOQ010000101.1 GCA_030599095.1 Candidatus Ruthturnera sp.
GCTATTTTTTTTACTTACGATATTTTGCCCAGTGTAATAGAAAAAATAGCGACTTCTCATCATAAATAAGCCAGTTTTTTGTAAAACAAAAAAAATAGCAGCCGCTCTCATCCACTTTCTTAAATTCCAGGCGCAAGCAGCCATTAACACATTAATCTCATCACCAATCTGTCCTTTAAGCAGGTTTCTGGATAATCTAAAGTCCGATTTAAGATGCCCAATAATGGGTTCTATTGCTGCGCGTCTTTTACACAATTTGCGCTTTTTGTCGCGTTGATAACGATTGTCTCTTTTAAGTGCCTTCTTAGGCAGAACAATCTTCACGCCCAACACTTCTTTAGCGCCAACATAGCCTCGGTCACACACGGCTTGTTTGATGGGCTTTGTGCGGTTGTTATTGGCGTGAGTGATGGCGGCATTTAAAGTTTTAGAATCGTGGGTGTTTTTGTCATGACTGGCAACGCCAACAATAATGTTGTCCTTAGTAGAGATGATTGAGACTTTGTTGCCATATTCGTATTGTTTGTGGTCTTTGCCTTTGGCAATGACATAAACATTGGGCTCGTGCAATGCGTAGATTTTGTTCTTGTCCTTGGGTTTTTGATCAAGGACTTTTTGGTAAAACAAAAAGTCCTTCTGATGGGTTTCAAGCAGTGTGTGTTGTGGCAGTTTGCGTTGCAATTCTCTGATGAGCTTGTTGGCAATAATTTTGAGTCTTGTTAAAGCTTTTTTGGCTTTAGCGCGTTTCTTGACGTGGCGGAAGTGACGAATGCTGAGACGACAATTTTTAACCTCTTTGACATAAGTGCGGCGTTGTTTGACACCCTGGTATTTTGCCAATTTGTTAAGACGGTTGATAATCTTGATTGCCAGCTTGGCATCGGTGGGATAGGTGATGTTTTTCTCTTGTACGGTGGTGTCGATTAGTACGGTTGACTCTTACGCGGCTTTAGCGTGCAAGACAACACTCATTTTGAATATTAGGTTAAAGCCTTGGGTGCCTATGCGTTTTCTAAAGTGTACCAACTCTGTGGCATTACAGGGCACATTAGGAATGTAGTTTGAATGCCCACAAAAGTATTGGTAATAAGGGTTGCGTTTAAACTGTAACACAACACGCTCATCAGAGAGATTCTCCAACTGTTTTAATAACAGCAAACCCACCATCAGCCTAATGGGTTTTGAAGGCCTGCCATTGTCTTTAGAGTAATGCTTTGCAAAGGCATCATCAAAGATTGACCAGTCAACGGTGTTGGCAAGTTGTATTAAAGGGTCTTTGGTGTCCAGTTGAGAAATCAACTCTGAATGAAATAGGTTTGTTTGGGTGGATATTGATGGGGATTTGGTTAGCATATTTTATAAACAAAACGACCAAGAAATGATGGTTATTTTACCAAAATCTGGTTGATTTGTTTATGGTTTTTGTTGATTTTATTGTTTTAAATCAAATGGTTAAGGGGTTTTTAAGGGTTGACTA
>JAUVOQ010000052.1 GCA_030599095.1 Candidatus Ruthturnera sp.
AAATTTAAAGGAATGGATAAAAAGATGTTTAATTTACACCTAAAAGAATGTGAGTTTAGATTCAATAATCGCAAGCAAAATATTTACAAAATTTTGCTTGGAATTTTTAGAAAAGAGTCGCTTAAGTTGTCATGACCCAAAGAAATTATAAATACTGCTTCAAGTGAGCCAAAAAATTTCTATTTTTTTAATAATGGTATTACAATAACATCTAAAGGTTTTAGATATAGACAAACAAATGGTAAATTAAAAATAGAATTTCCACAAATAATTAATGGTGCACAAACAGTTAATGCAATATATAGTGCATACAAACAAAAAGAGAATGGACTTGGTAGAACTAATCGAAAGGAATCAAAAGAAGAAGCAAGATTAAGTTTTAAGGATATTAAAGTATTATTTAGAATAATACAAGATGAAGAGAAAGATGGTAAAAAAACTACTAATTTTGAAAAAAAAGTAATTAGATACAATAATAGTCAAAACTCAATAAAAGAGACTGATTTTTATGCTAACAATAAAGAACAAATAGAGTTACAAAGATTATTTTCAAAATTTGGATATTTCTACGAAATTAAAAGAGGCGATAGAAAATATCTTGATGATAGAAACAAAGAGGTGCATAATTTACTTAAAATATCAAAAAAAGAGTTTGAATTTTGGGATTATAAAATTGATATTGAAAAATTAGCAAGTTTTTGGATGGCATATAAAATTGATCCGAGTCTAAAAAGTGCAACAAAATCTCATATTTTTGGATATGCAAACGATAAATATTATAATAAATTGTTTAAGGATAAAGAGCTTACTGAAAATGATGCAAAAGAGATGATATTAGCTTTTCATTTATTTGAGATAATAATTGAGCAAACAGGAATATATGGAAATACAATTAAAAAAGGACAGATAATATCGAAAATATCTCAAATCAAAGAGGGAGAGAATAAGTCTGACGATGTTTATAAAAATATAAAGGGAATTATAAATAATAGTCTGTTTTTTAGTCAAGTAGTAAAAAAAGAAACCAATGATAAGCAAACCTTTTTTAAAGAAAAAGAAAATATATTAACAGAAGTCAAGAAATATCATTTTTTTGCTAGTGGCAAATACCTGACTTTAGCTATTTTTTCACTAATTATAAAAAAATGTGATTATCTAAAATCTATCATTGAGGCAGGTGTTTTTGATAAAGAAGATTTTATAAAAGAAAAAATTGTAAGCCCTTGGTTAAAAATTATTTTGGATGATTTAATTGGAAAAGAGTTTGAAAATTTTAAAAAAGAAGACGGGTTGTCTGCTCGAACATTTTATGCCAGAGCTTCAACTTGGGAAAATATAAAAAAAGAACTTGAACAATTAAAGTATGCAAAAGATAAAGAGATAAAAGAAATCTTTGAGTTAAAATTCTAGAACCCTGTAAACCTTTGACAGGGTGTCGTAAGTTTATTGGCATAATAACTATGCCGATAAAGGCTAAAAAATAACTGTAAACAGTCAAGATTCTACTTAAAAGTTGTGCGGAAAAGGGGGTATTGCAGTTGCTATGGAGTTGGTTAGTGGACTATATTGATGATGCAGGGCGATTATGGCTTATTAAATATATTTTAAAAGTGTTTTAGAATTGAACTAAAATGCTGCCCCAACTAAAGCCAGCGCCAATGCCTTCAAATAATAGATAATCACCTTTTTTAATGCGGCCATCTCTAACTGCTACATCAAGTGCTAATGGGATAGAAGCGGCAGAGGTGTTGCCATGATTTTCAAGGGTGACAATTACTTTGCTCATTGGGGTTTTGATGCGTCTAGCAACGGCTGATATAATGCGAATATTGGCCTGATGTGGCACCATCCAATCTAGTTTGTCTGAGCTTAAGTTGACCTCTTTAAGGGTTTCTTCTGCTAAAGAAGATAAGCGGTTGACGGCAATTTTAAAAACTTCATTACCAGACATTTCAATAAAACCCACTTCATTAATGTAATGATTACTGACTTGGAGTGAGGATAGGTAATTGCCATCGCTGAATAGTTTTGAGTGCAAAATGCCAGTATTATTACTGCCACTTAACACCACCGCACCTGCACCATCACCAAATAAAACCGCAGTAGAGCGGTCATTCCAATTAACAATTCTTGATAAAGTTTCACTACCAACCACCAATACTTTATTAGCAGCACCAGTTTCGATATATTGCTGCGCCGTGGTTAGTGCAAAAATAAAGCCTGCACAAACAGATTGTAAATCAAATGCAGGGCATGAAGCGCCAATTGCAGTTTGTAGCATGGTTGCTGTTGCGGGAAAAATTTTATCAGGCGTGGTGGTTGCTAGAATAATCAAGTCTAAATCTTTGGCATTAATGCTGGCCATCTGAAGCGCGTGATTAGCCGCTTTCTCGGCTAAATCACAAGTTGTTTCATCAGTAACTTTATGCCTTTGTTTAATGCCTGTACGCGTGGTAATCCACTCATTTGTTGTGTCAATGGTTTTTGATAAATCATCATTGGTGATAATAGTGGGTGGCAGGTAACTACCCGTACCAATGATTCTTGCAAATTTATTCATTGTGTTCTAATTCTTTTGAAATTTGAAGTGATATTTTGTCGCTGATTTTAGCGTGAGCTTCAACATAGGCCTCAGTAATTGCTACTAAAAATGAATCAACGTTTGCACTGCCATGACTTTTAACAACAATGCCTTGAAGTCCTAACAAGGAGGCGCCATTGTACTTGCCAGGGTTTAGGCTAGATTTAAAATCTTTAAGTACAGGGGTTGCGATTAAGGCAACGAGTTTGGTTAATAAGTTTCTAGTAAAGGCTTGTTTTAGGTAGTGCCCCATCATTAAAACCACACCTTCACTGGCCTTTAGTGCAATATTGCCTTCAAAGCCATCGCAAACAATTAAGTCTACTGTGCCCTTATAAATATCATCACCCTCAACAAATCCTACATAATTTAGGCTGGAAGCTTTTAATAACGTGGCAGTTTTTTTGATTTTTTCACTACCTTTCATATCCTCTTCGCCAATATTAAGAAGACCAATGGTGGGTGATGCAATGTTTTCGGTGTGTTTGACGGCGATGGAGCCCATTGTTGCAAATTCAACCAAGGTTTTGGGTTTTGAATCAATATTGGCACCTAAATCAAGCATGTGCGTATGTCCAGTCATGGTTGGCATGCGACCCATAATAGCAGGGCGGTCAATGCCTTTAATGGTTCTGAGTACAAAGCGAGAAATGGCCATGAGCGCACCAGTATTGCCTGCACTAACACAGGCATTCGCCTCAAGTGTTTTGACCAGATTAATCGCAACACGCATAGAAGAATCTTTCTTTTTGCGTAATGCAATTGTTGGAGATTCGCTCATTAATACAACTTCACTTGCGTGAATAATTGTATATCTTGAGCCAAGTGTATTTGATGGGCGCTTATCTAATTCAGTTTTGATGCTAGACTCGTCACCCACAAAATATAGGTGCAAATCTTGAAATACGCCTAGTGCTTTAATCCCTGCTTTAATAGTAACAGGTATGCCGTAATCTCCCCCTGAGGCATCAATTGATACCTTTATTGTCATGGGGTTTAAGCGTCTACTTCTTGGATATCTTGCATTTTGTTGATGACTTTTTTGCCACGGTAATAACCATCAGCTGTGATGTGGTGACGCAAGTGAATCTCACCCGTTTCTTGATCTTCTGACAATGCAGAACCTGTTAATGCATTATGTGAGCGGCGCATACCTCTTTTTGAAGGGGTTTTTCTACTTTTTTGTACAGCCATTTTTCTTACTCCTTATTTTTATATTGAGTTTTTTGTGTGTTTTAATATTGCAAAAGGATTGTGTTGCTTTTGCTTATCTATCCACTCTTTGTCTTGGTATGATTGGCATTTATGTGAATGCATCGGACTCATTGGAATGGATATTAGCACCTCATCTGTTATAAATTCAATGGTTGAAAACGCCTCATCAGCATTAAGATTTGTCTCAAAACTTGAATCTAGTGCTTCTCCCTGTTGTTCATTTTTCAAAAAGCCAAGTTTAAAACGAGGGCTTAAATGCAGTTCCACATCATTTAAACAACGCTGGCAATCAACGACAGCACTTAGTTTAACGACACCTTCAATACAAGGAATTGAATTGTTTTCAATATAAAAACTTAATTCAACTTTTACTTCATCGTCAATATTGCTAAGTAGTTTTTTCATTCTAGGAAAATCTTTCACTTGATATGTATGTGAAAAATTCAACCCTTTTTTAGCAAAACTAAATAACTTTATAGTATCTGGTATTCCTTGCATTAACCTTTACCAAAAAACAACCTGATAATTTTACCAAAAAATAGCCAATAAATTATTCTTTATAGAAAAAATAATTATTCAACAGATTGTTAGCTTGGTTGTATTTCCCCTTCTGAAGGGGTGTTAATTAGTCTATCTAATAGATTGTTGTAGTTGATTATGTTGATTTGATAAGCACTTCCAGCGTCAATATAATCCAACTGGGACTGTTTTTGCTCATTTAGTATGTCAATTAAATTTTTTATTTTGTCGTTTTTGTGGGTATAGTTATTAAGCACTATTTGCATTTGTTGCTGGTTGGCGTGAATAAGTTTTAGGTGTTGATTAAGTGTTTTTTGATTAGAGGTTAAGGATATATTCAAAGATCGTGCTTTAGCAGTTAGGTCTTGAAGTTTGTCTTTATAAGAAATTTTTAATTTACGCAAGCCTAACTGGTTGATTTCCAGATCAGTTTGATTAGTAATATTACCAAACAAAGGATATTCAAATACAAGACTGGTTGTATAAATCTTTTTATCACTTTCAGATTCGGTAGTTTTGGTGTTGTTATTAGTTACCTCCTGATCAAGATTAAGATAAAAATCTAGTTTTGCTAAATTTTGATTTTGATAATATTTAATATTAGTTTTCTTTAAAAGTTGGTTGATCACTATTTTTTGCAAATCTCTGGCATTATTCTTTAAATAAGCATTCGTATTTTTAATGATGTTTGTGTGTTTATGCCAATCAACTTGCACTGTTTTATTCAACAACCTCTCATTATTTAACTCAATAGCAAGCGTTTGTTTAATGCTTTGTAGTTTTATTTGAGTTTCTAATAAGTCTTTTTGCGCTTTTAGAATGGCGCTATTGATATTTGTTTGGTCTTTTGGGTTTTGACGGTTGATGTTTTGCACTCTTTGTAAATACTGTTGATAAACCAGACTTTTTTCCTGATAGTTTGCCCAAGTTAAAAATTGTTTAAGCTTTTTATTTAAATAGTCTTCTTGTTGCTCATAAAAAGAGAGCCTTTTATAACTCAAGTCCAGTATATTTCGATTATAGGTTTTTAAGCTTTCAGCATTACCATCATGTTTTAATAGCGGATATTTCCAACTAAGGTAATAATAATTACCGTAGTCATAAAGCCTATAATTATCATAAGAATTGAGTTGCTTGTTTCTTTTTAGGTTTTCGTTTGATAGTGTGCGTTTTATGCCAACGGTTAGATTACTAGGATTGTTTAAAAAACGCTTGGTTAATCTTAGTTGAGCGTTTTCATTATGTCTTTCAGTGGTTTTGATGTAGATTGTTTGAGAATTTGTATTTTTGTCATTGTCCCAATAAGTGTATTTAGTGTCCAGCATTAATGCTGCTTTCCAATCAGAATAATTGCGTTTACTATTGTCCAGTTCTATTTGTTTGATTTGTACATCAATTTTAGAAGTTTCAAAGGTCTTTTCTTGTTGTAATAAGGTGATTACTTGCTGACTAAATTCCTCCATACTCAAGCTTAATACACCAAAAGGGACTAGTAGAACACTTAATCCAATCATGTATTTTTTGCAATATTTCTTTATGGAAAGTGGGGGGGGGGTAATCGTTGGGTTAAAATTTTTCACTTTGTTTTTGTGTCCAATGTCTGATATTTTGAGTTAATTCTTTGGCGGATTTTTCTTTTATATTAATTGGCTTGCCAATAATCACAGTAATGATGCCTGGATGTTTTATGAAACTACCTTTAGGCCATACTGCACCAGCATTATGATAAACAGGTATGACATCACAAGATGCTTTTTTAGCAATAGCCATCGCACCACTTTGATATTTCCCTAGTTTTTTATAGGCTTGACGAGTACCTTCTGGGAAAATTACCACAAAAATTCCCTCCTTTAGTCGAGCCTCTCCTTGTTTTATAATTGTTTTTAATGCTTTTAATTTCTCACTGCGATTAATAACAATAGGCTTGAGTAACGCCAATCCCCAGCCAAAAATTGGTATCCACAGTAATGCTTGTTTAAGCACCCAAGTTTGTGCTGGGAATATTTGCTGAAAACCAAGTGTTTCCCAAGTGGATTGATGGTTAGAAACAATCACACAAGGTTTGCAAGGAATGTTTTCTTTGCCAATCACTTGAAGTTTAATATCAAGTGTGAATGCCAACCACCACAAGCAAAACATTGACCATTTAGATACAATAGCGTAGCGAAACTTAAACGGCAAAAAGAACAAAATTAGTGCAATCGCTACTAAAATTATTGAGACAATAAGCGAACCTAAAAAATACAGTAATGATCTTAAAAACAGCACGAGAAATTGCAAATGTAAACGTTATAATTTATAAAAAAGATATTTGCATCATTATAGACTTAGAATTTTAACTGATAGAGATTTGCGCATGAATATTAATACCATTTTATTTGACTTAGATGGCACACTAATTGACACCGCACCCGATTTGGCTTATGCGTTAAATGCGCTACTTAAACATAGTGGCTTGAATGAAAAACCTTTTGATCAAATCAAGCCTTTAGTCGCATTAGGTGCCAAAGCGTTAATCAAGTTTGGCTTTGATTGTGATGAATCTCATCCTGATTTTACTGACAGGCATCAAAAAATATTAAATATTTATAGGGATAATATTAGCCAATTTTCTAAAACATTTACAGGCATTGACAGACTCATTAAAACCATTGAAACTAGGCAGATGTTTTGGGGAGTGGTTACCAATAAGCCTGAAAATTTGACCCATTTACTGCTAGAAAAACTTGATATAACCCCTGATGTGGTGGTTTGTAGTGATACATTGGCATTTAACAAGCCACACCCAGCGCCGTTGTTATATGCTTGTGCACAACTGGCAATTAACCCAAGTCAATGTTTATTTGTGGGTGATGATAAAAATGACATGTTGGCAGGTCAAAACGCTAATATTAAAACGGTAGCCGTTACTTATGGTTATGGCAAAGTTACGAAGGGCTGGGAGTGTGATTTTGTGATTGACACACCAAAGGAGTTGGAAAAGTGGATATTATAATAGTGATATTACTGCTTATTTTAATTGGTTTAGTGGTATTTTTGTTATCTAAAAAAAAGACGTTAATTGATGTTAATGCACCTATTAAAACCTTGGAAGGGGCGCTTAAAAATGAACTGAAAATCAATCGTGAGGAAGTTAATAATGTTGCTAAAGCAAATAGAGAAGAATTAAATAAGTCAATTCAAGTATCGATAAAATCGCTAACAGAAATGGTTGATAAAAAATTTAACCAACAACAGGAAAAACAAAGCCAACTTAATCAAGAAGTAAACGCCCTTATTAAAGAGAAATTTATTGATTTCAATCAACAGCAAATACAATTTAATAAACAGGCAACTGATAATATTAAAGATATTAAAAAAACAGTTGACAGTCAATTAATCAGTATCAGAGAAGAAAGTGGTAAAAAATTAGAGGAAATGCGTCAAACAGTTGATGAAAAATTACAAACTACTTTAGAAAAACGTTTGGGTGAATCCTTTAAACAGGTTAGTGAAAGGTTGGAACAGGTGCATAAAGGCTTAGGGGAAATGAAAAGTGTTGCCAGCGATGTCGGTGATTTAAAAAAAGTGCTGTCAAATGTTAAGACTAGAGGTACTTTGGGTGAGTATCAATTGGGCGCTATCTTGGATCAAATGCTCTCCCCAGAGCAGTATGCTTGTAATGTCCCTACTAAAAAAGGCTCACAAGCCAATGTAGAATTCGCGATTAAATTACCAGGTAAAGGCGAAGATGAGGTGTGGATACCCATAGATGCTAAATACCCAAAAGAAGATTACGAAAGATTGATTGATGCTTATGAACTGGGCAGTAAAATGGAAATAGAAGGGTTTCAGAAAAAAGTATTAAAATCTATTGAATTGTTTGCTAAAGACATTGCTGGCAAATATATTGATCCACCACATACAACTGATTTTGCGGTGATGTTTTTGCCAAATGAAGGTCTGTATGCTGAAGTTTTGAGACACCCAGGTTTGTTTGAAAAATTACAAAGACAGTATAAAATTACCATTACTGGACCAACAACATTAGCCGCTTTCTTAAATAGTTTGCAAATGGGCTTTAAAACCTTGGCAATACAAAAAAGAAGTGCTGAAGTATGGAATGTTTTGACTGAAGTAAAAACTGAATTTACAACATTTTCTAAGGTTTTTGAACAAGTACAAAAACAACTTAACACGGCATCAGGAACTTTAGATAAATTAAGAACAACCCGAAGTAATGTATTGGAAAGAAAACTTAAACAAGTTGAATTGTTAGAAAATAATAAACCCACCTTAACTATGGATGAATATGAAAATTAGCACAAATTATAACATCACTAACGATGAGCTAAAAGACAAGGTTGTTCTGGTTACTGGCGCAAATCGTGGTTTTGGTAGGGCAATAACACTGGATCTTGCCAAAGCAGGTGCAAGTGTTATTATGCTAGGGCGTGATTTGGGTTCGTTAGAAACCACTTATGATGAAGTGCTAGATTTGGGCTATCAAGAGCCCATTCTTTATCCGCTTGATTTAGAAGGCGCAACCCCTGAACATTATCAGCAATTACAAAAAGACATCTTGGATAATTTTGGTCAACTTGACGGACTTATTCATAATGCCAGTATTATTGGTACGATGATGCCAATTGAACAATATGACATTAAATTGTGGTATTCAACCATACAAATCAATGTTAATGCGCCTTTTATGCTCACCCAAGCGTTAATTCCTGCACTTAATAAATCAAGTGATGCCCGTGTATTATTTTTGTCTTCATCAGTAGGGCGCACGGCTAAGGCATATTGGGGTGCGTATGGCGTGAGCAAATTTGCCATTGAAGGCATGAGCAAAACCTTATCCGAAGAATTAGAAAAAACAAATATCCGAGTGAATTCACTTGACCCAGGAAGGATGCGTACCAAAATGCGACAAATTGCTTATCCAGCTGAAAATGTAGATAATAATCCATTGCCTGAAACAAAAAGTCCAGCGATTGTGTATCTAATGAGCGAAAAAACTAAAAAACTAAATGGAGAGAGGCTTGTCTTATTCTAAATCGTACTAGAATTATTTAAGGTCTCAAATATGGGTTTTAATTCTTGATATTCGTTCTCAATCAGCTTGTGCCATCTACGCTTTATCATTCTAACGGCGAAAAAATTAACATAATGTGCAATCGGTATTAAGTTTCTGCTGGCTAGCCCATCTACAATAATCA
>JAUVOQ010000042.1 GCA_030599095.1 Candidatus Ruthturnera sp.
ATGATTCGACATTTAAAGTGGTCTTTTTAGCCATTGAAGCAGCGAGTAAAAAATGGACAATGCCAATACGAAATTGGTCACAAGCAATGAATCAGTTTATAATCCTACATGAGGATAGATTAAAGGATTATGTCTGATTTTTAACGAGGGGTTTACATAATTTGGTTACAGGGTCAACACTTTCCATTTAAAAAATAGTCCTTGTCAGCTAAAGGTATCGTGCTCAAGCACTTTCTAAGTCTATTATTCATTAAATCAGTCGCCCTAAACGCTTCTTTTTCGCTCACCTTATTCAAAAAGCCATTTGCTTGGGAAAAAACTGCCTTAATAAACCGTTATGGTTTTCATTTAAACCACGTTCCCATTCGCCCTGCCAACTAAACGATCTGCCATTATTAAAAGTCAGGATTTTTAAAGGTGTCCTTTAGTCAATTTCAATCAATTTTTGCACTGCTGGACAATACAAAGCACACTTTATTTCCATTGAATAAGACGCTGATAAAACCACCTTATAAGATAATAATTGTTGAGTGTGTTTGATTTTTTGCCTGTGTATAAATTGTGCTATTGATTCATCATTCGCTTGTCTCTCTGTTTTAAAATCAATCACCCACAAAGTGTCTTTATCAATAAATAATCGATCAATAATAACGCTACGCTTGTCACTTATAAATTCTGCCTCAACTTGGGTTGATGCTCTTTGCTTAAACAACCAAGAAAAGTGTTTGTCTTGTTTCGTTAACTTAAGCATATTGACAATAAAACCAATATGATTGTCAATCTCCTTATTGCCAACGCCACACTCTACCAACCTTACTCTTATGCTTTGGCTGTCTGGTGAGAACAATCCGTGTTCATAATATTGGTGCAACAAAGTGCCAAATAAGCTTTTGTATTGTAAATCAGTGCGAAGCTGAAAGTCCATTTTCTCCTTACTTTCATCAAGCAAATTATCACATGCCAAGGGCTTAAGAAAACGTACCAACTTAGGCGCTTGAACGGGTTGTTGATTCTCCTCAATGGTTGATAACTTAAACTTGTCAAATTGATTTTGAAAGATGGGTGCTAATAGTTTTAAAAAAGTATTGTTGCTGGCTTGATTACTTTGGTTTAGTGTTGCTAATAAGTGAATTTCACACTTAGCACGTGTCATTGCCACGTACAATAAACGCATCGTTTCAAACTTATTTTGTTGTGATTCAATATGCTTTAAATAGGTGTAAGTATGACTGTCATCTAATTGCGTATAAGCCCTTATCGGTGCTAATAATAACGACTGATTGCTAAATTCCTGCAAGTGAATGATGGGTGGTTTATTGTTTTTAGACGCCCTACCCAGCCCAGGAATAACAACCAATTCAAACTCCAAACCTTTAGCTTCATGGATGGTCATTAACTTAATTCGTGCATTTACACTGGGTGCATACAACTCATCTAACATTTGATTAATGGTTTCAATATCAAGTTGTTGCGTAGATTCACAATCATAAATAATTTGCAAGAATTGGGCTTTAATCATAGACTGCTTAACGGATAAAGAGCGCTGAGGCGCTAACTGATTAATCGCAAATTCAAGCACCTTTGTGAAACTAAATCTAGATTGTTGATTAACAATATCACCTAAAACATGGGCAAAGTTTCGTGTGCGTGATCGTCCATCTTCGCTCAAACCTTGTAAAACAAGCTCATCTTGAATTAAATCAAAAATAACACGCTCGTTGTATTCTGACAATACCAGCAAATCTGCTAATAATAACCCACACCAAGGGGCTCTTAAGATGACTAGCCAAGCAAGTTTATCGCCTAAATGTTTGACTGCTCGAGTCAGACTCAGCAAATCACGAGTAAATAAATCTTCCTTTAATGGGGATGTTTTTAATGCCTCAAATCCAATATTAGCGCGCTTCAAAACGGGCACAATATCACCTAGATGCGAACGGTTTCTAACCAAGATGGCAATCTCTTTTGTTGGGTTTCTTTGAATAATTTCAAGCACTTTTTGTGCCTCAAAATCATAACGTTTGTGCGCAAATGGATAAAAGTTAATGGCATTTTCATCTTCATCAACAGAATTAGCCTGTGAATGTTCATACTTAATTGCACCCTTAAAGGCATCTTCCTGCTGGGGAAATATCTTTGAAAATATTCTATTATTACCTTCAACCACAGATTTAGAGGAACGAAAATTAGTACTCAGTTGTAAAAATTCAGGCTTAATATTAGCAATGCCTTGTGTCCGAACCTGCAAAAACAAGCCCACTTGAGATTGTCTAAATAAATAAATAGACTGCATGGGGTCGCCCACTAAAAACAGCGTTTTACCATCACCCTCTTGCCAGTTGGCAATCAATTTTTCTAATAAAGCAAACTGAGTGGCTGAGGTGTCTTGAAACTCATCAATCAAAATATGCTGAACTTTGTTGTCCAAGAATAGTGCAACATCACTCACTTGATGCTCATCTAACGCATGATCTGCATCTAAGGCAACTTGGATAAAATCATGCGTTTGATTAACATCAAACAAAACATTTAATTGAGCAACGGCCAACTTTAATACTTGTGCAATGTCTTGAAGGGCATTAATTTGATTGGTTGAAAAATCAACATCAGGTAAATTAAGTGCCTCAAATAACAAATCTTTGAAATTATCTTTACCTTGAAGATGGTTTAAAAATTTAATAAACTCGTCTTTTTGTGCTTTTATTTCAGTTGGAAATCCATTGTTCGTATTAACACTTTTGCGCCACTTATTGTTTTTTTTGCTTTTGCCATCAAGTAGTAGATCTGCTATATTTACCCATACATTCAAACATTCAATACTTGCATTTGGCAGTGATTGTATTTGCGAAAATTTAGATTGGGTGTTATATTTTAATAGTTCAAAAAAAGTACCATCAAGGTGATTCTCAGCCTCATTTTTTAACAACTGTAGATGCTGCACAATCACCTTTTCAGAGCTTAACCTCAAGGCTTCAATATTAAGCACACCCTGCTGGTACAACTTCAAAAGCCACTGATCACGTTTAGCCAACATGCCAGTAATCAAGCGATAAAACTTATCAATGTTATTATCCAAATATAGAAGAACCGACTCAATACTATTTTGATATTCAGGCTCATCAATTGCCAATAACGTTTGCTTGGCAGCTTGAAGATAAATATCATTTCTTGCCCAGTTTTGCGCTATGATTTGCTTGGGTATCAATTGATTCTTACTTGGATAGCGACTGGTAATCAAACTTGACAGACCGTCAATCGTTGAGATTTTAAGCCGCTCAGGCATGTTTAATAATTGCCAATCAAGCGCCTTGGATTTTTCTAATACTTTAAGAGCCAAGTCATAAGTAATTTGCTTATGTGGCTCTTTTGGTCGATTGCCTTGGGCTAATTTTAAAGATTCAATCACCCGAGCAGTCAACTCACTTACTGCCTTTTTGGTAAAAGTCATCGCAATCACACTCTCAGGCGAAGCACTCACTGATAACAATTTCAAATAACGCTGCGTTAATAACGCCGTTTTCCCCGAACCTGCAGGCGCTTGAACAATAAATGATTGACCAACGTCTAATGCTTGTTGCCTTTGTGTTTGGTCATTCACCTAATTTTTCTAGTTGTGTTATCCATTCATTAAAACCTTGGCATTTTTTTCGTATTTTTGGCAGTCCAATTTCTTGTAAGATTTTTGGTGCATGCTGAGTTTTGATGTACGTCGCATTCTTTTCAATACGTTTGGATGGTGCAGTTTCTTTAGAATTATTGATACCCTCTAAATCGTTAAATTTATTCAAAATATTATCAATCCAACTTTGTGAAATATTAAGATTGTTTGCCATAATTTTGGCATCACTAAAAAGTAACGCCTCAAATTCATACATTTGAATATAGGGAATAATTTTATTTTGTTGTTTGGATTTAATACTTTTTTTTATTTTCTTTTCTAGTGTCTTTTTAGTCTCGTTAGCCTCTAACCTCTTAAATCCATAAAAATCATACAGCGTTGTTACGAAATCATAATGATGTATAAGCCTATTTAATTTTTCTCTAACTCTATCAACACTAATTTTGCCTTTCATATCATGGATTTGAACAAAAACGCCAAAATTTGATAAATGTAGTACCAGTGTTTGTTCAACAAATTTTCTTTCTGATTTGCCTTCAACAGAAATGAGAAGTCTTGTCATTTTGGCATACCGCCGAGTAAATTTTCTTCCCAAGTTGTACCCATCTGATAATTCTCAAACCATTGTTTTAACGCCTCTTGTTTATCCTTACCAAATCTTTTAAATTTAGACTCACCGTTTTCATAATCTACAACAATAAAATCATCAGGTTCAAAGCAATTAGCAAGCGTAACAGATTGGGTGGAAATAATGACTTGTGAGCCATCATTTGCTACGGCTTTGATGATTTCAGATAATACAGTCAATGCATCTGGATGTAGTCCAATTTCTGGCTCGTCTAATACAATGGTTTTGGGACGCATATCCCTAGGCTGTAAAAATAGCGTTGCCATACAAATAAAGCGTGCGGTACCATCAGATAAAGTTTGTGCAGAAAACCCTAAATTGCTTAAATCGTTCTTATGTTGCCAGCGTAAAATAACATTTTCACCCTCTGTATTAAAATTAAAATCTTGAAAATAAGGCGCAACTGTTTGAATTACGCTCACAATATTTTGATAATCAACACTAAAATCTTTCTTTAATCTAAATAAAAATGGTGCCAAATTAGAGGCAAAACTATCTAAAAACTGATTTTGCCCTATATCTTGAGATGATTTAAATTTAGCGGTAGAAGAGGTATCATGAAAATGATACAATTTACATTGTTTTAAAAACTCCTTGGAATAACCTGCTATATCATTTATATGTTTTTTAATTAAACTTTCATAATTTGTAGTTATGCTATCATAATATGGATTTTGATATTTTTTTATGTCGTGAATGCTTGCAAAATCTTCAATGTACAAGGTATTGTTTTCATTATCTTTTTGTAGCACAGAAAGATACCCATTAACAACATCTTTGTCTGCTGAAAAGGTTAAGTTAATTCTGATTTGATTAGTAATTTTACTGCCAAAATATAGAAACCGTTCCGCACCACCATTTTGCTTAATATAAGACTGTAATCTTTGATTGTAGATATTTTCAAGCAACCTAAAAACCGAAATAAAATTACTCTTGCCAGAGCCATTCGCCCCAATCAAAACATTAATCGGCTTCATTTCTAAATCTAACTCTTTAATAGACTTAAAGCCTTTGATTTTAATGTGCGATAAATGATTCATAGTTCACATTTTATCAGGTGCAGACACGCCCAATAAGCCCAATCCATTGCGAAGTATTTGTCTTGTGGCAATAATGAGTTGCAGACGACTGGCTTGCAAGGTTTTATCATCAATTAAAAACTCGCAATTATTGTAATAACTGTGGAAATCGCCAGCCAAATCACGCAAATAATAGGCTAAAACGTGTGGCTCATAATTGATGGCGGCATTTTTAATCACGTCTGAATAACGATTGAGTTGCTTAATTAGGGTTTGTTCATATTCATTATTAAGTAATGCTAAATCTGGCGTTTGATTGTCCTGCGCTTTGTCTAACACGGAACAAATGCGTGCATGCGCATATTGAATATAAAACACAGGATTTTCATTGCTCTTTGATTTGGCTAAATCTAGGTCAAAATCCATGTGCTGTTCTGATTTGCGTAAAATATAGAAAAAACGTGCCGCATCATTACCCACTTCATGGCGCAGTTCTTCAAGTGTCACAAACGAGCCGCTTCTGGTTGACATTGCGACTTTCTCACCGCCTCGATACAGGTTGGCAAATTGTACTAATAAAATCTCTAACTTATCGGGATTGTGACCCAATGCGCCAATAGAGGCCTTAACTCTGGCAATATAGCCATGGTGATCCGCACCCCAAATGTTGATAATTTTGTCATAACCACGTTCAAACTTTTCAAGATGATAGGCAATATCGGAGGCAAAATAAGTGTGCATGCCATTATCACGCACCACAACACGGTCTAAATCATCGCCAAAATCAGTGGTTTTAAACCAAAGTGCGCCCTCTTTTTCATAAATATATCCTGAGTCTTGTAATTTTTGCACAGTTTCTTCACTCAAACCACTATTTACCAAAGATTGCTCAGAAAACCACTGCTGATATTCAACACCAAAGTCATCCAAATCATCTTTAATGCCACTCAAAATATTCTTAATCGCCAAATCAAAAACTTGTTTGTAATCACTGCCTAATTGAGACTTGCAATTGGCAATCAAATCGTCAATATGCTTGTCCTTATCAGCACCATTTTTTTCATCTTTGTAAACACCATCGAAAATATTAAACTTTTTTACGCCACTAATTTCTTTAGCAATATCAAAGATGTAACCACCTTTGTAACCATTATCTGGGAATTGATTAGTTTCCACATAGCGCAAATAAACCGAAGTCGCCAAAATATCCATCTGCCGACCCGCATCATTCACATAATATTCACAATCCACCCCAAACCCGACAATGCGCAAAAGATTAGCAACTGTCGCCCCATACGCCGCCCCACGTCCATGCCCAACATGTAGCGGACCTGTTGGATTGGCAGACACAAACTCCAACAATATACGCTGACCTTTGCCTACGTCTGCTCTGCCATAATGCTCAGCTTGATTAATAATCCGCTCAATTATTTGTATATTTTCACCTTGGGAAATAAAAAAATTAATAAACCCAGGTCCTGCAATCTCAATTTTTTCAATCTGATCAGAATCAGGAAAATTCGCTTTAATTTGTTGTGCCAATACACGTGGTGCACATTTAGCCTGTTTAGACAACACCATTGCAATATTAGTCGCAAAATCTCCTTGAGTTTTGTCCTTAGAATGGTCAATGCGAATATGCTCAGGCACGCTTTCAAGCACACCTTTGTCTACTAATGAACTCAAGGTTTGTTTTAATAATTTATGTAATCGTTGTTTCATTGGTAATAGATTAAATCCATGATTTAGGTTTGATTAATTTACTACCCGTCTTATTTTGGACAGAGTGGGGCAATTGACTGGTTTTAATTTTTTGTTTGGAAATAGCAAAAAATCCATCCGCAGCCTTGCAAAGCTCATTACTTTTTCTATTAGGCGGGTTAGCAATAATAATTTTCTTCTTTGGAAAAGACTGTTTAATAATTTTCACTGGTGGCACTAAATCACTGTCACCAGATACAATATAACAACAATCGTAACTATCTAAATATGCATCGTGAAGTATTTGACAGGCAATATTAACATCTGTTTTCTTCTCTTCGTAATATTCATACTTATACCCACATTCTCTACATTGGCTACTCTTAGATAAGAATTTACCATAAATAATCTCTAATTTATCACAATGAGCTGCTAATGCTTTCAAGAAAATATCTTGTCTCTTACTTGTTTGGTTATTACTTTTAGTAATAGTAGTAGTAAAGTATTTAACCTTGACTAACTCCATATCTTTTTGCAAAAAACTATCTGAAAGTAACTGTAAATCCAACCATTTGTATTTACCCTTATAGGCTGTACGCAACCCATAATAAAAGTTATAACCATCAATATAAACAATGGTTTTTATTTTTTTAGACTTATTTTCCATAAAAAACTTACAAATTCCTAAAATATAGTATAATTGCTCTTGACCACACTAAGGCTTTCGTGCCTTAGCCCGACGCCAGCCACTAATGCTGGCGTTTTTTTTACCTGCATTTAATGTGCCTGTTGCCAAGAATTGCCGATGCCGACATCCACTTTAAGAGGAATGTCTAATGGGTAAGCGTTTGCCATTAAGTCTTGTATTTTATGGGCGAATTCGTCGGCTTTTGATGTATTCACTTCAAATACCAATTCATCATGTACTTGCATAATCATTCTAATATCTGGATTGTTTTGCCCAATCCAAGTGTGAATATCAAGCATGGCTTTTTTAATGATGTCTGCTGAAGAGCCTTGCATGGGTGCATTAATGGCAGTTCTAAGTGCGTGTTGTTGGTGCATTTTATTCTTGGCATTAATTTGTGGCAAATACAAACGCCTGCCCATGACCGTTTCAACATAGCCTTGTATTTTTGCGCTTTCTTTGGTGCTGTCCATGTAGTGCAACACGCCGGGATAATGATCAAAGTAAGCCTCAATATATTGCTTTGCATCGGTTCTGGAAACATCAATTTGCTTTGCCAGTCCAAAGGCACTCATGCCATAAATCAAGCCAAAATTAATCGCTTTAGCACGCCTACGATGTTCTTTTGTTACCTCATCAATGGGCACATTAAACATGGTTGATGCGGTTGCACTATGCACATCTTTATCGTGATTAAAAGCGTCTAATAGGCTTTTATCTTGGGATAATTGTGCCATAATTCTAAGTTCAATTTGTGAGTAGTCAGCAGCAATAATAACACTGCCTTTGCCCGCAACAAATGCACCACGAATATGCGCGCCTTGTGTGCTGCGAATAGGGATATTTTGCAAATTTGGATTGCTTGATGATAGCCGACCTGTCGCAGTGACTGCCTGATGATAAGAAGTATGAAGTCTGTGCGTGTTTAAATCAATTTGCTTGGGCAGTGCTTCAAGATAAGTGGAATTAAGTTTGGTTAATGTGCGATAACTTAATATTAAATCAACCAATGGGTGGTCTAAAAGTTTTAATGCTTCTTCATTTGTAGAGGGTGCACCTTTGGGGGTTTTTTTCAGAGGGGTTAGCCCCAAACCTTCGGACTCAAATAGAATTTGTTGAATTTGTTTAGGCGATTCAAGATTAAACACATCACCTGCTAATTCAAACGCTTGAGCCTGAATATCCTTCATTTGTTGAATAATGTCTAGTTGCTGGGCACTTAGTGCGTTCACGTCTAATTCAACACCATTACGCTCCATGCGCAACAGAACTTTAATCAATGGCAATTCTAGGTTTTGATACAATTTAACCAATTTGGGATATTGAGCAATTTCCCCATCCAACACGTGATTTAACAAATCCGTTACTATCACGTCTTCACAAGCATAAGCAAAGGCAGTTTCTAAATCCACCTGATTAAAAGTAATTTGTTTTTTACCTTTGCCTGCCACGTCAGAAAAATGGATGGTTTGATGGTTCAAGTAATATTCACTCAAATCATCCATATTGTGCCTTGTGGCAACTGAATTTAAGCAATAAGATTTCACCATGGTGTCCTCACTAATGCCTTGTAAATCAATTTGGTAATTGGCTAAAATGTGTGCATCATATTTTAGATTTTGCCCCACTTTGCCAATAGATTCTTCCTCTAAAATTGGTTTTAGTTGACTAATCACATCGTTAAAATCCAACTGCTTTGGTGCCTCTAAATAATCATGACCAACAGGCACATAAAAACTATCCTTATCAACTAAAAATACCCAACCAACAATGGCGGCATTCATATAATCTAGCGACGTGGTTTCTAAATCAAATACAAACCTCTTTGAAGTTTTAAGCCGATTAACCATGGTGTTAAATGTATCCAAATCTAGCACCAATGTCTGTGAATAATCTTCAAGAACATCAACTGCATGACTAGTACTCTCAGCCGTTTCAATGGCTTGAGTGCCTGCTTGCTTTGGCATAGGCACATTGCCCAATTGCTTTAACCACATCGAAAAACCATACTGCTGATACAAATCAGCCAGTTTGGCAACATCTTGCCCTGACTCGTCATCTAAAATATTAAAAGGCAAAACAACATCAAATTTAAGTTCAACTAATCGGTGGGATAAATCCAACAAATCAAAATTATCACGTAACTTTTCGCCCACTTTGCCCTTAATTTGTGCGGCATTTTCCTTAACACCTGCAATATCACTATAAATTTGCAACCATTTAATGGCTGTTTTAGGACCAACGCTAGGCACACCGGGAATGTTATCTGCACTATCGCCAGTTAAGGCTAAGAGGTCTAAAATTTGCTCTGGTGCAACACCCATTTTTTTAATCACACCTTGGCGATTATACAAAATGCCTTTCATGTCTAATTGAGAAATATTAGCACCCACTAATTGCATTAAATCTTTATCGCCACTGGCAATAATGGTCTTAATATTATTTTGATTAATGCGACAACTCAAGGTGGCAATCACATCATCTGCCTCAACCTCAGGCACACACATAAAATGAAACCCCATGGCTTTAATAATCTCATACAAGGGCTCAATTTGCATCACCAATTCGCTATCAGCTGGCTTTCTATGTGCCTTGTATTGTGGGTAAATATCGTGCCTAAAATTTTTACCTTTGGTGTCAAATATGGTGATTATCTTAGCCTCTGGATACTGCTTTTGAAGGCGCTTAATGGCGTTGATAACACCAAACATAGCGCCCGTTGGAAAGCCCTCTTGATTGGTTAAGTTTTGCTTTAGTGTCGAAAAATAAGCTCGGAATAAAAAAGCCGAGCCATCCATTAAAATTAGTTTATGTGGCATGGGTGGGATTTTACCAATTTTTTAACGTCCACACGAACATAAGATAAACTAAGATATGTAAATTGTATGTATAAAATACAAAGCAGTCATTCATTATTGTTAGCCCATGTCAGAAGCTCTTATTAGTGCAAATCACATTAGCCTTAGCCATCATGGTAAGAAGGTGCTTGATGACGTTAGCTTTGAATTAAAAACGGGCGAATTCATTACTTTAATTGGTCCAAATGGCGCTGGAAAGAGTTCGTTAATTAAAATCCTACTTGGACTTATTATCCCTGACAATGGCAAGATTAAAAAATCTAGGCACATCAGGCTAGGCTATACACCACAAAAATTTATCCCCAATCGGTTTGTCCCCATTTCAGTCATTGATTTTCTAAAACTCAACCAAAAAATTGATGCTCAGTTTTTAACAACCACTGCCACGCTCACAGGCATTGAAACACTGCTATATTTACCATTAAAAAATTTATCTGCTGGTGAAATGCAGCGTGTATTACTGACCCGTGCCTTACTTGCAAAGCCCAATCTCTTAATCCTTGATGAGCCTGCCCAAAACCTTGATGTAAATGCCCAAATGCATCTATATAAACTCATTCAAGATATTCACAAACAGCAAAATTGCGCTGTACTCATGGTATCACACGACCTTCATAGAGTCATGAAGGAATCAACCCAAGTCTTATGCTTATACCACCATATTTGTTGCATGGGACAACCAGAAACCATTTTAAAAGACGCTCAATTCAATGATTTATTTGCCGACCAAATGGATGAACTCATGGCTACTTATGAACATCATCATAATCATGACCACAAACACTAATACACAAAGACCTTTGCATAATTACAGTAAAAATATGCTTTTCCTTGTAATCAGATTAAAGCAAAAAAGTTAATTAACCAAACGCATCGTTAGTAATATTATTAAACCAAGTATATCCATATTCCACTTCTCGTTCTCGAAGCTTAGGATTAAACTCAATTGGCGTTAAACCACCTGAGCCTTTAACTTTAACAATCTTACCATTTTGATATTTATACACCATTGCCACAGAAACACCATCTCCTGGTGCAATAACGCTATAACAAGTGTTGACATAAGAAGGCTCTGGTATTTTATCACCACTTAGTAATGCCACTATTGCTGCTGCACAAACTTTTGCCTCTGAATTGGCGGCATAGCCAGATTTAGGCATAGGACTAGCAATTGCTGCATCGCCAATGACATGAATATTTTTATGAATGGTTGACTCAAACGTATTACCTTGAACTGGACACCAGCCACTACTATCAGTTAATCCAGTAGCAAGTGCAATTCCACCAGCTGTTTGTGCAGGAATAATGTTAATGACATCACCTTTGTGCTTGTCAAATTCACCATGTAGCGTCATATTTTTAACATCAACTCTTTCAACAAGACCGCCTTGGTCAGATGCTACCCATTCAATTATGCTATTTTCAGTACCATAGCCGTAATGCTTTTTCCAACCATTAGTAAACAAACCAAATTTTGAAAACCTCTGTTTAGCATCTAAAATTAAAACTTTAGATTTTGGCTTATTTTTCTTCAAATAATAAGCAATTTGCGAAGCCCTCTCATAAGGACCAGGAGGGCAACGGAAAGGATTAACAGGTGGCGCAATAATAACTGTACCACCATCTTTCATTGACACTAATTGTTGACGCAACATAACAGTTTGTGGACCTGCTTTCCAAGCATGTGGAATTTTGCTGTAAGCAACTTCTGAATTATAGCCTTCCACAGAATCATATTTAAAATCAACACCTGGCGACACGACACATCTATCATAGGCAAAACTTTTTCCAGTTTTAGTCTTAACTGTTTTGCCTTTAGCGTCAATAGCACTAACTGTGTCAATGACAACTTTTATTCCGTGTTTTTCTAGACCAGCATAACCAAATTTAATTTGGCTCATTTTACGATGACCACTTAATACTTCATTACTAGTAAAACAGGTAAAATAGTCTCTATTGGTTTCAATTAGGGTTACATCTACTGAACTGTCCATCATTTTGATGTATTTAGCAGCCGTTGCACCACCCATACCACCACCAATAATAATAACTTTCTTTGAAGCGCCACCAATAGCAAACGGGGTGTATAAAGCAACCGTTGTAGCAATGCCACCTGCGCCCACTATTTTTAAGAAATTTCTTCTGTCATGTTTATTATTACTCATTATTTCTCTCCTTTGCTATAATAGTCAATTAATTTAACAGATGCTTTAGGATCTTTTTTTAACATTTTCTTCATTTTCTTAGTCATCTTCTTATCCATACTGCGAGATTTATCAGTTAAATCTTCAAAAGTATATTCTAAGTATAATCTAGCATTACCTAATAATTGACCAGCATCATCTTCTGGATTAGTACCACCTGATTCATGACATTTTTTGCAATATTTGTTATGAAGTTTTTTGCCTGCTTTGGCACTTGCTTTATTAAACTTTTGTTTGCTAATCTTATGAACTTTTTGTTTAGCAAAGAAATCACCCATCAGTTCAAACTCTTTCTTTGAATAACCTTTGGCAATTCTGTCCATAATTGTTGAAACTCGGCTACCATCTTTATAGCTTTCCATTGATTCTACCAAATAAGGCTTTGAAAGACCAGCAAGTGATGGAATCGCAGGACCGTTAGAAGCGCCATTTGTGCCATGACATCCAGCACAAGTATATGCGAGCATTTTTGCAGTCGGCGTTGCCAGTGTTGTCTGTTGACCTATTAATATTAATGCACCAGCAATAACGACATATTTTAAAATTACTTTCCTTTTCATATTTACCCCTTATGTTGTAGTTTGAAAATTTTCGCTAACAATCGTAAACTATTAGTAGTGACACCTTATAACATAATTTTTATGTGCAGTACAGAGTTTTTTGCAAAAAATAATATTCATTCAGTTATTCAATTTATAAACCTCTTTTTTCAGCTTCTTCTTCACCATCTTCTGGCATTTCATGGACCAAGCCTTTGTGACACTTAATACAAGTTATGCCTTCTTTTTTGGCTTTAATGTGTTTTTTAATCGCCGATTTATTTTGTTCTTCAAAATCCATATTGTCGGCTTTGTGGCAATTTCTACATGCTTTTGAATCATTTTCAGTCATGGTCTGCCAAACATTAAGTGCCATTTTTAACCGGTGAGTTTCATACTTTTCTTTAGTATCAATAGTGCCTATTAGAGTATGATAAACTTCGGTTGAAGCAGCAATTTTGCGTTTAATTTTAGCAAAAAATGTTTTAGGTACATGGCAATCTGAACAAGTCGCTCTTACGCCACTTTTGTTTTTGTGATGCATGCTTTCTTTAAACTCCGCATAAGAATTGTCTTTCATCGCATGACATGAAATGCAAAAATCCTCGGTATTAGTCAGAGTTAAAGTCCAATTAAAAATGCTTAAAAAAACAATACCTACGACAAAACCTACAATTAAAGTCACGGAAATATATTTTCTCATTTTGTATTCCTCCTTGCGTTGTAACAAAATTTAATATTAAAATACTCAAAAAATAAACTGGTTTTTATTTTTATTGGATAAATAATACTCTAATTATTTCTGTTTGAACACCAAATCCAAAAATAGAACCACAGCAAAAATCTAAAAAAATCACCACATTTTTTACCCATCTTATGCAAATGAAAACACCCAACAATTTAATCTTAACTTCACTATGAATTCACAAATCAGTTCATCAGTTCATTAATCTTAATCTAAAAATCCAGTTTTATTTTTAGGCAAATTAAAAAAATCTAATAAAAATCAAAATAAACGAGTAG
>JAUVOQ010000011.1 GCA_030599095.1 Candidatus Ruthturnera sp.
AGAGATGGTGATGCCAGGCGATAACGTCAAAATGCAAATAGAATTACTTTCACCAATTGCAATGGAAGATGGGTTAAGGTTTGCTATTAGAGAAGGTGGTCGCACAGTAGGTGCGGGTGTGGTTTCTAAGGTGACGGATTAATTAGTTAATCAAGGCGCAAGGTTTATTGTATAATTTTGCGTTTGAGAGATTTGCAAGGTAAATAGATGGGACATAAAAGGCACATGAGCAATCAAAATATTAGAATTAAATTAAAAGCATTTGATCATCGTTTAATCGACAAGTCAGCACTTGAAATTGTAGAAACAGCTAAGCGCACAGGTGCCAGTGTTAGAGGTCCAATTCCTCTGCCTACTAAGAAGGAGCGTTTCACGGTATTGACCTCTCCTCATGTTAATAAAAAAGCAAGAGACCAATACGAATTAAGAACCTATATTAGGTTAATGGATGTTATTAGTCCAACAGACAAAACAGTAGATGCGCTAATGAAGTTGGATTTAGCAGCGGGTGTTGATGTTGCAATTAAACTTAATTAAGCAATAAAAGCAAGCGAATAATTTAGGAATAAGATTATGGCAATGGGTTTAGTAGGACAAAAAATAGGAATGACACGCTTGATAAGCGATGACGGCTCTATCACGCCAGTGAGTGTCATTAAAATTGACCCCAATCGTATTATTCAAACAAGAACGATGGACATAGATGGCTATAGTGCCATTCAAGTAACAATAGGGGCGAAAGTAAATAAAAAAGGCGAAGCCAAAGTGCGTCGCGTACCTGCTGCGATTAAAGGTCATTACGCTAAAGCTTCTGAAGAAATTGGCTTGGGGCTTTGGGAATTTAGACTAGAGGCTGATGAAATAACTGATGCAACAAGTATTGATATTTCATTATTTGGTGCGGGTCATTATGTTGATGTTATTGGCAGATCTAAAGGTAAAGGTTTTCAAGGCGGTGTAAAGCGCCATAATTTCCAAATGCAAGACGCTACTCATGGTAACTCAATTTCTCATCGTGCTATTGGTTCTACAGGACAATGTCAAGATCCAGGTCGTGTTTTTAAAGGTAAGAAAATGGCGGGACACATGGGTGATGAGCAAGTAACCCAAGAATGTCTAAAGGTTGTTAAAGTAGACAGCGTAAAAAATATCATGCTTGTTAAGGGCTCAATTCCTGGTGCGACTAAGGGCTTTGTTAAAGTTTCTTTATCGCCTAAGAAGGACAAAATTAATCAAGAAATTAGCAAAAATATTCAAAATCAAGCAACTGATGAAGTTGCCCAAACTGAACAAGTGTAAGAGTTTAAAATGAAATTAAAAGTATTAAATATAAGCACAAATAAATCAAGCACCATTGAGGTGGCTGATACTATTTTTGCAAGAGATTTTAACCAATCATTGGTTCACCAAGTAACCACAGCCTATATGTCTGGCTCTCGCCAAGGCTCTAAAGCACAAAAAAATCGCTCCGCTGTTAGTGGTGGTGGCAAAAGACCTTGGGCACAAAAAGGCACAGGTCATGCTCGTGCTGGCACTACTCGTGGTCCTATTTGGCGTTCAGGTGGTGTGACATTTGCAGCCACACCAAAAAATTATGCGCAAAAGGTGAATAAGAAAATGTACAAAGGTGCAATTAGTGTTATTTTTTCTGAGCTCGCTCGCTCTGAGCGTTTAAAAATAGTTAAAGGATTTGATATTAAAGAGCCCAAAACTAAAAATATCAGTGCATTACTCAAGGCGCTTAATGTTAAAGATGTTTTACTAATGACGGACGAGTTAGATGAAAATTTATATTTATCTTCTCGTAATCTATATCATGTTGGTGTTTGTGACACACAAAGCATTGACCCAGTGAGCCTAATTGGCTATGACAATGTTGTGGTAACTGAGGCAGCGCTCAAAAAAATTGAGGCAATGTTATGAATCAAGAAAAAGTATTAAAAACTTTATTAGCGCCAGTCGTTTCTGAGAAAACGACCATGCTATCAGCACATAATCAATACGCATTCAAGGTTCGTATTGACAGTACTAAAAGAGAGATTAAAGCTGCAATTGAAATGTTATTCGGCGTTAATGTTGAAAATGTAACAACTTTGATTGTTAAAGGTAAGAAAAAAATATTTAAAGGCAGGGTTGGAGCACGTTCAAATTGGAAAAAGGCAATGGTAAAAGTGTCTGAAGGTCAAATGATTGATGTGAGCAGCACTTAAAGAGATTATTATGGCACAAGTAATTAAAAGAAAACCAACCTCACCAGGCAGAAGATTTGTTGTTGGTATTGTAGACAAAGAACTAGATAAAGGTGCGCCTTACGCACCATTAACACAGAGCAAAAATAGAATCAGCGGTCGTAATAATGCAGGTCGTATTACCATACGTCATAAGGGTGGTGGGCATAAGCGTCGTTACCGTATTATTGACTTTAAGCGTAACAAAGATGACATTACTGCACGTGTTGAACGTTTAGAATATGATCCAAATCGTAGCGCTAATATTGCTTTGGTTTTATATGCCGATGGTGAACGTCGTTATATTATTGCACCTCGTGGTTTGAGTGCTGGCGATACGGTTGTGTCAGGCAATTCTGTTGCCATTCAGGTAGGTAATGTGATGCCATTAAGCAATATCCCATTAGGTAGCGTGGTTCATTGTATTGAATTAAAACCCATGAAAGGTGCACAAATTGCCCGTAGTGCGGGTACTTCTGCACAGTTGATTGCTAAAGAAGGCAACTATGTTACTTTAAGGCTTCGCTCTGGTGAGGTGCGTAAGGTTTTGGCAGATTGTCGTGCAACCATTGGTGAAGTTTCTAGGTCTGAACACAGCTTAAAAAAATTAGGTAAAGCGGGTGCCACCCGTTGGCGAGGTGTTCGTCCAACTGTTCGTGGTGTTGTTATGAACCCAGTTGACCATCCACATGGTGGTGGTGAAGGTAAAACCAGTGGTGGTAGACATCCAGTTTCTCCTTGGGGTACGCCGACTAAGGGTTATAAAACACGTAGTAATAAACGCACAGATAAGTTTATCGTGCGTCATAGGAATAAGGGTTAATCATGGCTAGATCATTAAGAAAAGGACCATTTGTAGACGAACACTTAATCAAAAAAGTATTGGTGGCTCAAGAAAAGAACGACAGAAAACCAATTAAAACATGGTCACGCCGCAGTGTCGTCGTGCCTGAAATGATTGGTCTTACGATTGCAGTTCATAACGGTAGAGCGCACGTCCCTGTGTCCATCAATGAAAATATGATTGGTCATAAATTGGGCGAATTTGCCATTACTAGAACTTTCAAAGGTCACTCTGGTGATCGTAAAGCTTAAATAGGTAGATGATAATGAAAGAAGTTAAAGCAATACATAAATATGCAAAAACATCTGCTTTTAAGGCAAGATTGGTGGCGGATCAAATTCGTCTTAAACCAGTGGAAGAAGCCTTAAATATTTTATCATTCAATAATAAAAAGGCAGCAGTTTTAGTCAAAAAAGTGTTGAACTCAGCCATTTCTAATGCTGAGCATAATGATGGACTAGATATTGATGAATTATTCGTTACCAGTATTTATATTGATGAAGGCTCAACCATGAAAAGGACTCGTCCAAGAGCAAAGGGTAGAGCCAATAGAATTTTAAAAAGAACAAGCCACATCACGGTTGGCGTCAGCAAATAGGTTATAAGTTATGGGTCAAAAAGTAAATCCAAAAGGTATTAGATTAGGCATCGTCAAAGATTGGGATTCTAAATGGTATGCCAATAGTCAAGATTATTCTAAGTACTTATTATCTGATATTGAAGTTAGAGATTATCTGTTTGATAAATTAGCGAATGCTTCTGTTAGTCGTATTCAAATTGAGCGTTTGGCAAATAATGCCAAGGTTACTATTCATACTGCACGCCCAGGTATTGTTATTGGCAAGAAAGGTGCTGATATTGAGCAGTTAAAGTCAATTGTTTCAAAAATGATGGGCTTTCCTGTTCATATTAACATTGAAGAAATTAAAAAACCTGAACTTGATGCGCGTTTGGTGGCTGAAAATATTGCCCAACAATTAGAAAAACGTGTGATGTATCGTCGTGCTGTGAAGCGTGTGCTAGGCAATGCAACTCGTTTAGGTGCTCAAGGTATTAAAGTCATGGTCAGTGGTCGTTTAAATGGTGCAGAAATTGCACGTTCTGAGTGGTATCGTGAAGGTCGAGTGCCATTACATACTTTTAGAGCCGATGTTGATTACTCTTCCTATGGTGCAAACACACAGTACGGCGTTATTGGCATTAAGGTTTGGATTTTTAAGGGTGAGATTCTAGATCATAAAAAAGGCACACTAGATGAGATTGTTCGTCGTGGTGCAACGAATCAAATTGCCAAAAAATAAAGTGAAGGATTGATAAATGTTACAACCTAAGAGAACAAAATTTAGAAAAATGATGAAAGGTCGTAATCGCGGTCTTGCAACGAGTCATAAGGTTAGTTTTGGTGAAATCGGACTTCAAGCAACAGGCAGATGTCGCATGACTGCTAGACAAATTGAATCTGCGCGTCGTGCAATGACGCGCCATGTTAAGCGTCAAGGAAAAATTTGGATTCGTGTGTTTCCAGACAAGCCTATTACTAAAAAACCATTAGAGGTTAGAATGGGTAAAGGTAAAGGTAGTGTTGAATATTGGGTTGCACAAATTAAACCTGGTCAGATGTTATTTGAAATGCAAGGTGTTGAAGATACAATTGCTAGAGAGGCATTTGCGTTAGCGGCAGCAAAGTTGCCAGTCAAAACGACAGTAATTAAACGGACGGTAATGTAATGGATGTTAAAGAGTTAAGAGATCAAGACGTTTCAGAACTTAATGAAACGCTGATTAAACTTCTAAAGGAGCATTTTGAGTTGCGTATGCAGCATAAAAGTGCACAATTGGATGATTCTTCAAAGTTAGGTAAAACTAAAAGATCAATTGCACAAGTTAAAACTATTATTAGGCAGAAACAAGCATGAGTGACAAAAAAGTAGAACGCGTATTAACAGGTACGGTTGTGAGTAGCAATCGTGACAAGACCATTGCTGTTTTAATTGAGCGTAAAGTAAGACATCCTATTTACAAAAAATACATCAAACGTAGTACCAAAGTACATGCACATGATGAAAAGAATGAATGCACATGTGGTGATTTAGTTCGGGTGGTTGAAGCAAAACCATTTTCAAAAACTAAGCATTGGGCATTATTGGAAGTGGTTGAAAAATCAGTTTCTGTTGATTAATATTAAGTTTATTTAAAGAGAGTAAGTCATGATTCAAATGCAAACAAAACTTAAGGTCGCAGATAATAGTGGTGGCGTTAAAGCAATGTGTATTAAAGTGCTGGGTGGTTCTAAGCGTCGTTATGCCAATATTGGCGATGTTATTAAAGTTAGTATTAAAGAAGCTGCGCCACATGCCAAGGTTAAAAGAGGTGATGTGTATGACGCAGTTGTTGTGCGTACTGCTCATGGGGTTCGTCGTAGCGACGGGTCTCGCATTCGTTTTGATCATAATGCAATTGTGCTTTTAAATACAAAGCTTGAGCCAATCGGTACTCGTATTTTTGGTCCAGTGACTCGCGAATTACGCAATGCACAATTTATGAAAATTGTCTCACTTGCGCCAGAGGTTTTATAATGCAAAAGATTAGACTAAAAGATGAAGTTATTATTATTGCTGGTAAAGACAAAGGATCTACAGGCACAGTAACCAAAGTATTAGATTCCAAAGTGCTGGTTGAGGGCTTAAATCTTGCTAAGAAACATGTCAGACCTAACCCAAATGCAGGTATTGCGGGCGGTATTACAGACATAGAAATGCCTTTGGCGATTTCTAATGTTGCTATTTATAATCCAGCAACTCAGAAGGCTGATAGAGTGGGTATCCGCACTAATAAAGACGGCATTAAAGAAAGATTTTTTAAATCAAATGATGAAACAATCGTTTGATTAAGTATAAGGAAATATAAGCGTGTCTAGATTACAACAACAATACAAAAATGAAATTTTACCAGCTTTGCAAAAAGAGTTAGGTATGTCCAATCCTATGCAAGTACCCAAGATTGAAAAAATTACAATTAATATGGGGTTGGGTAGTGCATTGGGCGATAAAAAAGTACTGCAAAGTGCATTGGAAGAAATGAGTCTTATTTCTGGTCAGAAGCCACTCACTTGTAATGCGCGTAAATCGGTGGCAAGTTTTAAACTAAGAGAAGGCAACCCAATTGGTTGTAAGGTCACTTTACGTAAGCAAAGAATGTATGAATTTCTTGATCGTTTGGTTAATATTACCATTCCTCGTATTCGTGATTTTCGCGGTCTAAAGACCACTGCATTTGACGGTCGTGGTAATTACAATATGGGTATTACTGAACAAACTACCTTTGCTGAAATTGATTTTGAAAAAGTAACAAGAGTGCGTGGGATGGATATTGCCATCACAACAAGCGCAAAAAATGATGAAGACGCTAAGAAACTATTAGCAATGTTTAAGTTTCCATTTAAAGGCTAATAAAAAAAAGGACAATAAAAGAATGGCTAAAAAATCCATGATAAACAGAGACATCAAGCGCACAAAGTTGGTTGAAAAATACAAAGTCAAACGCCTTGAGCTTAAAAAAATTATTAAGAGCATTAGTACATCTGATGAAGAGCGTTTTCAAGCAACTATTAAGTTGCAAGCTCTGCCACGTGATGCTTCGCCAATACGTCAGCGTAGTCGTTGCGCTTTGACGGGTCGTCCACATGGTTTTTACCGTAAGTTTGGTCTTGCTAGAATCAAGCTTAGAGAGCGCACTATGAATGGTGAAGTGCCAGGTTTATCTAAAGCAAGCTGGTAATAAGGAGAAATAATATGAGTATGTCTGACCCTATTGCTGATATGTTAACGCGCATTCGCAACGCACAAATGGTTGAGAAAAAAGAAGTTAATGTTCCAGTATCAAATTTAAAATCTGCGATTGCAAGTGTGATGCAACAAGAAGGCTATATTGAATCTTTTACTGTTGATGGTATTGTTGCCAGAAAAACGTTAAGTATCAAGTTAAAATATTATGACAGTAAGCCAGTGATTGAAAAATTAAAGCGCATATCAAAGCCAGGTTTAAGAGTTTATGTTGGCAGTTCACAAATGCCAAGTGTGATGAATGGTTTAGGTATTGTTATTGTTTCTACACCTAAAGGTGTGATGACTGGACAAGCAGCACATGCCCAAAATATCGGTGGCGAAGTTTTGTGTAGCGTTTACTAATATTGGAGAGTTGGAATGTCTAGAGTTGCAAGATCACCCATTACTATACCCACTGGTGTTGAAGTTACCATGACTGGTAATTTAATGTCTACTAAGGGCAAGTTGGGTCAGTTGAATATGAATGTTCATCCTTGTGTTGTGGTTACAAACACTGATAATGAACTTAGTTTTGATATCGCTATTACTGAAAAGAAAGAACAAAAGAAAGCTTGGGCTCAAGCTGGTACAGTAAGGGCTAATACTGCAAACCTTATTCAGGGTGTAACAGAAGGCTGGGAAAAGAAGTTGACCTTAATTGGGGTTGGTTATCGTGCTAAAGCAATGGGTAAAGTATTGAGTCTTACCTTGGGTTTTTCGCATCCAATTAACCACAAACTCCCAGAAGGTGTGACAGTTGAAACCCCTTCTCAAACTGAAATTGTTGTTAAGGGTATGGACAAGCAAAAAGTAGGGCAAGTGGCCGCTGAAATTAGAGCTTATCGCCCGCCAGAGCCTTACAAAGGCAAAGGAGTTCGTTATACTGATGAACATGTGGTTCGCAAAGAAGCTAAGAAGAAATAATTGACTAAGGTATTTAATATGAAACTTTCTAAAAAACAAGCGCGCTTAAGAAGGGCAACTAAATTTAGAGCTAAGCATGCACAAAGAAGTGTTGAGCGCTTATGCGTTCACAAAACTGCACAGCATATTTATGCTCAGATTATTAGCCCTTGTGGTACTAAAGTTTTAGCCTCTGCTTCAACACTAGCAGCCAAACTTAAAAATGGTGGCAATGTAGATGCAGCAACCAAGGTTGGCAAGGCAATTGCTAAAGCCGCCACTAGTGCAAAAGTAACAAAAGTCGCTTTTGACCGTTCTGGATTTAAATATCATGGTCGTGTTAAAGCATTGGCTGATGCGGCAAGAGAAGGCGGTTTGGACTTCTAAATTATTAATAAAATTGATTAAAAAGGCATAAATAATGGCTGAATATAAGAAAAATAACAACAACGATGATAACGATTATATTGAAAAACTGGTTAACATCCGTCGTGTTGTAAAAGTAGTTAAAGGCGGTCGTATCTTTGGTTTTTCAGCGCTGGTTGTTGTTGGCGATGGTAACGGTAAAGTTGGTTATGGCACAGGAAAAGCACGTGAAGTGCCTGCCGCTATTCAAAAAGCAATGGACAAGGCTCGCAAAGCAATGAAGTCTGTTCCACTGGTCAATGGCACGCTTCATTATCCAATTACCTCAAATGTTGGTGCGGCTAAAGTTTATATGCAGCCAGCCTCAGAAGGCACAGGTGTTATTGCTGGGGGTCCAATGCGTAGTGTATTAGAAGCGGTGGGTGTGCATAATATTTTGGCAAAATGCAACGGCACTCGTAACTCAATTAGTGTGGTGCGTGCAACGGTTGAAGGTTTGACTTCTATGTCATCTCCACAGTTGGTTGCTGCTAAGCGTGGCAAAACTGTTGAACAAATTACTGGGGAAGGATAATGGCTGAAGAAAAGAAAGTGACTAAAAAAGCAGTGGTCGCTAAAAAGACACAAACAATTAGTCAAACTAAAACAGTCAGCATTACACTAATTAAAAGTTTTCATGGTCGTCTGCCATCTCATCGTGCTACCATTGCAGGTCTTGGTTTGAAACGCATTAACCATACAAAAGAGCTTAAAAATACGCCTGAAATTAGAGGCATGATTAACAAAGTGGCTTACTTGCTAAAAGTAGAGGATTAGAAAATGAACATTATGCAATTAAATACCTTATCGCCTGTACAAGGTGAAAAACAATCAAGAAAACGTGTGGGTCGTGGCATTGGCAGTGGCTTTGGCAAGACTTGTGGTCGTGGTCATAAAGGTCAAAAAGCGCGTTCTGGTGGTTTCAGTAAGATTGGTTTTGAGGGTGGTCAAATGCCTTTGCAACGTCGTCTTCCAAAAGTTGGATTTTCATCAAGAGTGTCCATTATTACCTCACAAGTAACATTATCTGAAATTAATAGATTGGCTGAGACTGACATTACCATTGATGTTTTAAAAACGCACAATTTAGTCACTAAAAATATTAAACGTGTTAAAGTCATGCTTTCTGGTGAAATTACTAGAGCAGTTACATTGACTGGCATTAAAGCAACTAAAGGCGCGAAGTTAGCGATTGAAGCCGTTAAAGGTTCAGTGAACGAGTAAGTGATGAACCAAACTTTAGGTCTTTCTCAAGATTTATTAAAGCGCATCCTTTTTTTATTGGGTGCGTTAATCGTTTTTAGATTAGGCACGCATATTACCATTCCATTTATCTCAAGTACGGCACTTGCCTCACTTGTACAAGATCAGCAAGGCACGATTTTGGATATGTTTAATATGTTCTCAGGCGGTGCATTAGAAAGACTATCTATTTTTACTTTAGGCATTATGCCTTATATTTCGGCATCAATTATTATTCAGTTGATGACCTCTGTTGTGCCAAAGTTAGAGCAATTGAAGAAAGAAGGTGAAACGGGTAAACGTAAAATTACACAATATACACGCATAGGTACAGTGGTATTAGCAGTGTTTCAATCTTATGGTATTTCTATTGCCTTGCAATCACAAAGTGCTGGCGGCGTTGCTTTGGTTACTCAAGGTGGCTTTACTTTTAGTATGGTTACTATAGTGACATTAACCACAGGCACTTTATTTTTAATGTGGTTGGGCGAGCAAATCACAGAAAAAGGCATTGGAAATGGCATTTCAATGATTATTTTTGCTGGTATTGTTTCAGGCTTACCTTCGGCATTGGGCTCAACTTTATCATTGGTGTCTACAGGCGAGTTAACCATTATTTTGGTGGCAATTTTATTAGCTATGACTTTGTTAGTAACCGCTTTTGTGGTCTTTATGGAGCGAGGGCAGCGTCGTATTACGGTTAATTACGCCAAGCGCCAACAAGGTCGTAAAATGGTTGGCGGTCAGAACTCCTATTTGCCGTTAAAAATTAATATGGCGGGTGTCATTCCACCCATTTTTGCCTCATCAATTATTTTATTTCCAGCAACCTTGGGAGGCTGGTTTTCGCAAAGCGAGGGCATGGGTTGGTTGGCAGATTTGACCGCCAGTATTTCTCCAGGGCAACCTTTGTATGTGTTGTTTTATGGATTGGCGATTGTGTTTTTTACCTTCTTTTATACAGCACTAACATTTGATTCAAAAGACACGGCTGATAATTTACGTAAGTCAGGCGGTTTTATTCCAGGCATTCGACCAGGCAAGCACTCGGCAGATTACATTGATTCGGTTATGTCTAGGCTAACAGCATCTGGTGCGGTTTATATTACTGCTGTTTGCTTGTTGCCAGAATTTCTAATTTTATACTGGAATGTGCCATTTTACTTTGGTGGTACCAGTTTGTTAATCATCGTTGTTGTGGTGATGGATTTTATTGCACAAGCCCAATCTCATTTAATGTCTAATCAGTATGAGTCATTGATGAAAAAGGCAGGTTTAAACTAAAAAAAGGTCACTATTATGAAAGTAAGAGCATCGGTTAAGAAAATTTGTAACAATTGTAAAATTATCAAGCGTCATGGCGTGGTTCGTGTTATTTGTAAAGAGCCTCGTCATAAGCAAAGACAGGGTTAATTAGAATTGACATTGGGAAGTTTTGAGCGTAAAATCACGGGTTTTTAAAATTTAGTATTGTGCGGTTTCTTATTGAGAGATAAAAACAAGATATGAGGAAAATAAGTCTATGAAAAACAGACACACGTTAGAGGGAGGGATAAAATAAATGGCTAGAATAGCAGGAATAAATATTCCGACACATAAACATATTGTGATTGGCTTACAGTCAATCTTTGGTATTGGTAATACAAGAGCAAGAGCGATTTGCACCACCCTTAAATTGGATCCAGCCACTAGAGTTGTTGATATTGCTGAAGATCAGTTGGAATTAATTCGTGCAGAAGTTGCTAAGCATGAAGTTGAAGGTGATCTTCGTCGTCAAGTTGCTATGGACATTAAACGCCTTAAAGATTTAGGCTGTTATCGTGGTGTTCGTCATAGAAAATCATTACCACTACGTGGTCAAAGAACAAAAACAAACGCAAGAACTCGTAAGGGTCCTCGTCGTTTAATTAAATAATCATAGGTAGGCATTATGGCTAAAACACCCACAAAAAAGAAGTCTAAAAAAGTAATTACTGATGGTATTGCGCACATTCATGCAACCTTTAATAATACCATTGTGATGATTACAGATCGTCATGGTGATGCAATTTGTTGGGCGACTTCAGGCAGTTCTGGTTTTAGAGGTTCAAGAAAGTCCACACCGTTTGCTGCACAAGTAGTTGCAGGTAGTTGTGGTGAGAAAGCATTGGCTTTTGGCATGAAAAACTTAGAAGTTCGTGTTAAAGGTCCAGGTCCTGGCAGAGACTCAGCTATTCGTGGTCTTAACGCACAGGGTTTAAAAATTCAATCAATCACAGATGTGACACCAATCCCTCATAATGGTTGTCGTCCTTCTAAAAAACGTAGAGTATAAGGATAAATTATGGCTAGATATACTGGACCTACTTGTAAATTAGCACGTCGTGAAGGCACGGACTTATTTCTTAAAAGTGGTATTAGATCACTAGATTCTAAATGTAAGGTGACTCAACTTCCTGGTATGCATGGTGCGAATGCTCGTCGTCAAAAGAGCACAGAGTATGGGTTACAATTACGTGAAAAACAAAAAGTAAGACGCATTTATGGCATTTTAGAAAAACAATTTCGCCTATATTATAAAAAGGCATCGCAAAAGAAAGGCTCTACAGGTGAAAATTTATTATCACTGCTTGAGTGTCGTTTGGATAATGTTGTTTATCGCATGGGGTTTGGCTCTACACGTGCTGAGGCGAGACAATTGGTTTCGCATAAGTCTATTTTAGTAAATGGTTTGGTTGTTAATATTCCATCTTACCAAGTGAGTGTGAATGATGAAATCTCAATTAGAGAAAAAGCTAAAAAGCAAAGTCGTATTCAATTAGCACTTGAGTTGGCCGAACAATCAACTCAACCACAGTGGCTTGATATTGATAACAAAGCACTTAAGGGTGTATTTAAAAATGTTCCTGCTCGTGATGAGTTGTCATCAGACATTCAAGAACATTTAATCGTTGAACTATATTCTAAATAAGGAACTAATTATGCAAGGTAGTGCAAGAGATTTTTTAAAGCCAAAGCTGGTTGAGTCTTCTCAAACTGGCGTTAATGAATTTAAGGTCATTCTTAAGCCTCTTGAGCGAGGTTTTGGTCATACTTTGGGCAATGCCCTAAGAAGAACGTTGTTATCTTCTATGACAGGCTCTGCTATAACCGAAGTTGCTATTGATGGCGTTATGCATGAGTTTTCTACAATTGACGGTGTTCAAGAAGATGTGTTAGACATTTTACTTAACCTTAAAGAAGTGTCAGTTGCATTAAACACAGCTGAAACTGCGCAAGTCGTTATTGACAAGAAGGGTCCGTGTGAAATCACAGTGGCTGATATTGAGGCTAATGGTGTTGATATTACGGCATTCAATCCTGATAAGGTGATTGCAACAATTAATAATGAAGGTCATATGCGTATGACTCTTAAGATTAGCACTGGTATTGGCTATGACACTGCCACCTCGCGCACTGACGAAGCATCAAGTATTGGTGGCATGCAGTTGGATGCAAGTTTTTCACCCATTAAGCGTGTTAGTTTCACGGTGGATGCAGCACGTGTTAAGCAGAAAGTGAATCTTGATAAGTTAAATATTACAATTGAGACTAATGGCTCGGTTGATGCAGAAGTTGCCATTAAACGTGCAGCAATAATTCTACAAGAACAATTGTCTTCATTTGTTGAGTTGGAATTGGTAGAAGAAGAAGCGGCATTACCAACATCAGAAGATTTTGATCCACAGTTGTTAGCAGCAGTAGATGAATTGGAATTAACCGTACGTAGTGCAAACTGCTTGAAGGCAGAGCAAATTTACTATATTGGTGATTTGATTCAAAAATCTGAGCAAGATTTACTAAGAACCCCCAATTTAGGTCGTAAATCACTCAATGAAATTAAGGAAGTGTTAACTGAGAAAGGGCTTAATTTAGGTACAAATATTGAAAATTGGCCACCAGTTGATTTAATGAGTGAATAAGGAATAAGATAATGAGACATAGAAAGTCAGGTAGACAATTAAATCGTAATTCATCTCACCGTAAGGCGATGTTTAAAAATATGGCGAACTCATTATTTTTACATGAGACCATTCGCACAACTTTGCCCAAAGCAAAAGAACTTAGACGTGTTGTTGAGCCACTCATTACTAAAGCTAAAATTGACAGTGTTGCTAATCGTCGTAATGCCTTTTCAAAATTACGTGACGATGCAATGGTTGATAAGTTGTTCACTAAATTAGCACCATTTTATAAAAATCGTCCTGGTGGTTACATTCGTATTTTAAAGCATGGTTTTCGTACTGGCGATAAAGCCCCAATGGCCATTGTTCAATTGGTTGACTTTGAAACCACGACAGATGTAGTTGCTGAAACTAGTACCTCATAAAGGAAAAATATATGCCTTCAATTAAAGTAAGAGAAAACGAACCTTTTGATATTGCACTTAGACGTTTTCGTCGTATTTGTGACAGAGCGGGTGTTATCACTGATGTAAGAAAGAAAGAATTCTATGAAAAGCCAACTTGGGTTAATAAGCGTATGAAAGCAGCTGCTGTTAAAAGGACACACAAGGAGAGAGCTAAAAATCGTGTTCATCGTAAGCGCATGTACTAGACGTACATTCTAAGTATTATAATTCGTTATTATGTCTGAGTTAAAGCAACGTATTACTGCTGATATGAAATTAGCAATGAAGGCCAAAGACAAGGCCAGACTTAAAGCAATACGTATGATTTTAGGGGCAATCAAACAAAGAGAGGTTGACGAGCGCATTGAATTGGATGATGTGCAGGTGCTTAGTGTTGTGCAAAAAATGGTTAAGCAACGTAAAGATTCAATCTCACAATTTAAAGAAGCAAGTCGTACTGATTTAGTTGATATTGAAGAGGCTGAGTTGGTTGTTATTAAGCATTATATGCCAGAACAATTGTCAGACGCCGAAGTCAGTGTTGCTATTGATAAAGCGATTGCTGATACTGGCGCGTCTTCTATGCAGGACATGGGCAAGCTCATGGGTTTATTAAAAAGCCAATTAGATGGCAAAGCCGACATGGGTGTTGTGTCTGGTTTAATTCGATCTAAATTCTCTTAAAACAAAATTTTGCTACATATTCTGTGCGATTAAAACATCTAATTAATCATACTTTTGCTATGCCTTACTTGTTCTTAAAAGTATCACTGTTATTTTTTGCTTTATAATAATAATCCTATTTTAAGAGGATTTATGAAGTTATTATTGATACTATCTATTGTTATTGTTCAGGCTGTATCTGCACAAACAACACCTAATTATGCTAAAGAAACACGCTGGGCAGTACAAGTTGAAGACACACTTATGGATGGCGATTCAGTTTGGTTAAGTGCTAATAACCATGAGTTTTTATCAATCTTTACACCGAGTGAGTCTGATACTAAAAAAACAGCGATTATAGTCCATGGTTTAGGCGCACATCCAGACTGGGTTCAAGTTATTCAACCATTGCGGGTTGTGTTAACTGAAAAAGGGTTTAATACTTTTTCTATCCAAGTACCTGTGTTGGCAAATGGGGTTGATGCTGATCAATATGAGCCTTTATTTAATCAAGCTGATAATCGTATTACTACTGCCATTAATTATTTAAAAGCACAAGGTTTTGAGGCAAATACATTAATTGCACACAGTTTAGGTGGTGTGATGAGCGCACATTATTTGGCTAATAATCAACATTCATTTAAAGAATTTATTGCTATAGGTATGCCAAATTTAGCAGTTGAATATTTGACAAAGATTGATATTCCCATGCTTGATTTGTATGGTGTGGATGATATTGAGCCAGTGTTAAGTTCTGTAAAAGCGCGTGCTAATGCATCAAGCAAGAATAAAAATTACCATCAAAAAATGGTGAATGCAGATCACTTTTTTAATGAAAAAGATGACTTGTTAATTGATACGGTCAGCACTTGGTTGAATTAGTTCAACTATTATTACTTGGGGTATTTTCTGGCTTTGTAGCAGGTTTGCTGGGTGTTGGTGGTGGTTTAATTATCGTGCCAGTTTTATTGTATGTATTAGCAACTGAAATTCATGAAGTAGTTTTAATGCACACAGCAATCGGCACTGCACTTTTTGTGATTGTTTTTACGTCTATTTCCAGTGTTTGGGTGCATCATCAAAATAGGGCAGTCCATTGGCATAACTTTATAAAACTCACGCCCACTATTTTACTAGGGGCATTTTGTGGTGCGATTATCGCTCAATACTTGAGTTTTGATTTTTTGAGAATTTTCTTTGCACTTTTTGAAATAACGGCTGCACTGATTATGTGGTTTAGCATCAGCACCTCTGGACATGCGGATAATTTAAGCAGATGGGTTTGGTTGGCAACAGGCTATATTATTGGTCTGGTTTCAGCCATAGTTGGTATTGGTGGCGGCACGATGACGACCCCATTTTTAGTTTATAACAATATTAATATCAAAAACGCCATTGCCACTTCAGCTGCAGTGGGTATACCAATTGCAATTTCAGGTAGTGTGGGTTTTATAATAACAGGCATTGGGACTGAGGGTGTTACTAGTGGCTTAGGTTTTATCCATGTTAAAGCGCTACTAAGTATTGTTATTACTAGTGTCCTGTTTGCACCACTCGGTGCCAAGGTTGCACATAGTGTTGATGGTAGAAAACTTAAAAAAGGATTTGCTTTATTTCTGGCTTTTTTAGGGCTTTTAGTGATTGCTTTTTAATCTTATTTTTGACCCGCCTTATAATCTACAATTAAAACAAGTGTTGTATCGTCTAAATCAAACTAGGGCTGATGATGCGTGGGCTAAATTTTTAAAATCAGTGTCATTAATCATGCTTTTTTAAAAGACTATTTCAGGCTAAAGCCATGAAACGGTCAAAGCATCAAATAAATCAAAGCGCCCTAATCTTGAATGCAGCGAATGCTGTTGACGCCTTTTCTTTAACAACAGGAAAAAGGCAGATTGGTTTTGAACTTATACACGAATTGATGGGACTAAACACCTAGTTAATTTTAAGAAACGAGCCTTGCTCGTTTCTGAGTGTGCCTAGGTAAAAATTCAAATTAATTCTTAATGCAACGAACACTATGGGCATCAGCGTAATCAGTTCTGGTTATAACCGCAAGCACAAATATTCCCGAACATAATTACTACCTATCCTAATAGAAGAACGACTCCAGAATAAACCTTCAGAGCCGACAAGAAAAGGCATGCCGTTCAGAACAGAACGAAGGCCAGCAAGTGGCAACTTGAGGAAGCTGGAAAAAGCGGTAGCACTGTTAGTAATCTTCACAGTAGTGGCATTCATAGTATCTGCCATTAGTTCTGCAACAGTTGGCACACCAAAGCCTGCTGGACAGATGTCATTACTACCACCGTCTTTCCAAGCATTTGCTCTAATACTACCATTTGTATCTACGCTTGCCCAATCCCTACCACTCGCAGTATCAGTAATAAATAACGAATGACCCACATTGACAACATCAGTTGCTTGCGTGGTTGTGGTGGCACTCGTCCTACGCTCATGCCCATCATCATTTCTACCCCATTGGTACAAATATCCATAACCAGCACTGTCTGTACTTGAGGTGGCTACTTGCGCAGCACCTAGGTTTCTATCTAGCCAAATTCTACCTGTATCTGGAGATTGTAGGGTTTTATAGTCTAAGCCATTAAAGTTAATAGTTTGAGATACATAGACAGGAGAGGCAAAGTTTACATCAACCGTATTAGCCACTTTACGTTTTATTCATTCTTAAAATAATGATTGTTGTGATTGGATAGTTCTTTCTTTATGTGAAAATTTTAACGGTTTACCTTTAACGGTAATAATTTCGCTCTGTTTTTTCAGAAATGAGGAAACTTTTCTTGAACTCCAATCTAATTTAAGTGTATCAACTATTTCTTTTGAAATGAATTCTCCTCCTTTTTTCAAGAATTCAATAATTTTATATTCAACATCATTTGGGTCAAGTTCAGAAACAACATTTTGATTTATATTTATTTGTTGTTCATAGTTTAAAATATTCCCTTTTGCATTAACAGGAATAGCCCCTTTTTGTATTAATTGATTATTAGCATTTTTCTCATTAAAGTTTGGTTTTCTGACAAAGATTTTCCTTCCTTTTCTTAATCCATCAACAACACCTGACCAAGTGCCGCCTTTATTACTTGATTCAGCAACAAAGATTTCAGTTGCTAAACCGTAAATGATAGGATTACGAGCCATTGCTAAACCAACATTCCAAGTTGCTTTTGGATAGAAAGTACTCAACACTATTACATCACCATCAATGATTTGTTTGTAATACTTTTTAAACCCTGAATTAAATGTTGAAATACCTTGAGGCAGAACAATAATACTTTGACCTTTATGTTTTAGTGCAGAATCTAATGCTTGCTTGTCAACTCCCTTAGCAAAACCGCTTACTATAACTTTATAATCTTCGGAAGCTATTTTAGCAACATTATCTGTAAAATCTAAAGAAACTTTATCTGCTTTTCTTGAGCCTACAATAGCAATAGATATTTCTTTCATTATTGCCTTATTGCCTTTTGTGTAAATTAAAGATGGTGCATATGTTCTGCCCAAATTCTTTTTAAGAATAGGAGAGTAATCAGGTGAGGTGATAGGTAAAATGCTGTATCCTTGCTCAAGAAGGTCTTCTACCATAAAAGCATAATTTGATAATTCTTTTATAGCATCTTGAAATAATAAAATCTCATTTTCATTTAATTGGTAGTTATCTTTCCACTGCTTTGGCTCAAAATGAAAGAAATCAATAATCGTTTTTTGTTCTTCAAACAATCTAACAATTATTTCATTCTTTTTTTTTGTTCTTAGTTTTGGCAAATGTGCCAAAGCAAGCCAGTATGATAATTCTTCATTCATATTATTCTTTTTTAATATCACCACCAACAGTTCGGGCGATTATTAAAGGTGCTATTTTACTTGCGCCATTATTAGTTAACATTTTCCCAATCTCTTTAATTGTTGCACCGCTATCAAAAATATCATCAAAAATAATAACATTTTTACCATTTATTTGTTCAGGATTATTGAGCGTAAACTTTCCTGCAACATTGTCTCTTTTTAAATAGCCATTTTCAAATACTTTTTGTGGTTGTGTTTCTCCTATTTTTACAAGATTATGTGAAATAGGAACTTTCAAAACCCTTGAAATTTTTTCTGCAAAATTCTTAACTAAGTCTCCTGATTCAGTAGGTGGTACATATACAATTAAATCAAATGGCTCTTGTCCGTATTGTTTCCGAAATGCTTTTAATGTCAATTTAAGTAAAAAGTCAGGGAAATCTCCTCCGTTATGATATTTGCATCTGTTAAGAGTTGCTCCAACATTTGATATGCCATAATAACTTGAAGCAATTCCATTCACGATATTAGAACTTCTACTTTCAACTTTTAAAATAGGAAAATAAGTTTCTCTAAAATCAGATAGTACTTTGACCGTTCCAGGTTTCGGATTGGAAATTAATTTTTGAAGATTTGTATTGTCACAATTTTCAATTTTGTTAGGAATCATATCACCAAGATATTCACACAAAAATTTCATTCTTGAAGTATTTAAATTAACATATTCAAGCATTGATTCAAGCTCTTTTAGTTTTAATTCTCTCAATTCTTCAAATGTATTTATATTCAACTCAGGCGCATCAAATTGGTATTCATATTTTTTTGACTGACCATATATCACTTCTTTAATAATTCCTTGTTCTATTAAGTCTGCTTTTATCACTCTTACCTGAGTTTGTTTAAGGTTTGTCGCTTTCATTATTTGGCATTCACCCAATTGCTCATCTTTAACAGCATTAATAACTTTATTGTATTTATTTAAACTTGGTCGTCCACCATCAATGAATGCTTTGGGAAGTTTATAATCCTCTTCTATTCCTTTATTGTCTTTTGAAGAATTATAAAATAAAATTATAGTTGTTGGCTTTCCATCTCTGCCTGCTCTCCCTATTTCTTGATAATAATGAATTGGTGATGCGGGAATTTGAGTATGAACTATAAACCTAATATCGGGTTTATCAATTCCCATTCCTAAGGCATTAGTTGAAATAACTGCCTTCCACCTATTTGCCATTAAACCATTTTCAACTTTTTTTCTTGTTTCACCGTCAAGACCTGCGTTATATTCGGTGGTATTTATTTTAAGGTAATTGAACCAACGTGAGTATATTTCTGTATTAACTCTTGTTCCTGTATAAATTATTCCCGTTCCCTCAATATTATTTAGGTTTTCAGCAAGCCAAATTAATTTTTCATCTTCTGATTTTACATTGATAACAAATAATTCAAAATTATCTCTGATTAGCCGTCCTCTTAATGTTGTAATATCGTTAGATATTTGTTTTTCAACATCAATCTGCACCCTTTTTGTTGCAGTTGCTGTGGTCGCTAAAACAGGCATGTTTTTAGGTAGCAACTGAATTAAGTTAGTAATCCTCCTAAAAGCTGGACGAAAATCGTGCCCCCAAACTGAAATTGTATGAGCTTCATCAATGACAATCATTGACAAATCCATTTGTCTTGTAGCTTGTATCCACTCTTGATTTTCTTGTCTTTCAGGTGCTATGTATAAAATTTTTAATTTACCATTAATTGCGTCTTGAATAGTTTGTGAGTTTTCTTCTTGCGTTTGTTCTGAATTTATAAACTTAGCACTAATTCCATTTTCCAAAAGCCCTTTAACTTGATCGCGCATTAATGCAATCAGTGGTGAAAATATGATTGTTAAACCTTTAAATTGTATAGCTGGAAATTGAAAGCATAATGATTTTCCAAATCCTGTTTTTTCGATTAGAAGAACTTTTTTGCCTTGAAATAGCAAGTCAATAGTTTCCCATTGTTCATCATAGAACCCGTCAAATCCAAAAATCCGTTTTAGTTTTATTTCAGCTTGTTGTCTATTTCTATTCATTTGCTTAGCCTCCAATCCAAAAAATAAAAATTAAAAAAACGCAGAAACCCCAGTTGGTATAATGGTTTCAACCAAAAACCCTTTCACCCATTGGGTGAAAACACAAAAGACAACCCCATCTCTTTTATACACAACCAAACTTTACTGCGTTTATGAATAGTTTAAACGACAAACTTGATACGACCAATGAACTTTTAACTGCTCGTATTGGATTGCTTGCCACTGCCCATACAATCAACACTGGATAGAATTGATTTAATAATGTCTGGATTTAGTGGTAATAGACTGTCTTATAAGATGTTGGTATTAATGTAAGTTAGTCCCTTAATGATTGGGTTTTGAGCAATTCCTTGATCAAGGTGATGGCATACGGCATACCTGAAGCACCTGTTAATGCAATAGAGATAGGTTTTATAGATTGGGTATCATTTTGTTAAAAATATCATCAAAACCACCATTTGACATCACCACAAAGTGGCCATGATTAATAGAGCTAAGGTGATTTACAATGCCATCAACAGAGTCAAACAAATAAGTTGAGTGATTGTTTTTAAACAAGGCATCAATATCCCAATCGCAATGCTTGGGTCGTAGTATTAAGGCTTGATTGGTATTTTTAAGCGCATCCACTAAAGTTTGCTGATGCACGCCAGATTGCATGGTATTAGACCTTAACTCCAAAATAGCAATAATAGGCTCATCAGCCACCTTTGCACGTAAACCCTTAATCGTTGTTTTAATGGCGCTAGGATGATGGGCAAAGTCATCATACAAAGTAATGGACTCAGTTTGATGTTTGACCTCCAAACGACGTTTCACGCCTTTAAAGTTGCTTAATGCCTCGCAAGCCACATCAATTGGCACGCCAACGTGATGTGCGCTATAAATAGCGCACAATCCATTTTCCATATTATGCTCGCCTAATAAATGCCACGATACCTGACCATCCTCAACATTAAATTTTGTACCTGTTTTTGTATTTGTCAGCGTTTGAGTTGGTAAAACTTGCTTCTCAGACCAAATGCCCTGCTTAAGTAGCGCCTTAATATTTGTATTATTTTGTGGGTAAATAACCAAGCCATTGCTAGGTATGGTGCGAATCAAATGGTGGAATTGTTTTTGAATATCTTCGAGTGAGTTAAAAATATCCGCATGGTCAAATTCTAAATTATTAATCACCAATGTTCTTGGGTGGTAATGAACAAACTTAGAGCGTTTGTCAAAAAAAGCCGTATCGTACTCATCAGCCTCAATCACAAAAAAGTTAGCATCAGTTAAACGTGACGACACCCCAAAATTTTGTGCAACCCCGCCAATTAAAAAACTAGGATGATAACCAGCAAATTCAAGTATCCAAGTTAGCATACTGGCTGTGGTGGTTTTGCCATGAGTGCCTGACACACCAAGCACCCATTTATCATGCAATATGTTTTCGCTTAGCCATTGTGCACCTGAGGTATACGGATATTGCTGGGTGAGTATTTCCTCCACGCAAGCATTACCACGAGACAGAGCATTGCCAATAATAAATAAATCGGCTTTGGGTAAATCTTTAACTTTGTAGTTTTGTGTATAGCCAATATTTTGCTCATTAAGTTGGGTGCTCATTGGTGGGTAAACGCCCTGATCCATCCCAGTGACTTGATGCCCCATTTGCTTGGCAAGCAAAGCGAGTGAGCCCATAAATGTACCAGCAATGCCAAGAATATGAATGTGCATTATGAAGGCTTAAAATCAAGTGAGGCAGAGTTGATACAATAGCGATTGCCACTTGACGTAGGGCCATCAGGGAAAACATGTCCAAGATGGGCATCGCAATTAGCGCACCTTGCTTCAACACGACTCATGCCATGTGAGTCATCAGTGATTAACTTAACACTGTTAGATTTTAAAACATCAGAAAAACTGGGCCAACCCGTGCCTGAATCAAACTTAGTATTGGATGAAAATAAAACTTGATGACAACAAATACAAAGATAATTTCCTTGTTCTTGATGGTTGTAATATTTGCCAGTAAACGGCACCTCAGTGCCTGCTTGTTGCGTGACTTTAAACTGCTTTGGGGTTAGTTTTTTATCCAAATCCATTAGGGTATTATATGGATAATTAGTTTATTTTTTCATCATTATGAAAGTTTATTTAGTCGGTGGTGCAGTGCGTGATCAATTATTAGGCGTTGCTGATGAGCACACTGAAAAAGATTGGGTGGTCGTTGGCTCATCTTCTGAACAAATGCTAGACCTTGGCTATCGTCAAGTGGGTAAAGATTTCCCTGTATTTTTACATCCAGGTACACAAGAAGAGTATGCCCTGGCAAGGCTGGAGCGAAAAGTAGGCGCTGGATATAAAGGCTTTAAGTTTGACACATCAAGCCAAGTCACGCTAGAACAAGACCTTTCTCGTCGTGACTTAACCATTAATGCAATGGCACGAAAAGCAGGCGAACTATTTGACCCATTTAATGGTCAAAAAGACCTAAATAATGGTATTTTACGCCACGTGTCTGACGCCTTTAGCGAAGACCCAGTGCGGGTGTTACGTGTGGCTCGATTTGCAGCACGCTTTAAAAAGTTTGGCTTTAAAGTAGCGCACCAAACCCACCAACTAATGAGCCAAATGGTTGCCTCAGGCGAGGTAGATACCCTTACCCCTGAACGTGTGTTTAAAGAACTTAACAAAGCCTTGTCATACGAAACGCCATCAGCTTTTTTTAAAGTATTGACTGCTTGTAGCGCCTATCAAAAAGTTTTCCCCAGCCTTGATAATCAAGCACACCAAAATCACAGCAATTCATTTGAGTTTTTAGATAATCTTAATACTAATAAGGGGCATATTAAGTTCTCTATTTGGCTTAAAGATGAGAGCAGACGTAATATTAAAGCCTTATGCAACACCATTAAATGTCCTAAACAATATCAACAATTATCCGAACTTGTTAGTCAATTTTACCAATTTTCACAGGATTTCACTGGTCGATCAAGTAACGAAGTATTTGACTTTTTCACCAAAACTGATGCGCTTAGACGCAAAGATAGATTTGAAGAGTTACTCACTACATTTCAACTACTAGCGATTGATATTGCACCCATTAAACATTTAAGAGATTTACTTAAAGATATTGATGTATCTAAACTAGATAAGTCAGATATTGGAAAGGCCATTCAAATAGAGAAAAAATTAATCATTAATTCGTTTCTGAACTTATACAACATCTCATTGTAAATTCTGTTTTAATTGTTGTATGTGTTGTATAACGAATCAATTTATTATCGCTACCCGTCAGATTCAACTACTCTGCGACTGCATCTAACTATTAATATGAAGGAATATTTTCCTTATATTGTGATATTAAAATGAAGCTGTGCAGAAAAAGAAAATATAGTTTTTACCCAATATACAATATTAAAAATATCCACATTTATGTACAACTTAATTTAAATTTCACATCATGGTAACAGATAAAAACTCGTTATTAGGTGAATGTATGATTGAGGGTAGGACAAGAGGTTGAGTGATTATTTTTCCACACGACAAAACAAGTCAAACTCACAATAATCACAGGCATTTTTGTTAGGTAAGACGGTAGCAATGCCATTTTGAAAATCAAAACTGGCAGTATTTAAGGTTTGTTTCCAGATTTTAAGTTGTTCGTCCCAGTCTTGGCATTTGCCTTTGTATTTGGATTGTTTGGGTAGGGAATCTGGGTCTTTTGACAGACCTTTGAAGCTGATTTTGTTTGAGGCTAGTTCAATAAAAGCAGCGCCTTGAACATTGTTGGTGAGGGTGTAAATGGGGAGTTGTGGCTCACTGATGGCGTTGCCACACCAACTGGCAATTGAAGTAGCGCCTGTTTTGTAATCGAAGATGATTTTGTCGCCATTGCTCATTTGGTCAAGTCTATCTAGTCGGGTTTCAAATTCTAAATTAGCAATATTAGCGGTGATGTTTTGTTCGGTTGCTAGTACACAAAAATCTTCTCTGAGTTTGTCGGCTTCAATGAAAGTGTGAACAAGATGAGAGAGTCTGAGTTTTTCTATTTTTTTAAAACCAGAATTTGGATGGCGTCTGAGAGCGACGTTTATTTTATTAAGAATAAGGCTGTCAAGTTCCTTGGCGCTAAGGGCTAGGAGTTGTTCTTTTGAGGTAATTTCTCGATAAATATATTCTAAGGTGTTGTGAATAATATTGCCTTGTTCTAATCGGTTCATACCGATGTGTGGCGCATCGAAACTTGGGGTATTTAGCCGATGTGCAAAACCCTTGAAAGCGCAGGCCATTTGGTCTTTTAAAATGCGAACACCTGATTTAACTTTGAGTTTTTCTAAATGGGTTGTGTGGGTGTCATCAATAGACTCTAGCGTAATGGGGGATATTTTTTGAATATGATTTGTGTTAATGGTTGGGCTAAACGCTACCAGTGGCGAGGGTAATTGTTCGCTTTCAAGGCATGTTAATGCATAGGAAAAAACGACCTTGTCGGCAAGTGAGCTTAAACTTTCCAGTGTGTTTTTAGCGTCAGTTGCAATCAGTTCGTAGTTTGTGTGCGGGATTTGGTGTTTTGTGCTGATATCAGCAGCAATAAAGCGAGGCGAATTGAGTCGTGCAGGTAGGAATTGGTTGGTCATGCCCAGCACCCAAGCCTCGTCAAAATATAAGCCTTGTGCTTCTAAAGCACCCAGAATTTGAATATTGGTTTTGCTTGCCTGTGCTTGGAAAATCACTTGCGTGGTTAGATTATTTAACTGCGTGATGGCAGATTGAACGCTAACTTTAGCGTCATAAAGTGAGAGTCGATTAAGCCCCAAACTGGTTTGTAAGTATTTGTTAAATAGTTGATATTCGGTACTACTTAGGTTTCTATCAGTGGCAAAACCCCAAGTTTTAAGCGTGCTGTTAAAGGCTAAAAGGTGGGATTCAAGCGTGTTATTGGTTGACTTTTCACACTTAATATTGTCAATAATGGCTTTTAATATTGGGCATTTGGACAAAGCCTTATCAATTTTGTCCAAACCAAATTCATCAACTGATAAAGCCAAAACTTGGTTCATTAACAAATTTCTGGCTGATCTTTCTTGTTGGTAGCCAGAGACATAAACGCAAGTGGCGATTTGGTTAAACAATGTGCTTTGAATTTTGTTGCATTGTAATTGCGTAGATAGTGTCAAAATTGACAGCAAATCTTGAATGAGGGGGTATTGATTTAAACGCAAGCCTAAAGATATATTGTAGGATTTTTGCCCAATTTCAGTGAGTAAATCATCAAACACCTGATCAAAAATAGAACTTAATTGATGTTGTATATTATTAAGTTGCGGGCTAACAATAACGACTGATTTGTCAGAATTATTATCAAAGTGTGCTTTTGCCCATTTAGCGGCTTTAAAGATTTCACTGGTGGTGGTGTCAAAAGTCAGGGCTGATATATGGTGAGAATTGAGAGCACTAATTTGTTGATATCCGATTGTATCAAACAAAAGTTGCTGCTGAGGCGTTAGGGTTTTAAAACCATATATATGAAGTTTGGTAATTAGCGTGTCAGCCTCAATAATCAAATTTGGCAAGTTGTGTAAATCAATCAAACCTAGGGTTGATTTGGTGTTTTTATAGGCATTAATCCAAGTGCTGAACAATTCTGATGAGCGTATTTTCGAGCGAGTTAACTCGGATAAATCAATTAAATGATTGGCGCAATAATCATTATTTTTAACCACTTCATCTAGCAGGCGTTGGTCTGTGTTTTGTCCTAGTTTTTGCATGGATTGCTTGATAAGGTGCCTTGACTCAATCTGGTCAATAAATCGCAAATTTGAATTGGGGCTAATTTGGCGCCAAGTGTGGCGTAAATATTGTTCCCAAGATAAGATTTTTGGCAGTTGGGTATTGCCGTGTTGAGTGGCAAAGGTTTTTTTAAAAGCCAGTACTTGTCGGTTATTGGCTAAAACAACCGTATCTTTAGCGTTAAGCTTGGCTAAATTGGCATTAATCAACATAGGAGACCACTCATCAACCCATCACAACTTATGAAAGACATAAAACAACATTTTTTTCATCCAAAAACTCATCAAATAACTGGCTATTTTCCTCATTTTTGGATGAAAAAAATACATTATTTTCTGTATACCCCTAAGTCGCACTGGGTTGATGAGTGACCTCCATAGCCAAAAAAAGCGTCTAATCGAGTCCATAATGTTTCTAAGCCCTGTTTTTTTAAGCTAGAAAATAATTGCACATCAACATAAGGGTACTTTTTAATTTGATTACGGACTTTAAGGTAGGCATTACTGGCGGCACCTTTTTTAAGTTTGTCGGATTTGGTGAGTATGATTTGTGTGGGTAAATTAATACCATGACACCAGTCAAGCATCATTTGGTCAAAAGGCTTGATCGGATGGCGAACATCCATCACCAATACCGCACCACGAAGGCAATCGCGCTTGTCAAAGTACTCATTCATGTGTTTGTGCCATTTGGCTTTGACACGCTCTGGCACTTTGGCGTAGCCATAGCCGGGCAAATCAACCAAACGACGCTCTTTGTCCAGTTCAAAGAAAACCAAGTGCTGAGTTCTGCCGGGTGTGCGTGATACTTTGGCAAGTTTGTTTTGTAGTGTGAGTGTATTAATGGCACTTGATTTGCCTGCATTTGAGCGACCAGCAAAAATAACCTCATAACCTTCATCTGGCGGACAGCCTTTTAAAGAAGGGCAAGAAAGTAGGAATTTGGCTTGGTGATAGTGTTTGCACATTGTTAAAAACGGTGTATAATTGAAAAGTTGTGGTCATTTGATTGACATTAATTTTAATGATAAGGAGAAAGGATAATGAAGAGAATTTTATTAGTAACAACTGTCGCTATATTTACAATGGGTTTTGCTCAAGCAGATGGTAAAGCAGATTATATGAACAGTGGTTGTGTTGGTTGTCATGGCACAACAGGTGTATCAGCCATTCCAACTTATCCTAAGCTTGCTGGACAAAATGCGGCTTATACCGTTAAGCAACTAAAAGATTTTCAAACAGGCGCACGTAAAGACCCGACTATGAGTGCAATGGCAGGACTAGCTGCTGGCAAAGAACAATCAATTGCTGATTTTTTAGCGAAGCAAAAATAGCCCTTGTTCTTGAACCAAAAACCCCTAATTTATTTAGGGGTTTTTAACAATATGAACCTTTGCATAATGAAGCAAAAGGTTTAACATGATAATGAAAAAAAAATACGACACCACGCATTTGCCATGATGGTACTAAGTGCTGTTTTTGGTGCGTAAGCCTCTGATAAAGTTACAACCTGCCTATCCCGTTTTGGTTGGTAAAGAGACAGTGTGGCTTGTTAAGCAAAGCAACTCAAAGATTTTCAATCTAGCGTGCGTAGAGACCCAGCCATGAATGCAATGACACCAATGATTATTGGTCATGAACAAGCCATTGCCGATTATTTAGCCAAACAATAAAAAACCACGCCTCATTTCACTATTTTAATAGACCAAGGAGACCAAGATTAATGTATAATGTGGGCTTATTTTTCAAAAAAACACATATCTTATGAATAAATTAGCCTCAATTTTTATTATTGCAATCGCTTTTACTTCAATTAATATTTTTGCATCTACTGATGTTGCCAAGGGCAAGGCTATTGCAGCAGCTTGTGTTGCTTGTCATGGTGCTCAGGGTAATTCAGTGGTGGCCACATTCCCTAAATTAGCTGGGCAAGGCGAAGGTTATTTACTAAAACAGTTGCAAGATTTTAAATCAAATGTCCGTCAAGATACGATTATGAAAGGCACTGTTGCATCATTAACTGAGGCTGATATGGCAAATTTAGCTGCTTATTTTTCTGAGCAAACCATCACCCAGGGCGTTGCCAGTAAAAGTGCCAATATTGCTTTGGGTCAACGACTTTATAGAGGTGGCAATAAGGACAAAGGCGTAACAGCGTGTATTGCCTGTCATGGACCTACAGGCACTGGCATTCCTTCTGCCAAGTTTCCAGCTTTGGCCTCTCAGCATGCGACTTATACAACCAAACAACTCATTGCTTTTCGCCAAGATGCGAGTAATACACAAATGGATACTAATGCGCCTGAGCGTAATAATGACTATGAAGGCATGATGAGAAACATCACCAAATATTTAAGCAATAAAGAAATTGAAGCAGTTTCTCAGTATATTGCTGGGCTACATTGAATTAAAGGGTGAGTCAAGGCTAGAATAGCCTTGATTAATAAAAAAAGCGGATTTATACTTATATTAACTTCTTTAATTATCTGTGTTTTAGAAACCTTTTGCATCATTATGAATAATCACTAAAATACCACCCTCCAAGTTAATAAAATCTGTCATTTTGTTAATCATCCATAATTATGCAAAGGTCTCTTTTAGGTATAATTGATTCTATTTTCAGGTATAAAAACGGATTTAAACGCAATGAAAACTTCACTAGAAATATTAAAAGGTCTGGCCAGATTATTAACAGTAGACCTACCCGTTGATAGGTTTAAGCAAAAAACAGATAAAATTTTACAACAAATGGCATCGAAAGTGAATATTGACGGCTTTAGAAAAGGCAAAGCCCCTATTTCTGTCGTGCGTAAACGCTTTGGTAATAATGCCAATTCAGATGCTATTAATGAGATTGTCAACGAGACTTTAGCTGATGCATTGGCACAAGTCAAAGTAACCCCTGTTGCGCAACCAGTCATCAGTAAAATTAACTCAAAAGATGAAAAGATTTTTTCTTATACGGTGGCATTTGAAGTATTTCCTGACATTAAAGTCACTGATTTTTCAAAGCTTACTATTGAGCAAACCAAAGTAGAGATTACCAAAGCTGACGAACAAAAAACACTGGACGGATTAAAACAACAATTGACTGAATATAAAGCCGTTAAACGCAAATCTAAAATGGGCGATAGATTATTGATTGACTTTAAAGGCTTGATTAATGGCGAAGCCTTTGATGGTGGCGAAGCCAAAGATTTCAAAATAGTACTCGGCACAGGCTCAATGATTAAAGGCTTTGAAGAAGGCTTAATAGAGGCAATTCCTAGTAGCATGCTGAGATTGGATTTGACATTCCCTAAGGATTATCATGTTGCTAAATTAGCAGCTAAAGCCGTTATCTTTGAAGTCAATGTTAATGAGGTCGCCTCGCCTACGCCGCCCAAGTTAGACGAGAAATTTGCTAAGAAGTTTGGCGAAAAAGACATGAATGCTTTAAAAGTGAGTATGAAAGCGCAAATGCAGGTCGAAATTGATGGTCGTATTGAACAGTTAAATAAAGACGCTATTTTTGATGCACTTGCCAAAGCCAACCAGTTTGACGTGCCACAATCTAGCATTGACAATGAAGCACAAAACTTACTCAAACAGATGCAACAGCGCATGCAACAGCAAGGCTTGCCAGCACAAGGTGAGATGTCTGCTTCTACTTTTAATAAACAAGCGCAACACCGTGTTAAGTTGGGTTTGTTGGTTAATCAAATCTCTGTTGATAATAAACTAAGCGCCAGTGCAAAGCAGATTGATGAAAAATTAAAAGAAATGTCTCGGACGTATGGTGAAGATGCCCAAAAAATGATTAATTTTTACAACCAAGACCCAACGAGAAAATCAAGTATTGAGTTATTAGTGGTTGAAAAGATGGTCCAAGATTTAATCTTGGATAAAGCCAAAGTAACTTTCAAGCAGAAAAAATTTCAAGAAATTACACAGTAGCCAAATGGACATTGAAAATTTAAATCAAATTCCGATGGTGGTAGAACAATCTGCTCGGGGCGAAAGAGCTTATGATATTTATTCACGTCTTTTAAAAGAACGTATTATTTTTCTAGTTGGATCAGTTGAAGACTACATGGCAAATGTGGTTGTGGCACAATTACTCTTTTTAGAATCTGAAAATCCTAATAAAGACATTTACCTATATATTAACTCTCCTGGCGGGTCAGTGTCCGCTGGTTTGGCCGTTTATGACACCATGCAATTTATCAAACCTGATGTGTCTACCTTGTGTATTGGTCAAGCGGCAAGCATGGGTGCTTTGTTATTAACAGCAGGCGCTAAAGGCAAGCGCTTTGCACTGCCTAATGTTAGGTGTATGATTCACCAACCTTTGGGTGGGTTTTCTGGTCAGGCTAGTGATATTGATATTCATGCGCAAGAAATTTTAAAAGTCAGGGAAAGGCTCAACCAAATTTTAAAACTTCACACAGGTCAAACCATTAAAATCATCCAAAAGGACACCGATAGAGATAATTTTATGTCAGCAAATGAGGCCGCCAAATACGGCTTAATTGACAAGGTATTGGCAAAACGTTAGATTTATGAAAGACGATCATCAAGAACTGGCTTGTTCATTTTGTGGCAAGGGTAAATCTGAGGTTGAGCGTTTAATTCAAGGCCCCAGTGTTTATATTTGCAATGAATGCATTGAATCGTGCCATGATTTAATTCAAAAGCAGACATCACAAGAAGAGGTTAATGAATTTAAAGATTGGAATTACACGCCCAAACAATTAAACAACTTTTTAAATGATTATGTGATTGGTCAAGATCATGCCAAGAAAGTGTTATCCGTTGCAGTTTACAACCATTACAAACGCCTTCAAAGCGATTATATATCCAATCAAGTAGAATTGGACAAATCCAATATTTTAATGATTGGACCTACAGGTTCAGGCAAAACGCTATTAGCGCAAACATTAGCACGTATCTTAGATGTGCCTTTCGCAGTAGCTGATGCAACCACATTAACTGAGGCAGGCTATGTGGGCGATGACGTTGAAAATGTGATTAAAAATTTATTATCAAAATGTAATTTTGACCCAAAACGCGCTCAACGCGGTATTATTTTTATTGATGAAATTGATAAAATTTCTCGCCGTTCTGACTCACCCTCTATTACTCGTGATGTCTCAGGCGAGGGCGTGCAACAAGCCATGCTTAAACTGATTGAAGGCACCATAGCAAGTGTACCACCTCAAGGTGGGCGTAAGCATCCTAATCAAGAAACCATTGACGTAGACACCTCAAAGATTTTATTTATTTGTGGCGGTGCGTTTGATGGTTTGGATAAAATTATCAACAGACGTGTTGAAAAAGTAACAGGCATTGGTTTTGCTGCAGATGTAAAAGATCAAAAAGAAGAAAAAACATTGAGCGATTTGTTTGCACTGATTCAACCAGAAGATTTAATTAAATTTGGCTTAATTCCAGAACTTGTCGGGCGTTTGCCAGTACAAACAGCCCTAAGTGAATTAGACGAGGCCGCCTTGGTGAAAATCTTAACGCAGCCTAAAAATTCAGTGATTAAACAGTTTCAAGAAATATTTTCCATGGAAGGCGTTAGCCTTATCTTTAGAAAGCCTTCCTTACTGGCGATTGCAAAATTGGCCATTAAACGTAAAACAGGTGCTAGAGGCTTACGTTCTATTTTAGAAGATTTGTTATTAGATACAATGTTTGAATTGCCATCACTTCTTGATGTGAGCGAGGTGGTTGTTGACAAAGCAGTGGTGCAGAAGCAAAAAACACCACTGATTGTTTATCAATCTCAAAAACGTACTAACAAGCCCCAAAAAGTGGGCTAATATGAAGGCTTTAATTGGCATTATTTGAACAACAAAAAGACGTCGTTGGCAAAGGCGAAAGAACGCTTTTGGTGTATGTTGAGTTACCAACTAATAGACAATCGCACAATATCCAAGCTGAATTTAAAGAACTGGCTGAGTCATCAGGTTTGGATATTATTAAAGCCATTAAAGTGAATCGCAACTCAGCCTTAGCTCGGTTTTTTATTGGCACAGGCAAGGTTGAAGAAATCGCAATAATGGTAGAGGATTTAGCACTAGATTTGGTGATTTTTTCTCCTGAATTATCACCCTCACAAGAGCGCAATTTAGAAAAATCTCTAAAGTGCCAAGTGATGGATAGAACGGGGCTAATTTTAGATATTTTTGCTTTGCGCGCTAGTTCTTTTGAAGGTAAGTTGCAAGTAGAATTGGCGCAACTTAGGCACTTATCAACACGTTTAGTTCGTGGTTGGACACATCTTGAACGCCAAAAAGGTGGTATTGGATTGCGTGGTCCAGGTGAAACCCAACTAGAAACCGATAAGCGACTGATTGCTGTACGTATTAAGAACATTACCAAGCGCTTGAATAAAGTCCACAAACAGCGTGATTTGGGCAGAAAATCACGCACTAAAAATGAACTTCCTATGATTGCTTTAGCAGGCTATACCAACGCAGGCAAATCAACGTTGTTTAACACCCTAACCAATGCACAAGTATTTGCCAATGATCAACTTTTTGCAACGCTTGATTCAACCATTAGGCGTATAACACTACCTGCATCTGGTGCAGCAGTGATTGCTGATACCGTTGGTTTTATTCAAAATTTACCTCATGACCTTGTTGATGCGTTTAAATCCACATTAGAGGAAACCAAGCGTGCTAATGTTTTATTGCATATTGTTGATGCGGCTGATGAGTACAATATTGATAAAATTGCCCAAGTTGAAGACATTATTTTTCAGATTGGTGCAAGCAACATCCCAAGCATATTAGTGATGAATAAAATTGACTGTTTGAATGATTTTGTACCACGTGCAGATCGTGATGAAAATGGGCGTATTTATCGAGTTTGGCTTTCAGCACAGACAGCACAAGGCATCAATTTTCTTCATCAAGCCCTAGCCGAACAACTTAGTGGTATGATGACTCATGCAAAGATTCGTCTGGATGTTAACAGTGCATATATTCGTAGTAACATTCATAATATTGGGCATATTCGCCATGAAAAAGTGGATGATTTTGGCGCTTGGGTACTTGAAATCTTTGTTACCAAGCACTATCTATCTAAATTACTAAACTTCAAAGGCGTTGCATTGCTATGGGAACAGAGCTCATCAACGAACAAATTGATTTAAGCAAAGGCAATATTCCACTATTGCCCCTAAGAGATGTGGTGGTCTTTCCCCATACCGTTATGCCATTATTTGTTGGTAGAAAAACTTCTGTTAATGCGATAACGAAAGCAATTAGTGCCAATAAATACATCTTTTTAGTCACCCAAAAAGACGACAAAGTAGAACAACCCATGGGCGATGATTTGTATCAAGTAGGCACTTTAGCAACCATTTTACAAATGTTAAAACTACCCGATGGCACCATCAAAGTTTTGGTTGAAGGAGTTAGGCGTGCCAAGATTGAACACATTGTACAAGTTGATGATTTTTTTGAGGTGAGTTTAAGTGAATTTAGCTTAAAGTCAGATGATGATACTGAAACAAAAGCAATGATGCGCTTGGCGTTAGATGGTTTTGAAAATTATATTAAATTAAATAAAAGAGTGCCAGAAGAGGTACTCAAAGTATTACAAGAAGTCAGCGATGTGGAGCGTTTTAGCGATGTCATTATTGCCAATTTGAATCTTAAAGTATCTGAAAAACAAGCCTTATTAGGTGATGATAATGCCCAAGATAGACTCAATAAAATCTTATCAGTGATTCAGGGCGAGATTGATGTATTAGGCACTGAGAAAAAAATCCAATCACGCGTGCGCAAGCAAATGGAATCCAATCAACGTGATTATTATTTGAATGAACAAATGAAATCCATTCAAAAAGAGTTGGGTCAAGCTGAAGATGAAAATGAAATTGAAGAATTACAAACCAGTATCAACAAAGCCAAGATGTCAAAAGAGGCTAAAGAAAAAGCACAAAGCGAGTTAAAAAAACTCTCACGCATGTCATCGCATTCATCCGATGCCTCGATTATCCGCACTTATATTGAAAACTTGTGCGACACCCCATGGAAAAACAAAACCGTTATTAACAAAAACCTTAATAAAGCACAAAAAATTCTTGATGATGATCACTATGGCTTGGACAAAGTTAAAGAACGTATCTTAGAACATTTGGCAGTACAAACACGCGTAACTCATAACAAGGCTAATATTTTGTGCTTGGTAGGGCCTCCGGGTGTGGGTAAAACCTCTTTAGGCGAATCCATCGCCAGAGCAGTTAATCGTAAATACGTTCGCATGGCACTTGGCGGCGTTCGAGATGAGGCAGAAATTCGTGGACATAGGCGTACTTATATTGGCGCTATGCCGGGTTCAATCATACAAAAAATGCAAAAAGCGAAGGTTAAAAATCCACTGTTTTTATTAGATGAGATTGAAAAAATGGCAAGTGATTATCGTGGCGACCCATCTTCGGCGATGTTAGAAGTATTAGACCCAGAGCAAAACCACACCTTTAATGACCATTATTTAGAAGTTGATTATGACTTATCACAAGTGATGTTTGTGGCAACTGCCAACTCGCTTGATTTGCCACAGCCACTATTAGACAGAATGGAAATTATTGAATTGTCTGGTTATACCGAAGACGAAAAAGTTGAAATTGCCAAACGCCATTTAATTAAAAAAGCAATGGATGGTAATGGCATTAAGGACAGTGAAATTAAGTTCCAAGATGGCGCTATTTTAGACATTATTCGCTACTACACACGTGAAGCAGGCGTGCGTGGTTTGAATAGGACGATTAGCACCATTTGTCGAAAAGTAGTTAAAGAAGTGGTGTTAAAAAAACGCACAACCAAAGCCAATATTGGTGTCAAGAGTTTGGCGAAATATTTAGGCGTGAGAAAGTTTCGCTTTGGACTCGCTGAACAAAATAATCAAGTGGGCGAAGTTACAGGGCTTGCATGGACTTCAGTGGGTGGAGATTTATTAACCATTGAAGCGACTGCCTATAAAGGCAAAGGCAAGCTTAAATACACAGGTCAATTGGGTGACGTTATGCAAGAATCAATCCAAGCAGCAAAATCTGTGGTTAGAAGCAGAGCCAAGAAGTTTAATATTGATGAGAATTTTGACGAAAAATTGGACATTCACATTCACGTGCCCGATGGTGCTACACCAAAAGACGGTCCCAGTGCAGGTGCAGCGATGACTACAGCACTGGTATCAGTACTCACAGGTAGAAAAGTTAAAGCCGATGTTGCCATGACAGGAGAAATCACCCTTCGAGGGGAAGTCACCCCAATTGGTGGACTGAAGGAGAAAATGTTAGCCGCATTGCGTGGTGGCATTAAAACAGTGATTATCCCCGATAACAACGAGCGTGAACTATCCGAAGTGCCTAAGAAAATCAAAAGTAAACTTGAAATTATTCAGGTAAAGTGGATTGATGAAGTGTTGGAGATTGCTTTAGAAAAGTCATCCAATCTAAATCTATAAGAACAGTCATTGAGTGGATTTAAAGAATTCTCAAGCAAATGGTTTTGGGTAAGATAAGTGAAAAAAGAAGCGTTTAGGGCAACAGCAACACTGATTTAATGAATAATAACTGGGCACAGGCACAAGAACCCTATTTGAAGTCCTTGCACAGTTAGTTATGCAAGGACTATTTTTTGAATGGAAGTGTTGTGCTTATGAGTTGAATTTGCAATTTATTCTTTAATTCTTTAATTCTTTAATTCTTTAATTAGAGTACAATAATACCACAGTTTTGGAAAGTTAAATGGTCAATTAACAAAATAAAATATCATGGGTGAGAATAAGACAAATAACACACAACCAAAGACCTCACAAATTAAAAATAAATTAGAAGGGCTTTATCAAACTTTAAACAAAGAAGTTGTTGTCGCTATCAGAGGCGAGTACGAGCAACACATCAAAGTCAAACAGGGCTATGTCTATGAACTTGAATTCAAAGACGGTGACGTTTTAAAGACAGACTTTGATTTGACTGTTAAAAAAGTAGGCGACGATTTAGAAGTATTAGTAGGAAATGACACTACTGTTATCTTTGATAACTATTTCTCAGTGTGTACGGGTGATTTATCTTGCCTAGTGTCTGTACCAGCCAGTACCCTATATCATGTTGTTGAAAACGATTTTATCACCCTTGCTGATGGTTCGCAAATCATTTATTTTTATGGCGATGAATATATATTACCAGCCATTGATAGCAATAAATCTAACTTACCCGAACAAAGTTTTAATGATGTGTATCTTGATCCCAATGCTGATTCCAATATCGTAGGCGATCTCAACAACCCACCAGTGCCTCCTACAAACCAACCAACCCTGAGCCTTCATCCAAACGAACTAGGCGACCACTTCATTAGTGGTAATGAAACTGACATTGACCTAGAGGTCGCTGCGACTGGCTTGAATGCGGGTGATGAGATTCAACTTTACAATGGCACTGATCTTGTTGGCGGTGTTCACACCGTAACTGCTGCCGAGG
>JAUVOQ010000062.1 GCA_030599095.1 Candidatus Ruthturnera sp.
GAGCACCCAGTCCGTTTAATGCCAGTAGCAAAAAAGACGGCTTTAGGTTTGATAAAGATTTTGAGGCTAAAGGTGGTCTAGGCTTTTGCAACGCTCAAGGGGCAATGAGTGGCGTGGGTATGATTGCGTTTCTAAATGCAAGCACAACCAAACAAGTGGCGAGTCAAATACATAAATTCCTAGATGGCAAAACCATTGATATTATTCAAACACGCACAGACATTGAACTGGCCAGAAACAAACAGAAAAATCAAGATTTGCACAAGCTTGATTTCAGCCGCAAACTCATTTCTAATATTCTAAAGCAACCCATCAACAACAAATTTAGAGACGATTACCTAAAGTCTCGAGGGCTTGAAAAAGCAATCCCGATGTTAAATAACGACATTCGCTCTATCCCTAATCTTTATTACAACAAAACCACCAACTTACCCGCCATGGTCAGCGTTGTTCGTAATGAAGATAATAAGATTGCATTTCTACATAAAGTTTATTTAGATGACAAAGGCAACAAGGCAACCATAGACGCACCCAAGCAAGTCACTTATCACACCCGTGCAGATGCGTATCAACGACCTTTTTTAGCCCAAGTGAATAACCCCACTAAAAACAACAGCAAAGTCGAGCATGTCGCTGAAGGCATTGAGACTGCCCTAGCAGTTGCGGTGATCACTAAGAATAAAGACAGGGTTGTTTCCTCTATTAACTCCCATGGCATGACCATGTTTGAGCCTAAGCCCAATACCAAGCAAGTCCACATCTGGGCTGATCATGATAAAGCAGGCATTGAAGCTGCTCAAAAATTGCAAGCAAAACTATTAAGCACTGGCAAGGTTAAGGTTCAAGTGGTCATGCCTAGACAACAAGGTCATGATTTTTTAGATGAGTTAAACCGTCAGCAGAAAAATCCAAATCAAAACAAAAACAATCCATTCAACCACAAAGAGAAACAATTCAACCGCAAAAACAACTACAAAAACAACAAAGCAAAAGGAGCATCACGATGAATTTAAAGACAAGAAATGACAGCACTAATTACAAAGCCAATAACAAAACCCTATTAATGATGATTGGCTTAATGTCAATGTTGATACCAATGCACTTAGCAATCGCTAAAACGGTTGATAATTTAAGCATTGGTGATAAAGACAAAACAGTTTTTATCAATACCGATCAAGTCATGACAAAAGACGGTGCTGTCATTACCAACCTAGATGCCGTACAAGAAGCCTTTAACACCTCAAGCGAAAAAGACAATATTAAGGCTTGTGCACAATCAAAGACAGCCATTTGCAAGCTCAGGCTTAGAGAACGGATGCCAGCGGTAATGACCTTTAATGAGGACGTTAGAAGTTTTGTATTGGGCGATGGTCTAAATTTTGCCTTCTCTTCGGTTGATGGCAGTCGAAACATTTATAAATTGGAAGGCTATTATCCAGGTGCAGATACTAATTTAACCATTGTTGGTGAGAGCGGCTTGATTTATTCTTTTTATGTTCGCATCGATTCAATTGCCAGCACCTTTGTCTCTGATTTTGTGATCAACGTGTCTGGCAATTCAAACGTTATATCCGCCTCAAAAGAGGCGTTAATAAAACAAAGGCAATGGGATATTAACAACCCTAAAAAGTTTATTGATGAAGCTTCTCTCAAAGTTAAAAAAGCACACATTAAGACAGCAAAAAAGGCAGCAAAAGAATCCATTGATTATTTAGACACCAAGCCCAATGTCAAGGTCGAGCATCTAAATTTTAATTTTGAAATCGTCAACGGCGACAAAGCATTAATGCCAAAGTCTGTCTTTGACGATGGTCTTTGGACGTACTGGCAATATGGCACTAAAAACCTAAACACGATTGATAGGTTGCCAGTGCCGTATGCAGTGGTTGATGGTCATGACATGCCTGTTAATTCTAGAATTGAAGGCGGTTATTTAATTACGGAAGGCGTCTCTCAAAAATGGACGCTAAGAAGTGGCGAGCGTTATGCCTGTGTTAGCAAGTTTGAATAATGGGGCTGTCTCATAACATGAACATAGCATCACCAAGCCATTCTAAATGGTCACTATCCTCTAAATCTAAATATTGGTTGATTGCTACTACTGGCGTTATGACAATGATTGCTATCTTAATCATGATTTTAGGCATCACCACTGATGGAATGAGGCTCAAGGATCAGTCTGCTGGTAATGCCCCTCAAAGCTCAATTTTCGATACCTTAAAAACAAGTGGTGATTTTTTTAAGGCGTTTGACAAGCCCAAACTCAAACCAAAACCCACGCCCAAGCCAAAACCAAAACTAAAGCCCAAGCCCGTACCCAAACCTGTGCCAAAAATCACCTTAACCTTTAATGATCTGTTTAACAATATTGACACAAGATCTAAAGCACCCATCAACAACGTAGCACATTTTCTAAACAGAGCAAACCGTTCATCACAGACCAGAACCTTCAGAAAATACGAAGACTTCGAAGCCAGTGAACTTATACCAAGTGACCTTATAGAAACGATTGAAACTCATTACAGTTCGGCTCATTCAAAAGCCAGCTTCCCCATTGATTTTTCCAGAACACTGACCGCTGATAGAAACATCTATGCCATCATGATTAATGACCTCAATAGTGAACTTCAAGGCAAAGTGGTTGCCCAAATTGAAAGTAATATTTATGCGGCACAAGGTCGATTTATTTTAATCCCTGCTGGCGCTAAAGCCATTGGCTATTACAAACCAATGAGCAAAGTTGGCGACACCAGATTGCAAATACTTTGGTCAAGAATCATCACCCCAAAAGGCGTGGATATTATCATCAACGCTGAACTGGCAGACCAAATGGGTCGTAGTGGTCTGGCTGGCGAAGTGGACACTCGTTTTTGGGACAAATATGGTGCTACTTTATTGTTCTCAACCATTAATGCGATGGGTCAATACAAAGTTAATACGGATAAAAATCAATCCATATTAGCCAATACTTATGGCAAAGATTTAGCCAACATCTCTGCCAACACACTGGCAGACACCATCAACATCAAACCCATTATTACCATCAATGCAGGCACAAGAATCTCAATCTCTTTATTAGAAGATGTTTGGTTTAGAGAAATGGATGGTCAAGTCAGCATTCAACCGCTCAGTCGCAAAAGTCCCTTATTTTAGGCAATGATTTGTAATGATATTTTTTTAGATAACAACAGGAGAAAACAACATGACATTAAATCAATTGAAATTCAATCAATTGAAACTAAATCAATTGAAATTCAATAAAGTCAGTGCCATCATCATCGGCTTGGTTTTAACGTTAGCAACCCAAGCTGATTTAGTTAAAGAAGACAAAGGCAAAAAGGCAACCTTCTTAAAAGCCCTGACAACAAAGCCCATTACTGTCAACAAAACCAAACAGGTTCAAGCAACCTTGAGTAGTCTGAATAAACAGGGTGTTAGTGCAGGTCTTAATAACATCGTCATCAATGGCACACTCAGTTATAAAAAAGCAGGCAATTATCAAAAAGTCTTTATTCAGTGGCACAGTGTTGAAAACAACCTCAAAAAACCAAAAGCCATTAACAAGGCTGAATTTTCTAAAAAGTTTAGATCAGAACTCACCACCGATGAACAACAAATTGGCATCCCACAAGAAGTCACGGTTGAAGTTGATGAACAATCTTTTATGCAAGCAGTCAATCAACTCAATAAAGGTTTAACACTCGCTCAAGTGGAAAAATTAACAACTAAAACCAACACCAACAGCAATACTAAAAGCAACCGTGCTGGCTTAAATACAAACAGTGGCAGAGGCTCATTGTCATCAAGCAACGGCGTAAAAAGTCAATTACCAAAATTAGGCGACGCAGCAGATGCTGGTGGCACTGCTATTGAACAATGCGATTATCGTTATGACATTGAAAACATGAGGGCTCACGAGCAACAACGCATTAACCAGGTCAACTCAACAGGTGTCGTCACCGAACAAGGCACTTGTTCAGATACAACCAACACGTTTGACTTAGTCAAAACCTATGGCGCGCCCTGTACCCCGTTCATCAGCACAGATAAAGTCTATCAATCTTATCGCATTACTGGCATTATCGAGGGTGAGGATAAAATCATTCAGAGTTGTCAAGCAGATTTAACCAATGAAATCGCAATCACAACCACTGAGACAGGTTGCAACACCTCAGACAATATCAACACAAGAATCTCAACAGCCACCAGTCGCAGATATTATATGTTGAACGGTAGTGAGGTTGAAGTGCAACAATGTTTGCCAGGGGAAAATCCTCAAACTTTTGCCATTGAAGAAGCAGTATGTTCTTACGGCGTTGTATCGGTTAATGGCTATTCAATACCACAAACAAAACTTTACTATACAAACGACTTAGGGGTTGAGGTCTCAGTGCGTGGTTGCCAAGCCAGTCCAACGCAGCAATTTACAACCAATAAAGTAGACTGCACAGGCACTGAAAGATACGAGCATGACATGACGTCAAGCACCTCATATTTAATGCAGAAAACCTTTGTTGTTGATACCATTAGTGGCACTGAAGAACAAATTAACGATTGTCAAAGGTCAAGCAGTCAGTTTGCACATCAAGCGGAATCTTGTTCAACCATTCATGACGATGACAACCTAAGACTATTAAGACCTAAGCACCCTTATTTTAAGGACACAACGCTTGCAGGTACAGAGTCAACAGTATATCTATCGCCTTGTGATAATGGTGTTGCTGATGCAACGCCGTATTTGGAAACCACCACAGCAACAGCAACAACCTACACAAGGGGGGATAACACCGCTTATGGTCATTGTATTATTGGCGGCGATTACGGTGTTGATGGCGCTGGTTGCCTCTTATATGGCACAGGCACCCTATTATACGAAGCGTTTGCAGACGGATTAAGGCAAAGCAGCAGTAACGACGTGACCTTTGCATCAATCCCAAGCTCAGTATTAAGTCTTGTCGACCCGACCAAGCGTTTAAAAATAACCGCCATTGCAGGCGGTGGTGCCTTAAGTGGCAGAAGACAAGGTGCTAAATGGGGTCAAAAGATAATCAATTATTACACAAACCCAAAGACAACCATTAATATCAATATTGGTAGTGGCAGTAGTGGTTGTGTTAAAGGCGGTGACACCACGATAGGCACCCTTGTTAGTTTAATGGGCGGTAAGTCCAGATGTGGAATACACCACATTACAAGTGGTCATTCAGCAACAAGCGGCATTCCTAACATCAATGCTGGCAGTCCTGGAATCAAAGGTTGCCAGGACTGCTGGAGTGCAGGCACTGGTGGCTACGTCAAAATTGAAGTTGAATAATTGGGCAAGATTAGGGGAGCAAGCTAGAGGCGCCTCAAGTCAAGCATAACCGAAGCTTGTAAAAAATCGGATTAAAACTAGCTAAATAATACTTATAACTAAAAAGGAGAAAACAAAATGGCTAATAGTACCAATGATAAAAAGAAGGTGACCTTAATTGATTCGTATAACAAAAACACGACCAATAAAGTACTTAGATTGATTCAAAAAAACCCTAAAGGTTGGCAACAATCAATTGCCAATAATCCAATGGTTAGTATCTCAGGGGAAACCCCTGTTGTCTATAAAGGCGTTAATGCGATTAGTCTAGCCATTACCAACGCTGATAGGAACAATACTGACAATCGCTTCATGACCCGTCGTGCCGTAGAGAACACTGATGGCTTGGCCATTAAAGAAGGCTCTACTGCTTTGCAGATTTCTTACTTACGAACAAGAGAAGTAGCGGTTAAAGGCAAAGGTGAGACAAAAGAAATACCAATGATGAGCGTTGGCTATGTTTATAGTGCCAATGACATTACAGGTATTAGTCCTGCACCAAAAGACCTTACTGCCCTTTCTGCACTCTCATCAAGTCAACAACAACTGATTGAAAAATCAAGCATTCCTGTTGTTCGAAGTGATCAAAAACTTATCTCTGAATTCA
>JAUVOQ010000066.1 GCA_030599095.1 Candidatus Ruthturnera sp.
AATAATCCCATTATTGTATCCTTGTTTTTTTTATAAAAAGAAGGTGTTTATTTTACCTTAAATGCTTTTGTGATAGGGTTTTTATGGGGTTTTTGTTGTTAAAAATGGTGAATTTTGTGGTTTGGGTTTTTGGGGGTGTTCATAAGTTTGAAAAACATATTGCAACGGTCTCAGATTGATAGAGGTGGATTTGATAGGGTAGATGGCAGTTTACAAAAATAAGTTTTCTTAACCTCTTTTTTTGTGCTAGTATAGCAGTTGAATTTAAAAAAAAATTTCACGTGAACTTAGAACAAACCTTTAAAGGCATCAAAGACAAGATGCTAATCGATTTTAACGATATTTCCTCGCAAGTGACACATCGTGGCTCAAAGGGCAGAATTAGAGAAAGAGAAGTAATAAAAGAATATTTGGAAAAATATCTGCCAGGGAATATCGGGATCGCAAATGGTGAGTGTATATCTACAGACGGTACAGTGTCACCAGAGTGCGATATAATTCTTTATGAAAAAAACACTACCCCATATTTAATTCACACAGATGGGTATCAAGTGTTTCCTATTGAATGTGTTTATGGGGTAATTGAAATAAAAAGCAAGCTCGATAAAGCACAACTAAAAGACTCAATCAATAAAATTACTAAAATAAAATCAATGCCTAAAACTGCCTATGAAGCGCAAAAAGGGGATGTGGTACACAGTACCAGCATATATGGAAAGAAATGGGACTATTTCCCTACAATTGGAATGATATTTTCATTTGATTCTATTGAAATGGAAACGTTAAAAAAGCACTTCTTATCTATGCAAGCTAATATTTCTCTTGAAAAGCAAGTTGACTCATTATGGGTTCTAAAGAAGGGCATGATAATTCATAGCGATGTTGACAATAATATTGAAATGACTCCTAACCAAGAGACATCACCAAAAATAATAAAATCAGAAAACCCATTATTGATTCTTACTATTCATCTGCAAGCACTTATGAGTTCGGGTTGGTTGCCTCGTTTTAAAATCATCAAATATCTTGAAGATGCTAATTATGGCGTTTTGGAATCCTAACAAGCGAATGCAATCGGACGCAGCAGAGCCGTACCGCTAAGCTAGGCGTTAGCTACAAAAAATGTATCTGGTGATTTACCAACCAAAAGAAGGTATAAATAAAGTTTATGAAAACATTAAACCATATTTCAATCCCACACCCTTTCCCCTACCAAGGAAGTAAAAGAGGAATTGCTAAATATATTCTTCCTCATTTCCCATCAGACGTAAATTGCCTTATTGAACCGTTTTGTGGTGCAAGTGCGATAACCTTATCTGCTAGTGCATACGGATTAATAAAAAAAGTTATTATCAATGACCTAAATAAACCATTAATGCATTTATGGCAAGAAATCTTAGAAAATCCTGATAATCTAATGAAGCAGTATGAGCAGTTATGGCATGAGCAGCAAATAGATAAAAAAGCGTACTTTTTCAAAGTGCGAGAACAATTTAATGAAACACATCAAACACATCATTTATTATATTTACTAGCAAGGATTGTAAAAGGATCAGTTAGGTACAGTTCATCTGGTTCGTTCAACCAAAGTGCTGATAATAGGCGTTTAGGTATGCGTCCTAATACCATGAGAAAAAATATTATTAATGTTTCTTCTTTACTGCTAGGCACTACAACACTTTCATCTGTAGATTTTAGTGAAGTGGTAAAAAAAGCAAAAGAGAATGATTTGGTATATATGGATCCTCCCTATCAAGGAACATCATTCACCAGAGATCATAGGTATTTAAATGGTTTAACTTATGATAATTTTGTTGATGTCCTTAAAATAATGAATGAAAAAAACACCTCATACATTATTAGTTATGATGGAAAAACAGGTGAAAAATCTCACGGCAAATCGCTTCCAAATTTTTTATCACTTAAACATTTGCACATTAATGCAGGGAGATCAAGTCAAGCTACTTTATTGGGTAGCAACGATGAAACAATAGAGTCACTATATTTATCCCCAGCATTGATTGACCGTTTGAATGATGAAGAACACTTTACTCCTGAGATTCAGCAAGAAATGCAACAGGAGCTAATGTTTGCATGAGTAGCAATAATTATCCTGAAGAGTTTATCAAGTTACTAAAAAGTGTAAATGCAAAACGTCCAAAAACAGTAATTGATCATATTCTTATGCATGGACAAATTACTACTCAAGAACTGAAAGATGCATACGGTTACAATCACCCGCCAAGAGCTATTAGAGATGTAAGAGAGCAAGGAATCCCGGTAAAAACATTTCGAGTTACTGGTTCCGATGGAAGAAAAATAGCGGCCTATAAGTTTGGTGACCCTTCAGAAGTCAGGGCAACTCAGTTATCTGGGCGTACTGCATTTTCATCAAACCTTAAAGATGCACTGATCAAAAAATATGGTGTTCGTTGTAACATATATCTTAAGTCATTTCCAGTACGAGAATTACAAATAGATCATCGTGTCCCATTTGAAATTGCAGGGGATAATGGAGAATTGCTAGATGATGTAAATGAATACATGTTGTTATCTGCTTCCGCTAACCGAGCAAAGTCATGGAGTTGTGAAAATTGTCCAAACTGGGAAAACAAGAAACTAGAGTCTTGTAAAACTTGTTATTGGGCTTACCCAGAATTATACAGTCATATTGCTATGCGCGATATTCGTAGACTTGACTTGCTTTGGGCAGAAGAAGAAATAGGCGAATATGAAACATTGATTAAAAAGGTCAATGGTATAAAAGAGGATGCGCCAGAATATGTTAAGAGCGTACTCCGCAACCATTTCAAGAATAAAAGCAGTAGGCGTTAGGTAGCAATATTAACTCTACCCAAACAAAAAGCCAAACCTTTGCCTAAAAACACGTACCATTTCTTAATTCAGTATTTTTCTGAATAATTTTAAGGCACGATAGCACAATGATTTTCATAAATCACCACACCTAAAATCACCCACACCACTTCTTGGTGTGCTTAATCAAGATTATTTTCACAAAACAATAAATAATACGCTTTAGCAAGTGTTTGGTTATTGCATAAAAAACACCTCGTTGGGGAAGCCGCAGATGTCTTATTGGCGAGGTGTTGAGGCAATCGTTTAGGCTGGTTACTCAACTTAAACACTGCCTTGATTGGTCTCTGTAGCAAGGCAAGACCAAGCACTTGCTACTTTTTTGCATGACAGCACCATCACCAATAAAAGCAGGAGATCACTAATGGATTTTGCAACAACAATGGATGCACTCTCTTGGGAGTTTTATAATCGGTTTGTTAAAGTGCTGATTGATTATGGTATTGTGTATTTGCCACTGTTGGTATTTTTATATCAGCATTGGTTGTCCGAAAAAATGTTGGGTACAGATTCTATGCAAAGCGTTGTTGCAATGTCAGTCAAAAGAATGCTAATCAGCGTCACTATATTCTTTTTCCTTTACTATCTGGCTTTCCTACCAACAGTGCCTTTATCAATCGTTAATAACTTTAGAGCAACAGACCCAATACCTGCCTACGACTCTACTTTCAATCAGAACGTAACAGCGCTAGGTAATCAGCACTTATCCCATGATATTGTGATTAAATTACCGTTGTTTTGGGCGGCCATGGAAATCTTTAGGCACAGCATTACAAAAGGCTTTTTAGACGCACTACCAGAAACCGCAGGGGACATTCGTGGGGCAATGGCCACTGCCATGCAGAACCGATCAATCAAAAGCCCGTTTGTTAAAAATCAATACGAACATTTTTACCAGCACTGTTATTCACCTGCCGCTGGCAAGTTTCAATATTTGGTTAAACAAGGCGACATCATCAAAGATGAATGGTTTTGGACACTGAAGGGTGATATTAATGTTGAAGAGTATGACTGGGTCGGTGGTTCGTTTTATTTAGAGAATGCTGGTTTTTATAAGCCATGCACTCAAGGCAATCAATGTTATGACTCGCCTTTGATTCCAGCTGGCATTACCACAGAATTTAACGGCGCTGAGGTGAGTTGTGAGCAACTTTGGACTACCAACGGTGGGTTAAGACAAACGCTTTTAAAAGAGTTCAATTTAGATAATGATGAAGAGGATGAAATTAGAGACTATTTACAACACAGCGACAATGCCATAGGTATAGAAACTGATAAAGAGATGGGCAATTTATCTAAAAATCCAGTTAATTTTTTGATTGGCACATTGGCAACATTCGCCTCTTGGGTGGTTGAGGGTATTCTTGAAGTGGTGACAACAGTTATCGTGGCATTTTTGCCCATTGGACAAGCCATTGTGATGTTAATCTTTGTTGTTTTATTACCCATTGTATTGTTGGTATCAGCACTTAGAGTTGAGGTGTTATTTGGACTGTTGATGTTTTACTTTACGGTTGGGTTCTTAACCGTTATTTGGGCAATAGCGGCTTTTATTGATAATAATATTATGAACATATTAACACACACAGGTAATGGTAATGATAGCACTGCAGGTCTTGCTAATGAGATGTTAGGCAGGTTGTCATTGGTCGGTGCCTTAGTTGGGGTTGCTTCTGCGTTGTTGTATTATCAAATTACTAAGATTTGGTTTCTGCTGCGATAACTCATTTACGTAGCCACCAGCAGGTAGGGATTACTTTTTGGCTTCTGTTGTAATCACTCATCTAATCACCTGATGCGTAATTCCTTTTCAATGAATTTAAGCATCTTAATGGATTCTTTTAATAAAGGCTTTAATTCATCAAGTGTGTTTATGTTCTTAACCTCTTGGAATAAGTGTGGCTCACTATTCA
>JAUVOQ010000034.1 GCA_030599095.1 Candidatus Ruthturnera sp.
ATAATCAACGATTTGTTTAAATGAATAATATTTGACATTATTATTGCAGTATACCTCCTTTATTGTTATTTTAGATTTAACTGGAAAGAACAAAACTTATTGCTTAAATTTCTCAAAGATTAGGCAGGCATTTGTACCACCAAAACCAAAGCTATTAGACATTACTCGGTTAAGTGATTTCTTGGTTGTTGTTCGTACAATTGGCACGCCTTCAGCTGCTTTGTCAAGATTTTCAATATTAACAGATTCTGCCATAAAGTCATTTTGTAGCATTAGTAATGAGTAGATTGACTCATTCACTCCTGCTGCACCCAGCGCATGACCTGAGAGTGATTTGGTGGAACTCACATTTGGAATGTCATTGCCAAATACTGCTTTAATAGCGTCTAATTCTTTAACATCACCCACAGGTGTAGAAGTGCCGTGTGCATTGATATAATCAATTGGACCTTTAACGGTTGAAGTGGCGAGTTGCATACAGCGTTTTGCGCCTTCACCTGAAGGGACAACCATATCATAGCCATCGGACGTTGCACCATAGCCTGTTAGTTCTGCAAGAATGATTGCGCCTCTAGCTTGTGCATGCTCTAATGATTCAAGCACTAAAGCACCACCACCACCAGAAATAACAAAACCATCATGATCTGCATCAAAGGCACGAGAAGCGTTTGAAGGGGTTTTGTTGTATTTAGAAGATAAAGCGCCCATCGCATCAAATAACATGGTGAGCGACCAATCTAGTTCTTCACCACCGCCAGCAAATACCACATCTTGTTTGCCCATTTGAATTTGCTCCATGGCATTACCAATACAGTGTGCAGAGGTTGAACAAGCAGAAGTGATTGAATAGTTAACGCCCTTAATTTTGAACAGGGTTGAAAGGCAAGCCGAAGTTGTAGAGCCCATCGTACGCGGTACGCGATAAGGACCAACTCGTTTAATGCCTTTTTCTCTTAAGATGTCGGCGGCTTCTACTACGTTTTGGTTACTAGCACCGCCAGAACCCATAATAAGCCCAGTACGTTCATTTGAGACTTGTTCAGGTGTTAACCCTGATTGTTTAATCGCTTCATCCAAGGCAAGCGCATTGTAAATGGCAGCATCTGCCATAAAGCGTTTCATTCTTCTATCAATAATTTCGCTAGAATCAACTTCAGCAATCGCACCAGATACATGTGAACGAAGCCCCATTCGGGCTTGGGTTTCATCAAATTTAATGCCTGATTTAGCACTCCTTAAAGATGCCAGCACTTCGTTGCAATTTGCACCTAAACTAGAGATGATTCCCATGCCAGTGATAACAACTCTGTTCATAACTACATACCCTAAGTGTCAGTAAAAAGACCCACTTTCAACCCTTTAGTGGTATAAACAAGTTCATCGTCAACCAGTACTTCAGCATCAGCAAAGCCCATATACAACTTACGTTTAATAACCCGAGTTAAATCAACTTGATAGGTCACTTTTTTGTTGTGTGGGAATATTTGACCCGTGAATTTAATTTGTCCTGAGCCTAATGCTCGACCTCTACCTTCGCCACCAGCCCAACCCAAGAAAAAGCCAACTAATTGCCAAACGGCATCAACACCTAAACAGCCTGGCATTACTGGATCTTCATTAAAATGGCAATCAAAAAACCATAAATCAGGCTTTACATCAAGTTCTGCAACAATATAACCTTTGTTGTGTTTTCCGCCCGTATCTGATATTTCTGTAATTCTATCAAACATCAACATTGGCGGTTTTGGCAACTGAGCATTAGATGGTCCGAATAATTCGCCATTGCCACATTTGATGAGTTCTTCGTAGGAAAAAGAGTTTTGCATTGCATTTGTGCGTAAAAAATTTCTTATTATACCAGTGTCTGCTTAATATCAGCAATGATGTCTTTAATGTCTTCCAAGCCAACAGATATCCTGATTAATCCATCCGTTATATGAGCATCAAGTCTTTCTTCATCGGTTAAGCGCCCGTGCGTTGTGGTTGCTGGATGAGTGATTGTAGATTTTGTATCGCCTAAATTGGCAGTAATGGACAGTATATTAGTGGCATTGATTATTTTAAAGGCTGACTCTTTTCCACCCTTAACTTCAAACGATACAATACCACCAAAGCCAGACTGTTGGGATTTGGCTAAGTTGTGATCAGGATGGGAAGGTAAGCCTAAATAATAGACTTTTTCTACCTGGTCTTGGGTTTCAAGCCAAGTGGCAAGTTTAAGCGCATTGTCTGAGTGCGCACCCATTCTAAGACTCAGAGTGTCTAGTCCTTTAAGCACAATCCAAGCATTAAAAGCGCTCAAACTAGGACCTGTGGTGCGAACAAATCCATGAACTTGCTCAATAATATCAGCACTCCCAACCACAGCACCTGCTAGGCACCTGCCTTGACCATCAATATATTTAGTGGCTGAGTGAATCACAATATCAGCACCCAAGGCAATAGGATTTTGTAGTGCAGGGCTTAAAATGGCATTGTCAATCGCCAAAAGAATATGATTGGCTTTTGATATTTTACTAAGCACAGCAATATCTACAACTTCACCCAGTGGATTAGATGGCGTCTCAAGTAAAAAAAGCTTGGTGTTGTCTTTTACTGAACTTTCCCATGCTGACAAGTCAGATAAATCTACAAAACTAATCTCAACATTAAATTTAGCAATAATGGTGTTTAGCAACACAATTGAAGTGCCAAACATATTACGAGAAGCAACAATATGATCGCCCGATTTAAGCAATGCCATGATGGTGGCAAAGATTGCTGCCATACCAGATGAAGTTGCAACACAGGCTTGCGCACCCTCAAGTGCGGCTAATTTTTTTTCAAAGGCATCCACTGTCGGGTTGGTAAAACGCGCATAAATATTCCCCAGCTCTTTTTTAGAAAAGCGATTGGCGGCTTGTTCGGCTGAGTCAAAGACAAAACTGGAGGTCAAAAATATTGCCTCAGAATGCTCCTGTTCAGCAGTGGTTCGATAACCTGTACGAATGGCCTTGGTGTTAAAACTTAAATCTTTCATCTGTTTGTAAAATTATCAAATAGCACCATATTCTACATCATTACCAATCAATTCAGAAGTTTTAAAGGTGTTGTTTTTTCTTTAGTAGAATCGCCTCGTAAAGATTCAATATGCTCAAGGTAGTTTTTATCAATATCATCGGTTACGTATTGGCCACTAAAACAAGAGCAATCAAACATGGTAATCGCCTTGTTGCCTTGTTGTACACACCAAATTAAATCATCCAAATCTTGATAAATTAGCTTGTCTGCGCCAATGGCTTTGCAGATTTGATTGGTATCTTTATTATGGGCAATAAACTCTTTGTTACTCGCCATATCAATACCATACACATTGGGATAGCGCACAGCAGGTGCGGCTGATGCAAAAAACACCTTGTTAGCGCCAGCATCACGAGCCATTTGCACAATTTGCTCACTGGTTGTGCCACGTACAATGGAATCATCAACTAATAATACATTTTTGCCTTTAAATTCAAGCTCAATTGTGCTGAGTTTTTGGCGTACTGATTTTTTGCGTAGTTTTTGTCCCGGCATGATAAAGGTGCGAGCAATGTATCGATTTTTAATTAAGCCTTCGCTGTATTTAACCTCTAATTTATGTGCCAATTGCAAAGCGGCCACTCTGGAAGTATCAGGAATAGGAATGACCACATCAATCTTATCAATATCCCATTCTTTACGAATTTTTGCAGCTAATTTTTCTCCCATTCTCAGGCGAGATTTGTAGACTGAAATGTCATCAATAACTGAATCTGGACGGGCAAAATAAACAAATTCAAAGATGCAAGGTGAATACTTGGGTTTTTCCGCACATTGTTTAATAAACGTGTTGCCTGCTCTGTTAATAACGACCGCTTCGCCCGGCTTAATATCTTGAATAATTTCATAACCAAGTGCGCTAAGTGCCACGCTTTCAGAGGCCAGCATATATTTAGTACCGCCTTTGGTGGTACGTTTGCCAAGAATTAATGGGCGAATCCCATTTGGGTCTCTAAAGCCAAAAATGCCATACCCTGGAATCATGCCAATGATTGCATAAGCACCGCGTACACGCTTGTGTACTTGTTTGACAGAGTTAAAAATATCAGCCTCGTTAATGCGTTGTTTTTGTAATTTGGTTAATTCGCTGGCAAACACATTCAACAAGATTTCTGAATCAGAGTTGGTGTTAATATGGCGAAGGTCTTGCTCAAATAATTCTTGAGCCAATTGCTCAGTGTTGGTTAAGTTGCCGTTATGTGCAAACGCAATGCCGTATGGCGAATTAACATAAAAAGGCTGCGCCTCTGCGTTGGATGAGCTACCTGCAGTAGGATAACGCACATGCCCAATCCCCATATCGCCTAACAATTGGGTCATGTGTTTAGTTCTAAAGACATTTTTAACCAAACCATTTGACTTGCGCATATAAAAACGCCCTTTATGGGAGGTAACAATGCCTGCCGCATCTTGACCGCGATGTTGCAAAATAGTCAGCGCATCATAAATATAAACAGCCGTATTTTTCTTGGTGGTAGATAAAATGCCAACAATGCCACACATAAGTTATTTCCTAATTATTTTTGATAAATAATAAGTATTGTGATAATTCAGGTTTGATGTCTGAAGCCACATCTTGAAAGATTCTTAAAGCGCCATTAGTCTCAATCCAGTAATACTGTTGCGAGATCCAACTGATACTTTGCAACACCAATACCATGATTAAAATTGTCAAACTGCCTTTGATTAAGCCAACAATTGAGCCTAACAAATTGTTTTGAGTGCTGTTGATATTTCTGGCATTAAGTTTGGTGTCTATTGCCTGCAAAATGTCAAGTATTTTTTGAAAAAAAGACGACAAGAGACAAGGTTTTGTTTCATCAATAGAGATATTTAACGCACTTGATATAAAAGTAAAAATACCAAAGATAAAGGCAAATACAATTGAAAATGATAAGCCAATGCGAACAGATTCATTGTCAATCAGCATTTCCATAATGCCCAACCCAGCTACAACATCTAAGTAGTGCCAACTAAATATTATGATTGCTACTAAAAGCACCATTAGTGCAAACAGTTTATTTAGCACGCAAGGATTATCAATGCTTGAAGAGAGTTGTGTTAGTTTGTAAACCACTCTTTTGATGATCACAACACCAATAAAAATCACCCCAAATGAAGTGGCTAAATGAGATTGGTGTGATAGTGCCAGCCAAGTAATGAACGAACTTGTAGCCAATGTTTGGTAAAACAGCCACGCCATTAAAACAGCTAATAATAAAAACCCTAAATTAATGAGTTCTCTTGCCATACCACGTTTAAAGCCTAATACTAGGAATATTGCTAAAATAGCAATGCTTATCCAGTCAGACCAAACTAAGCGTTCAATCGTACTCCAGATAGTTGCAAAAAACTCATCCATCAAATCTCCCCTAGAGATATTTTTTGATTAAATGCAATTTTACAAGATTTTCTCTCCATCATTGCTTAAGTATTGTCAATGCATCTGCAACAACATGAAACGACCCAAAGATAACAATACGCTGATATTGCTTATCATTAAGCGCACGATTAATGGCATTTTGCATATCATCATAAACGTGGATATTGTGATTTAAACCAAACTGATTGCTAAGTTCTTTCATATTCATTGCCCGATTAACGTTAAGTGGTACTAATAGCCACTGATTAATAATCATGCTAATTTTGTCAATCATTAAGCCAATATTTTTATCTTTTAAGGCTGAAAATATAGCAATAGTAGGGCGCGACTGCTTTGCTAACTCTGCCGCTAACACCTTAACAGCTGCTGCATTGTGTGCAACATCAAAAATAACAGTTTTACTATTAATGGTTTTTATTTGAAATCTAGCATCAAGTTGTGCATATTGAATGCCTTTTTTGATTTGAGCACTGCTGATTGGAAATGTTTTATTCAGTTTTTGCACAGCAAGTATTGCTGTTGCTGCATTTTGTTGTTGGTGCTCGCCAATTAAGCCTATATCGCCCGTGTATTTTTCCTTAACAAATTCTAGTTGTGCCTTGATTTGATGAGCGTACTGAGCAATTGATTCAGGTGGGTTAATATCAGCACAAATACAAGGCGTGTTTTTGCGCATAATGCCCGCTTTTTCAAGCCCAATCAGTGTGCGGGTATCGCCTAAATAATCTATATGATCAATGTCAATATTAGTAATGACACTGACATCGTTATTAACAATATTAACCGAATCTAGCCGACCGCCCAACCCTATTTCTAATATAGCCACGTCAACTTTTTCTGACTCAAAAATAATCAGCGCAGCCAAGCTTGAAAATTCAAAATAAGTTAGTGACGTTTCACCTCGAAAGGATTGGATTTTTTCAAAAGCGTGACAAATTTGCTGATCAGTCGCTTGCACGCCATTAATCACAAAACGCTCATTGTATTTAAGAATATGGGGCGAGCTAAATTGGGCGACTTTAAAATTTGATTGTTGGTAAATACTACCAATAAAAGCCACGGTAGAACCTTTGCCATTCGTACCAGCAACGCTAATTACTTTAAAAGGAACGCCTTTTGGAAACAACTTTTGATAAACTTTTTTAACACGTTTCAAACCTAAATCAATTTCCTGAAAATGTAAGTTTTGTTGATAATCTAGCCAGTCATCTAGGGTGTCTAGTCTTCCCAAAACTCACCCTCAATGGTGTTGTCTTTATTGCGCTGTTGGGATTGAGAGTTTTTGGTCTTGTGAATAAAACCAGAACGATTTTTGCTAAATATCTTTTGCGCATTCTTTTTCAAAATTTGATTAATAAAATAAGCCCTTGAAATGGGTATAAGCCCAAACAGGCCAATAAAATCCGTAATAAAACCAGGCGTTAATAACAAAACACCTGAGACTAAAATAACCACGCCTTCAAGCATTTCAAAAGCGGGTGTTTGCCCATTCATGGTTTTTTGCTGTACTTTTGCAAGGGTGGAAAATCCTTGTTGCTTAAGTAGTGTTGAGCCAATAAGTGCTGTAATAACAACCAACAATACGGTTGAGAATCCGCCAATTGATTCACCCACTGACACTAAAACATAAATCTCAAGTAGTGTTACTACAACAAATAAAGGAAACAGAATCATGAGTTTTTATCGTTAATAAAAATTAAATCCCAAATGCCATGCCCGAGCTTACGACCTCGTCGTTCAAATTTAGTGATGGGTCGGTATTCAGGTCTTGGTGAATAGGTAGGGTCGTTTTGGGTGTTTTTAAAGTGGGGGTGATTTTCTAAGACGTTCATCATTGTGGCGGCATAATGCGCCCAGTCAGTTGCCATATGAACTTTTCCACCTTTGATTATTTTGCGTGACAATAAATCTAGGAAATCAGTTTGCACAATTCGGCGTTTATGGTGCTTTTTCTTGTGCCACGGGTCAGGAAAAAATAGCTGAAAACGATTAAAGCCATCATCCTCTATATGCTTTGTTAATACTTCAACAGCATCTGCTTGAATGATTTTAAGATTGGCTAATTGGTGTTTATGCGCCTCGTTAATTAATCTACCCACGCCCGCCTCGTACACTTCAATACCCAGAAAGTTTTGATCAGGTGCATTGATTGCCATTTTCAGTAAACTATCGCCATTGCCAAAACCTACTTCCAAAACAATTTTTTGTTGTTTGACAAATAAACGCTTTAAATCAATTTTACCTTTAGGTAAATCAATCCCATAATCCGCCCAAAACTCAGTCAGCCCCATTTTTTGTCCCAGCGTTAATCTACCAGAACGACGTACAAAACTTTGAATTTTTCTCATCATGAAACTATTACTGATGTTTTAAATTGGTTAATATTTTTATTGTTAAATCACGAGATGGATAAACCCCTGAAATTTTTTGCAAATAAGCATGCTCGTCGTATATTTCATCTGATACAAAAAATCAATGTTTGTCATTTGTGCTGTTTTAATAAATTGCTTATATCTTTCTCTTAAGGTTCTTTTTGCACCAATGCCGTAAGTTTTATTTTTTAATGTAAAGAAAAAATCAAACTCTGTCGAACTGTCATTTTTATCATGTTCCTTTGTAATATCATCTTCATTAATGCCTATTTTTGATAGGACTTGAATTATTCTATCTTCATAGTTTGAGCCACTATCATTAATAATAGATTGATTTATGCTTTCGTTAAATATCAACATAAATATTTGATTTGGCTCCACACCTTTGTTTTCGCTTCTGCTAATAATAAGTCTTTAACCGTATAAAACTTTAAACTGAAAATAAATAATTTACAATCAATATCAGAGTTTACCTCATCAATTACTTCAAATATTTGTTTTTGTTTTGGTGAATTTGTTTTAATTCTGTCTTCTATATATTTAATGATTTTTATAGTAGTTGTTTGAAGATTAACTCTATTCCATAAAATACATATATTCAAAATTGAATGCACTTGATTATCTGTAAATTTTATTCTTAATATTGATTTAACTATAAAATAAAATTTTTTATTCATACTCTTTGTTTATGCTCCTAAAAAAATATGCTCATTATGATATTGTAAAAATTCTATTGATGGATAAAATTTTTTTGGGATATTTAACTCTTTTTCTTCATATATATTAAAATAATTGTCAATAGAATCATTTTTTATTTGTTTTAGTTCATTTGAAATTAATAATTCCAAGTTTTTATCAATAGTTATTAATCCTATATCAAATGATTTGTCATGAATTGAACACAAACATAAACCATTATGTGGATTTAACCTTTCTTTTTCATTTTTAGACCAAGGCATAATATGACTTGCTACTAATAATTTAGGGTGATTTAAATTACAAATTGCACAAGTCTCATTATAATTTGACAATACCATTTTTCTAAATAAATTTTGATTAACTCGTTGTTTAACTTTTACTATTTTATCTATTCCTTTTTGAGTTTTATTAACTATAAAATTATTATCTTTTAAAAACTCTTCTTTATCATTATTTTCAAGTAGTAATTCACTTTCAACCAATAAATTTGTCCAATCTTTACTAAATTCTTCAAAAATTTGCTTATCTAGTTTAGAATGACTTGACATTCCCCTAATACCTCTTTTTTTAATTCTGGATCTAAACTAGCAAAATTTACAAGTTTTAATGCTACTGCAGATGAAGTTCTACTTATTAAATTTGATAAATTAATAATTTGGGGATTTAATCTATGTAATTTACCAAATGGCAACTTGCAATATAAATTAAATGTTAAAATTAATTCATTTCTTGTCCAATTTCTTCTCAAGATTTCAATCCTGCATTAGAAAAAGGTTGACAAGGGAAACCAGCAAGTAGAATGTCAAATTTTGGTATTTCATCACTGTTTACTACCTCTGTATGGAACTTCTCCGTAATTTGCGTTATAGGTTATTTGTGCATGTTTATCAATTTCTGATGAAAAAACAAAATCAATTTTTTCTTTAAAAATTCTTTCAAAGCCTAATCTAATACCTCCAATGCCAGCAAATAAATCTATCGCTCTATATTGGGACTTGTTTGATTTTAGAGAAAGTTTCAGATTTAATTGCATGGTTGATAATCCATAATTAGTGGTGCGTGGTCTGAAAAACGCTCATCTTTATAAATGCTGACACTTTTAACCGTGCCTTTGAGATTCGGTGTGAGGATTTGATAATCAATACGCCAGCCGACGTTATTCGCCCATGCTTGTCCACGATTACTCCACCAAGTGTATTGCCCCTCTTCTTGATTGACTTCACGAAAGCCGTCAATAAAGCCAACTTCAAAAAATAACTCATCCAACCAAGCGCGTTCCTCTGGCAAGCAGCCTGAATTTTTCTGATTGGCTTTCCAGTTTTTAATATCTCTTTCCTGATGTACGATATTCACATCACCACAAATAATGACCTTACGTCCGCTTGCCTTAAGCTCTTGTAAGTAAGGCATAAATCGCTCAGTTAAAAATGCCATTTTTAAATCTTGACGCTCTTGTTTGGCACTGCCTGAATGTATGTAAATTGAAATAACTGACAAATCTTTGAAGTCAGCTTGAATAAATCGCCCTTCAAAATTAATGTATTCCCATGGGCTTTTTTTAATGACTTGAATGGGCGCTTGTTTGGTAAAAATTGCCGTGCCAGAATAGCCTTTTTTCTCGGCAGGTTGGTAATAGCAATGGTATTCTTTTGGATAAAATCGCTCATCCAATTGGTATTCTTGTGCTTTGATTTCTTGCAAACAAACCACGTCTGCATTTTGGGTTTTTATCCAATCAAAAAAACCTTTCCGTTCAGCGGCACGAATTCCGTTGACATTAGCCGTTATAATTCTCTTCATCAAAATAATTTTATAGGAAAATCCATGGAACAATATCAAAAAGACTTCGTAGATTTTATGCTGGGCAGTGGTGCGCTCAAATTTGGTGAATTCACCTTAAAATCTGGTCGTATTAGCCCTTATTTTTTTAATGCTGGGGCGTTTAATACTGGGCAGCATCTTTCTCAACTGGGCAAATTCTACGCCACAGCGATTGAAAATAGCGGTTTAGATTTTGATGTTTTGTTTGGTCCAGCCTACAAGGGCATTCTACTAGCAACTGCAACTGTCATGGCACTTAATGATGGTTTTAATAAAAATGTGCCTTATAGTTTTAATCGCAAAGAAGCCAAAGCGCATGGCGAAGGTGGTGATATTGTTGGTCATCCACTTGAAGGCAATATTTTGATTATTGATGATGTCATCACAGCAGGTACTGCCATTCGTGAGGCGATGGATATTATTAAAGCAAATGGTGCGATTGCTAAAGGCGTGATTGTGGCAGTTGATCGCCAAGAAAAAGGCAAAGATGAGCAATCTGCCATTCAAGAAGTTGAGCAGAATTTTGGGCTTTCGGTCTTAAGTATTATTAACTTGTCGCATTTAATTGACTATTTAAAGCAAGGCGGTGACCATGCGTTAATTGAGCGTATTGAAGCGTATCGAGATTGTTATGGCGTTTAGGGCTTATAATTATTGGCTGATGAAGATGAAATATCCCAATTACTACAAGATATGGACGAATACAATGGCACAATAGTTGTTAAGTCTGCCCTGATTATATCAGCCTATATTTTTGTTAGACCCAGTGAACTTGCTAATTCAAAATGGAGTTATATTGATTTTGATAAATCTGAATGGTTAATTCCTGCTGAATTGATGAAAATGAACCAAGAACATTTAATCCCATTTTCTCAAGAAATGTTTGGTGATGTATGATTACTCGGTTTAAAGCTGTTCACTTACTATATTCTAATGCAGTATTTATCAATTGCTCTGTATAGTTAAAAATATCATCGACATTCTCAATCTCGTGTCTTACTTCTTTCTTGTTGCTAACAATGCCAATATATTTTTGTGAGTAGTTAAAGTGCAAACGACAAAGCGGTTTTCTGTTGTTATCATCTAACAAAATACCACAATAACTTTTGGTGTCACGCATAACAACACGCTTAACATCTACAGTACTCCTAAGTATTGCTTTAATGATATTGTAGCCTTCTATCTCTTCATCTGTAGTGTCAATGCCGTTATCATCAACAACATTATTTTCTAAAAATGGCTCTTGCTCTTCGTTGCTTATAACTGATTTAAATCTATCATCAATCTTTTCATTAATAAACTGTTTTCTTGCCTGTTTAACAATGTTAGTAAATTTATCCAAGACTTGCTTAGTTAAACTCCCTTCAAAAACTTTTTTGGCAAAAAATCGCACAAACTCTTCAGAGGGCTCTGTTAACTCTTTTTCTAAAATTGACTTTACGGCATTGGTGTATTTAAGACTGCTTGCTGTGGTTAAAATCTTGTCAAGTGCAAATGCATCTTTAGTAAATTTTTGTAACTCAACAATGTCGTGCCTTTTGAAATCCAGTAGGCTAAAAGTAAAAAACGGTTTAGAATCCATTTTATTAGGCGTTTCAATGTCAGAATAAAACTGATAAATCAGTCCGTTAGTTAAAATTGCAAAGCGAGATTCGGTTACCGAAAAATAACGATAAAGCTGTGACGCATGTTGTTTGCCAAGGTCGGTGTCTACACTCTTACACTCAATAAGGATAATAATTTTTTGTTCCTTTGTAATGGCATAGTCAACTTTTTCATTTTTCTTTGTGCCCACGTCTGCGGTAAATTCAGGAATAACCTCAATAGGATTAAACACATTGTAACCCAGTGCATTAATAAATGGCATAATCAATGCGGTTTTTGTTGCTTCTTCAGTTTTTATTTGTGAAGAGTTGTCATTAAAAATTTTAACGATACCATCTATTTCGTTGTTTAATTCATTCATGCTACAAAATAAGTCCTAACTTCAAATTTCTATTACTAATGTAATACCCGATTCAAACACCGCTTTCAGTGTAAAATCTATGCTATGTTTGATGTCTTTAAAAATAGAATACTTACTATCTATGTAATAATATTGGTTCTGCTGTTTCAGTTATTCTCGCCAACAATTTTTGCCTTAACGACTGATTCCAAACAAAGTGGCAAGTTTTTCACAATTTGTACGATGCAGGGCTACAAGCAAGTTTGGATTAATTTAGATGATGAACGGCACGGCACAAATTCTGTTGACTTAACTTGTCCGTATTGTTTGTTAAATATTAGCGTATCGGACGTTATAAACACCAATACAAAATATTATTTTGATTCTGTAGATGAATATGTATACAGTTCTATAGTTATTCAAAATAATCTTCAGCCAAAAGCGCTGTTAAAGTTTTTGGCTATTCGTGCCCCGCCTTATCTTGAGTTGATGTCATAATAAAACCTTTGCATTTTGTGTCTTATAGGTATAAGTGCGAAGATTTTTTTCTGTTTCTACTTTGAAAACAGGATAACAGCAACAACTTTAATTCTTAAGAAAAGGAAGAAAACCATGTTTAATAAAAAAAAGAAACTTATATTAGCACTTACTACGCTAACAATCTTGAGTGTATCCACTGCAATGGAGCGCCACCACACGAACCATACCACAACTGAAATTGTGATAAACAATCCATGGGTGCGTTCAGCACCGCCTAATGCACCAGCATTGGGTCTTTTTATGCAAATTAATAACAATACTGATCATGATATTAAATTGCTTTCTGCAAATGCTAGCGGCTATAAGCGCATTGAATTGCACAGATCTGTGGTGCAAGGTGATATGATGAAAATGGTTAAACAGGAATTTATGCCCATTCCAGCTAAAGGCAAGCTACATTTAAAACCAGGCAGTTGGCATATTATGTTGATTAACCCTGAATCAGTACCACGCAAAGGCGACACAGTGATAATTGACTTGATTTTTGACAATGGTTTGTCAAAAACCGTGCATGCTCAAGTGAGAAAAGGAAAGAAAATGACAGGCAATCACCATCGTATGATGCATTAGTAAAAAACATTCAAATAAGGCCTTTGCGTCATTTATGTAAAGGTCTAAAAATAACACAACAAGGAGATACACCATGAAAAATTTAAACTTTATCATTAAAGTAATGGCATTTACGCTTATTACAAGCGTCATTACTGCGACTCATGCGGCAAACCCTAAAGGTGGTTTATTCGTTAATTTAACCACTGATAATACTCGGGCGGCAACCAAAGCAATTATGTTTGCACATCAAAAAGTATTAAAACGTGGATATAAGCCAGTGGCAATTTGGTTAAATGTCCGAGGTATTTATTTGATAGATAAGGAGCGAGTGTCTCTGTCTCGTATTCAAGATTTACTCAAGGCCTTTATCAAAGATGGGGGTATGGTCATTGCATGTAGTGCATGCTCAAAAGCAAATGGATTTAAGCATGCTGATTTTATTGATGGCGTGAAAATGGGAAATATAGAACTTGTTTCAAGCCTGTTGTTTAATCCTATGGTTAAAACCCTTTCTTGGTAATTACGCCAACAAAACATATTGAGGAAATATGATGAGTAATCATCATGTATTAGTCTTATGAATAATAAATTACTTAGTGGTATTGGTGTGGTTGCCTTGGTCATTGCGATATTTTATTTTTACTGGTGGAACATTAACACCAGTTCTAACAAAAATTACCAAGACTTGACAAAACAACTTAAAGTCTCTCATATTATTCACAATCCTGACAAGAAATTGCTTTCTTTTTCGCTGGTTGACCATAACAACAATAAATTCGATAACAATAACTTTAAAGGCAAATGGACGCTGTTGTCCTTTATTTACACACACTGTCCAGACATATGTCCTACTGGGTTAATGGATATGTCAATACTCAAATCCACTTTGATTAAAAGAGATGTCAACATTGTACCAAGCCTTGTTGCTATTACTTTTGACCCAGCTAGAGACACACCTAGCGTGTTAAAAACTTATGTGACTCATTTTGATAAAGACTTTTTAGGTGTGTCTGGTGATCAAGTACAAATTAATCAGCTTATCAGACCTTTTGGTACGTATTATGAACGAGTGATTTATGCAAAAAATGGCAAATCAACAGTGCTTAAAAATGATGAGCCATTGCCAAAAGATGCTCTAGAGTCTGGCTACTTAATTAATCACACCGCTTGGATTTATCTACTCAGTCCAGATGGGCAAATTTTTGCGGGCTTTCCTGCCCCGCATAATCCGATTAAAATGGCAGATGATATTGAACTGTTCATCAAAAATTATTGAAAAATAAAGTTTTCAGCATTAGTTTATTGTTATTAATTTTGGTAATTGTTACTGGTTATGTTTATCTATAAACCCCAACAATTTAAGACAACAATCTAAAATTTCTTATTTTGAACAAGTTAAACTAAACAACAAAAATCAGAGCAAAAAACGAACAAAATACACAGTAGAATTTAAAACCAAACTGGCAGAAAACCTTTTTGGCTAACGCAGAGATTACCATAACCTTCCAAAGCAGTTAAAGAATAAAGAAGCGCTTATTAAATCACAAAAGCAGAATGAACGTCTAACTGCACTGGGGTGACAAACAGCCTTAAAAGGCACTTAAACGTAGAAACGCAATAGAACCTGAGATTGGACACATGAAAAGTGATGGCAGGCTTGAGATTGGCTAACTGTTTGCGATTAGATAAGCCCCACTGTTTCAACTGAAAATTTAAAGTGAATTAAAGTGAATTTATTTTACTATAATGGGTGCTTTAAATATTGTATGTTTTGCCTTTCAAAAAGGCAAAAAAGTGAAGGTTATATGTTGTGGATAAAAGCTTTTCATATTATTAGTGTGATTACTTGGTTTGCAGCGCTGTTTTATTTACCACGTCTTTTTGTTTATCATTCAATGAGTAAAGACAAACTTAGCACTGAGCGTTTTAAAGTGATGGAACGCAAACTTTATAAAGGCATTATGATGCCAAGTTTTGTTCTAGCTAGTGCATTAGGATTATGGATGATTATTGATGGTTGGGCGTATTATTCAACTCAATATTGGTTGCACATTAAGTTATTATTAGTGATGTTGTTGATTGCATACCATTTTTATTGTGGCTATTTAGTGGGCATTTTTAAGGCTGATAAAAACACCCACTCTGATGTATTTTATCGTTGGTTTAACGAGTTTCCTGTATTGATATTGGTGGGCGTTGTTATTCTTGTTGTGTTTAGACCGTTTTAGTTAGTTTTGAGTTAACTTTACAGAAAAGAAATTACAGTACCTAAATGATTTTCCAACCATCTCTTATATTCTCTTTGCCTTCCTTTTGTTCCCTTGTTATAAAGAAGCTTCACGAGCAAAGTTCGTGAAAAGATTTTTTTATTATCTTGTTGCTTTTGTTTTTCTTGTTTGGGTTTTGCCTACAAAACGATTTGTTAGCATTAGCAAATGAAACGGCATTATGTAGCAGTTACACCTAGAATTAATGATATATCATTAATTAATTAGTTATAATGTATGATGTATCATTAATTATTTTTATAAAATGTACAAAGTTGCTATTAATAACACACAAGTTGGAAGTCTTTTTATTGATAAGATAAAAAATAAAAATATTATTTCTTTTTCTTATGACCTAAGTTTTTTAAATTCTAAGAATTTTTTCAATATAGACCCAAATTTATCCTTATCAATTGGAAGGCAATATTCACAACCAAAGTCTTTATTTGGTTTTTTAGAAGACTGCTCTCCAGACAGATGGGGAAGAATGCTTCTCAAGAGAAAATTTGGTAGAAGCTTATCAGATATTGATTTTGTGCTTAATGTTGATGATTTTTCAAGAATGGGGGCTATTCGCTTCTTTGGTGAAGATGGCTGTGTTATTGGCGAAAATTTAAATATACCTACGATAAAGTATTTGAGCCAGTTGTATGAAAGCAGTAAAAACCTAGACAATGCAGATGCAGACATTGAAATGCTTTTTGCACCTGGTAGTAGTCTTGGCGGTGCAAGACCTAAGTCTGGGGTTGTGGACAACAACCAACTTAAATTAGCAAAATTTCCAAAGAATGAAGATGAATACGATGTAGAGGCTTGGGAGGCAACATTGCTAACTTTGGCTAAGAAAGTTGGTATTAATGTTGTGCAAAGTCAATTGATTAACACTTCATTGTCTGCTCATTCAATATTATTAATGGATAGATTTGATAGAAAGAATACTGAGAGAATACCTTATATTTCCGCAATGACAGCGCTTGATTGTAGCGATGGAGACAACCATGGCTCTTACTTAGAGTTGTCTGAATTTATTGCGATTAATGGCACTCTAAATGATTCAAGGGAACTTTGGAAAAGGATGGTTTTCAATATGATCACTCATAATTTTGATGATCACTTAAGAAATCACGGCTTCTTGATGGTAAATAATGAGTGGAGGCTTTCTCCAGCTTTTGATATTAATCCAAATACAGATAAGCAACAACATGCAATATCAATTGATGGTGATAGTTACAATCCTGATATTAAACTTGCTCTTGAACTGTCAGAAAATTTCTACCTTGACACTAAAGAAACTGAAGCATGGTTAAAAAAATGTGAGAAGGTTGTGGCTAACGAAATAAAGCCAGTCGCACAAAGTTTTGGTATCAAACCAACAGAGGTTAAACAAATGATGATATTTTTAAATAAAAACAATATCAGCGCTCAACGGGTGAAAGTTGAATCACAACTCAACAACCCTTCTTTTTAGGTTAAAGTATGAAAAGTAAAGTAAACGAATATCTGCCAACAAAACTAGCCAATCAAATTAAAAACATTGGCCATCATATACAAATTTCTAGGAAAAAAAGAGGGTTTAGGCTACTTGATATGGCACAACGTTCCAGGATGAGCGTACAAACACTTCAAAGAATAGAAAAGGGCGATCCAAAAGTTTCTTTCGGTGCTTACTCAATGTGTTTGCATATTTTAGGGTTGTCTCAAGATATGGATATTATTGCCGCCCCTGAGTTTGATGAGTTAGGTCAACATTTAACAGAAAAGTCTTTACCCAAAAGGATTAGATTGTCCAATAAAGCCAGCACTTCACCTTGAAGTGATGAATATTTATTGATTAATGAATTAGCGACTGGAGAGACTGGATATGTAGGCATGATTACCTCGAAAAAATGATTGTTAATGAGGTATATTTTATGTAGATTTGGATTAATTTTTAGGTGTAACTGCTACATAATACCGACAAGATGCTTAATTGCTTATCAATATCTCCGCTTTGAATATACCCCAAAATATAAGCATAAATGAGACAAAGAATATATTTGATTTCATATCAATGCTTGCTGTATAAGGAAATTCTTGAATACTATCATTATCACTGTTAAAGACTCCTGCATTAAGCTTAAAAAACCAGCGACAAATGGATTAACAGTCTTTGTTATATGACCTTAAATGCCCTATAAATCAGGAGTTAATCATCTTTATAGGTCATTTAAAGCCATTCAATAGTATTTTGGTTTTACTTTGGTCTTACTTTTTGTTTTGCTCGCCTTTTAATTGATTAAATATATCCTGATATTGTTGCTTGATTGTTGGGTCGTTAAGTGTTTTAATTCTATGAGTTAAAATTTTCCAATCTTCGAGGTCAATCTCTTTGCCGATACTTGGATTTATTTTTAATGCGGTATTGTAATTATCAATTGCCTTGTCAAAGTTTTTCATTGCATCATAAGCATTTCCTATATTGTAATAAGCCCCATGGTCATCAGGCTTAATTTTAATCGCCTTTTGATAAGCCTCAAGTGCTTGTTGGTGTTTTCCTAACCTAGCATAGGAAGCCCCCATATTGTTATAAGCCCCATGCTTATTAGGCTTGATCTCAATCGCCTTGTTCGAAAATGCTATTGATTTTTCATAATCAATAGCATTTTCTCCATAGAGGTAGCCTAAATAAAAATATACTTCTGCCTGTCTTTCTTTGTTAGACTGGTATTTAGTAATACCGAGTATTTGTTGCCATAAATCAATCGCGGCTTGTATTTTGCCCGATTTTTCTAATTGTCGGGCTTCAGCAGTCATTTTTTCTAATTTTGTGCCTGACTGATTGACTTCTTTGAGTATTTCTTTAGATAGCGTTTTCTTTGGATTTAGTAATGTTTGCTTCACTTTGTCGCTAAGTTTAGAAATATTTTCTGCGCCCTGTTTTGCCGTTTTTTCATGTTGCTTAATTTTTTCCAATTCTTCTTGCGCATCTTTATTTAATTGTTTAAATTCTTTAATTTTTCCTCTAGTAACAAAATGATTAAATACCCCACCAAAGACGATCGCTATAGCAATCAGTGATAACCACCAACTGATTGTATTTTCTTGGCTATCCAATACTTGTTTCCTAAGCGTTTGATGATTAATTGCTTTATCAACTTGATTTTCTAAGCTTTCAATTTTTTGATTTTGTAATTGCTGTATGAACATTGAGTTCATTGAATATGTATGTTCTATTGGTCTTTGTGCATACGCATTGAAGCCAATTAATGTTATTAGCAAGATAATTTTATTCATAATTGATGCTTTGTAATCAGTGGCGTGTGATCAGAAAAGCACTACTCTTTGTAAATATAGGCATTTTAACCGTACCTTTAAGATTGGGTGTGCATTTTATCTATTCCAACATAACGTGCTGAAGATTAAAAATTGTGGTTTTTCATTTTTCACTAAAAATCGTCAAAAATAGGCTAGTTTGAGATGAAAATAGCCCAATTTGAGATGAAAATAGTCCAGTTTGAGATGAAAATAGTCCAGTTTGAGATGAAAATCGTCCAGTCTAAGACGAAAACCACCCAGTCTAAAAAACCGTCAACTTTCCAACAAAAACCAAACCCCTTTCGTAGCAAGGACTTTTTTTAGTTACGCACGACTTTAACTAAAAAAACAGAAAATTACCTATTTTTGCTTTAAAATAAAAAACAATTTCAATCAAAAATAAGAAAGGGAATAAAGGGCAGGATATGCAAAGTGTAGGACACTTAAGGGGATATCACTAATCGTGGCAGGGTTATTAAAGTAAATGAACCATCTATTAAAAAACCAAAAACTGCGCATTAGAATCGACACTCAATTACTATCCAGAGTTAAAAAGGTTCGCAGAACCTTAATCGCCAGTCTTGATAAAAAGCCAATAGATAACAATGATTATGTGGATGTACTGGCGTCTATTTTTGAGTTTAGACAAACCCTATCCCCCGTTGGTTCAAACCTTAACCAATTAACCAGGCTTTTGAATAGTGAGCCACACTTATTCCAAGAGGTTAAGAACATAAACACACTTGATGAATTAAAGCCTTTATTAAAAGAATCCATTAAGATGCTTAAATTCATTG
>JAUVOQ010000020.1 GCA_030599095.1 Candidatus Ruthturnera sp.
ACCACCCAAGAACAAACCTTTGCCGATAGTTTTATTAATATCCCCACCTCTCAACTAGATATTATTAACAAAATCATCAATTGGCACATCATTGCCAAAAAATTAACCAACATTAAAACTAATTATTCATCTGTTGGCTTATTTAAAGTGCTACTTATAGGCACATGGCATCATCTATCTAATGAGTGGCAAAAGGTTAAAAACAAAGAAACAAAGCAAGAAAAGTCAGATAAACAAACTATTTTTAGGTTTTTATGGAAAATATGAATAATTTTAGAACATCTTTTTTGAAAAATTGTACAAGTTGAAATGAAAATGAGAGGTTGTGAGTTATGCAAAAGTCTCTTAGAGTTTGATTTTAAATTGAACTCTTTGTGTGCCATCTTCTGACATGCTGGTGATTATCTTGTCATTCTTAATGTCATAATCAAGTGTGGCACCATTAAAAGAATCAAACCCTTGCGTTAGGTGCGCTTTGCCCTTAAGATGTAGGAGTTCTTGTTTGACTAGATAAATTATTTCAAGTGCTCGTGCCTCTATAAAGCGAGGCTGATTTGACTGATTTTGTTGGTAATATGCAGGTTGTTTGTAAGTGCCTTTGGCAATGACCTTAATAACACCTTGTTGATTGCTAAACAATTGTATGGTTTGTGCATTTAAAGTAAGAGAACCTTGGGTAATGCTCGCCTTGCCTGTATAAGTGCTTAATTTCTCTCTCTCATCAATCACAACCGTATTGGCACTAACCTCAATAGGTTCAGTGCTGTCAGTCACTAAAGCAGTTGCGCAGCCAAATAATATCAATAGCGCTATTAAAAAAATCTTATTCATAGCGCCCTACCACACCACCTGTTAATTTTATTGTATCATTCTTGGCGTACATGTGTATACCTTGAGAGGTTATTTTGACATTCTCACCCAAATAAGTCACTGGTTTTTTGCTTATCAAGTCATGGGTTTTAATGCCAACTAATAATTCTTCTGTATTAATTTTATGCTTAAGTCCATTGCTAGATCGAATGCCAACCTCACCTTTAAATTTAATTTCACCGTTGTCAGTATAGTGGGCACGTTTAGAATTTAGCACATAATCTTTAAGGCCTTTTTCATCATAAAGTGTTACTTCTGGCTCAATTAATAATGCTGGAGAATTTTTAAAATTAAGATAGCTTTTAGCTTTAACAAAATGTGACAACTGCGCTTTAGCATCAAACTCTTGCAAAACAAAATTGTCAATTTTCTCAATATAAGCCACCTCACTAAAGGTTGTTTTGCTTTGTACTAATGGCACTTGTTGCTGATTTCCCAGCAAAGAGAATGCGTATGATAATAACAACATCAAAAGCCACACAAAGCCAATAATCACTATAATAAAAGCTGTGATTAATAGATTCTGTCTTAATTGAAAACTAACCATGGTGTTTAATAAAAAAATATCAAATATTTATGCCATAACACCCGACGCTTCACTTAATCTTGCTTTGATAAAACAGGTCATTACTAAACATCAAATTAGTATACTCCAATATCGGCGCAAAACCTTTGACAACAATATTAAACTTAAGGAGTCGCGTGCATTGCGTCTTTTGTGCTTGACACATCATACTTTATTTATCATCAATGATGATATTAACCTAGCAGAAAAAATTCATGCTGATGGTGTACATTTAGGCAAGGATGATGGCTCAATACAACAAGCAAGGCAGCAATTAGGCGATGCTGCTATTATTGGCATGTCTTGCTATAATGATGTCGATTTAGCGCTTCAAGCCCAAAATCAAGGTGCTAATTATGTGGCCTTTGGTGCGTTATTTAACTCCAATACCAAACCCAGTGCGCCACATTGCCCACTTAGTTTAATCACAAAAGCCAAACAAATATTACACATACCTATTGTTGGCATTGGCGGCATTGACTTTCACAACCAACAACAAGCGTTTGACGCTGGCTGTAATGCCATAGCAATGATCAACACTTTGTTTAAAAATCATTGCTAAAAATTGTATAAGTTCAAAAACATATGGCACTTTTCTCTCACAAGAAAGTGATTAGAAAGCCAAAAGGTTTTACAGCTTAGCATCCAAGGCATTGCCTAGCACTGGATACCATTGAAAAGAGATTAAATGGCAACCAAGGAAAAATTATTATTCACTATCAATCAATAGATGAATTGGATAATATTCTAAATCACATTAACTAATCAAAGCCACCGATTCTATCAAATTTTAAAGATTCATCCCAGTGCATCCAAATAGCAAACGCTTTGCCAATAATATATGATTCTGGCACAAAACCCCAAAAACGAGAATCACTACTACGAGCACGATTATCACCCATCACAAAGTAATGCCCTTCTGGCACAGTTAGCTTGACACCTTTAGAGTGGTGATTTGGGTCTAGCAAAATATTATGCGGATTGTCGTCTAATAATTCACGCTTATGCTTAAAGCCTGTCATGGCTGAACCCGACTCAATACCTTGATATGTGCCAATATTTTTATTGTCAATTTTTACACCATTCACATACAAGCTATCTGCATGGTAAATTATCTTATCATCTGGAATGCCGATGACACGCTTAATAAAGTCAGCCCCTTGATATTTTGAATTTTTCTCATAATTAGGGTACCTAAATACAACAACATCACCTCTTTCAGGCTTTGAAAACTCAATTATTTTTTTATTTAATATTGGGATGCTAACGCCATAATCAAACTTTGATACCAAAATAAAATCCCCTGTTAATAGGGTTGGCATCATTGAATTTGAAGGAATTCTAAAAGGTTCAATAATAAAACCTCTAAGTGTAAACACCAGTAACAATACTGGGAAAAACTCAGCTGACCACTGTACTATTTTAGGGCGATTTAGATATTTTTCAGATTTATTAAAACGTAAAAATAAGGCAAAATAAACAAACCTCCCCAAAGTTGGTTTTTTCGTTTCATCTGTAACTGGCATTTGTGTGTGATTAAAAAATAATTGGTCAATAGCCACAACAACAAAAGCCAATACCAAAAACAAGACCAAAAATGAAGAAATATCCCATGCAAAAAAAGGAGCGGCGTTTTCAATTGTCATAATAAAAATAAGCGAATTCAAAAAGCAGTTATTATATAATAACTACTTTTTAATTGATGGAGGAAAAAAATGGTATTAGCTGATTTAGAAAGAGACAATCACGGTTACTTAAAAAATCTTAACGAATGGAATGAGGACATTGCAGCAGAACTTGCAATAGAAGAAGGCATTGCCTTAACAGACGACAGCCTTAAATTAATTAATTTCTTACGTGATGAATACATTAATAACAACGCCAACCAGCCTAACGAACGCAACATGGTTAAAGGCTTAAAAGATGATTGGAAAGGCAAGTTAAGCACTAAAGAGTTATACGCATTATTTCCAAAAGGTCCTGCCAAGCAAGCGGGTAAAATCGCTGGACTGCCTGAAACTAAACGCAAAGGTGGCTACTAAGTTTTAATAAAAAAGACGCCTATTTAAGCGTTTTTTATGAGACCTTTGCATAATTGGATGATTAATAAAATGATAGGTTTTCATTAAATTGGTAATTTTTTGAATCCACACCTAGCAGGGCTAAGGGTGTTTTTAAAAAGCTTCCAAGTTGATGAAAGGTGATGTTTTAGTGATTATTCATAATGATGTAAAGGTCTCTTTATAACTAAATTTCTGTAATGTTCATGCCCGAAAAATTAGCCAATTCAACAAAATTAGGAAACGAGGTTTTAACATTATCCACACCTTCAATCTCAATAGCGTAATGACACCTTAAAGAGGCGATGGCAAATGACATAGAAATGCGATGGTCGTGGTGAGATTTAATCGCAATGCTGGGTTTTGAAAAAACACCACCTTGAATCTTAATACCATCCTCAAGCACTTCATTTTCAATACCAAGAATGCTTAAACCATCTGACATCACTTGAATACGGTCAGATTCCTTAACCCTTAATTCTTTAGCACCAGTCAGTATGGTTTCACCCTTGGCGCAACTCGCTGCAATAAAAATAACGGGGAGTTCATCAATGGCTAGTGGCACTAACTCCTCAGGAATACGAATACCTTTTAGTTGCGCTGATTGAATGCGAATATCGGCTAACAACTCTCCACCAATCTCACGCTCATTTGATAGGCTTAAATTGGCATCCATTAACTTCAAAATATTAATAATACCTGTCCGTGTTGGGTTGATATTAACACCAACAAGGGTTATATCTGCTTTTGGTGCGATTGACGCTGCTACCATAAAAAATGCAGCTGAAGATATGTCACTTGGCACTTGTATTGCAAAAGCGTTCAACTCAGCGCCACCTGTTAAGCATATTTTATTTTTATTCACACTTACCTTATAACCCAAACCTTTTAACATGCGTTCGGTGTGGTCTCGTGTGGGTGTCAACTCTTTAATACAAGTTTCACCTTGTGCATATAAACCCGCCAAAAGCACACAAGACTTCACTTGTGCTGAAACTACTGGCAAATCATAATGAATGCCCTTTAGCACTTGTCCGCCTTTAATTTTAAGCGGTAATTTAGCATTATTATTTTCAATCAGCGCACCCATTTTGGTTAAAGGATGAATAATCCTACCCATCGGACGCTTTGAAAGTGACTCATCGCCACACAGTTCACTATCAAATGTTTGCGCTGCCAATATGCCAGATATTAAACGAATGGAAGTGCCAGAATTGCCTAAATTAAGTGGCGTTAAAGGCTTTTTTAACCCATGAAGACCCACGCCATAAATAATAACATTATCACCATTACGCTCAATTTTAACCCCCATGGCTTGAAAGGCTTTTAAGGTTGATAACGCATCTTCCCCTTCTAAAAAACCACTAATTTTAGTAATACCACTAGCCAAAGAGCCTAGCATAATGCTTCGATGGGAAATCGACTTATCGCCAGGAATTTTTAAATGACCAGACAACGAATCGGCTGGCTTTACAATAAATTTACTCATAATTTTTTAGCCATCTAACCAATTATCTCGTGCAGATTTAGCCTCTTGAAAAAGCTTTTTCAGTGCTGCCGCTTGGTTATTTTTAATTAAGTTTGATATTTTTTCTAACGTTTGCTGATAGCCCTCAATGTGCTTTACAATTTCCTTAGGGTTGTTAATACAAATATCGCGCCACATAAGCGCATCTGATGAGGCAATACGTGAAAAATCCTTAAACCCACCTGCCGCATAGCGACAAGCATTTGGATTGTTGCTGATCAAATAATCCATCAATCCATACGCCAACATATGTGGCAAATGAGAGGTCATGGCCAATAAATCATCATGCTTTGCATCACTCATAATCTCTACCTTTGCACCGAGTGAACGCCACAGGCTACTTAATATATCCACCGCCTGAGCATTTGCATTTTCTTCTGGCGTTAAAATAACACGCTTATGCTTAAATAATTGAGCATCAACCGCCTCAATGCCACTTTTTTCCTTGCCAGCAATTGGGTGAGCTGGAATAAATCTTACTGGCATTTGACCAAATACCAATTTGGCAATTTGTATCACGCTGCCCTTAGTGCTGCCAACATCAGAAATAATAACTGATGCATCAATGTGAGGTTTAATCAGTTCTAAAATGGTTTGAAAACTATTCACTGGTGTTGCAATAATAACCATTTGCACTTGTTTTAAAGCCTGAGCAATATCCAAACTATACGTATCAATAACGCCCATTTCTTGTGCTTTTTTAAGGTGCGACTCCTGCCTAGAAAAACCAACAATGGTCCTAACTTGGTTCGCTTGTTTTAGTCCAGCCGCAAAGGAGCCACCAATTAACCCAACCCCAATAATGCAAATTTTATCCATCATAAGACTGATTTTAATGCCTCTAAGAAATCATTGTTTTCTTTTAATGTGCCAACAGACACTCTTAAATAATTCTCCATTTCCACTGGTCGTACGATAAAGCCTTTTGCCAATAACTTTTGATAAGTGTCGGTTGCATTATCAACTTTTAGCGCAATAAAATTTGCAAAAGACTCGATATAAGAAAGTTGCAATTTATCAAACCCTTTTGACAACTGAATTAAACCATTTTTATTAGCAAGTACGGACCTTGTTAAAAAAGAATCGTCAGCCAATGCTGATATAGCAGCTGTTTGCGCAATGTGATTAACATTAAATGGCTGACGAATACGATTTAAATAATCAGCAATCATAGTGCTTGATACGCTATAACCCACTCTCAACCCTGCTAAAGCATAAGCCTTAGAAAAAGTACGAGTAATGATTAAATGATTAAATTCTTTTAGCCATCCAATCACGCCATCTTCAACATCTAAATATTCAAAATAAGCCTGATCCAATACCACAACGACTGATTTTGGCACTTGCTTTAAAAACTGATAAATGGCTTTATCACTTAAAAGCGTGCCTGTTGGATTGTTTGGATTGGCAATGAAAACAAGTTTGGTTTTGTCACTAATTGTCGAAAGCATTGCATCCAAATCATGCCCAAAACTCTTAGATTTTGTCACCGCTGCCTTTGCACCCAGCGCTTGAGTCACTAAAGGGTAAACCACAAATGCATATTCTGAAAACACCACCTCATCATCAGCATGGCAAACATAAGCCCTAGCCACCAGTTCTAAAATATCATTTGAACCATTGCCCAGCGTGATGCAATTAGTGTCAACATTCAAATGCTCACCAATGGCTTGTTTTAGTTCAAAGCCATTGCCATCAGGATATCTGTTAATCTCAATGATGGCTTTTTGCATGGCTTTTTGCACTCTAGGCCCAATACCCAGAGGATTTTCATTACTAGCAAGTTTAACGATATGCTCTAGCCCCAGTTCACGACGCAATTCACTAATAGGCTTGCCACCCTGATAGGGACTCAGGGACAATATTGATTTGCAAACATTACTCATATTTGTTACACCTCAAGCAAGGGATAAATTTTGGCAATTAAGCAATCCACGGTTGAACGAATGGTAACGCCTTGTTTACGACAATTAAAATAATGATAATTCTTCACATTCCTTATATTCGTGCTGTGCTTTATCAAATTCATTTTTTAGAAGTTTATCATTAATTTTACTTAAATTACCTTGTTCATCGCCCATTCAAGTTCCAATTTTTGAAAAGTTTATTTCAAATTCTTGCTCGTCTATTTTGTCTATACGAACAGAGTCAATACCCAAAATTTGTAACTTGTTATAAGTAAGCAACTCATTCTCTTTTAGATTTAATACGTCTCTTAAAATCCATTGTCCTAACTCTCTATTTGAAAATGACATTAGAGCTTTACTATTATCCTGACATACTTTTGATTTGGAAATTATCCCTTTAACTTGACAAGCCAAATCATACCTCTTTAATTTGAATACTACATTTTCTATCTAACCTCATTACAAACCTTTTGCTACTTTATTAAGTTTTTTTGGGTTTACCTTTTTTCTAGGGTTGTTATAGTGATTTTGAGTAGGGTAATGATTTGATATAGTCTTCCATAAATTGCCAGTCTGGCTGGTTGTTTTTATCTATTGGTAATGCTACGGTTTCTCTCTGCAATCTTTTTAATCTTACTTGCCTGCCATAATTGAATTTCACACTTATTTTATTCAACAATGTAGCAATAAATATGGAAATATATTTATTGTCGTATTTGGTGTATTCTTCTTGTAAGGCTAAAGTATGTATATTATCATCACTAAAATATTTATATCCGTGATAAAAAACATTTGAAAGCATATCTATTGTTATTTTATTTTTATTTATTCTTTTCTCATCAATAAATGTATCGTAATCAATAAAGTTAGAAATACCATTATTTAAAGCAGTGGAGGTCAAGAAAGGCATATCGCCTTCCACTCTTTTGTTTTTATTTAACCTTTCCCCTTTTTCTATATTAAAAATCCCATTTTTACCAGTAAGATTAAAATATTTAAATTCTTTTTCTTTTAATGTTAAATCAATTTCTTTTTTACATTTCTTACCAATAATATCTATTTTTCTCAATATAAACAAATTACCAACATATTTAAATATAAAATTTTCAAAATCTTTTTTATTTACTGTTGAATAATCAACTTTAATATAATTTTCCGCAATCCACTCATCTTTGTAGGCGATAACTTTTTTTACGCTATGCCCTGTAATTTCATCTTTATTTTTATAATTATTTAACCAATATTCTTTTATTTTGTTCCATTTGTTATTGTAATCTACTCTACCAAGGTTTTTGATTTTTGTAAAACCGTCATTTCTCCATAATGCAAAATAAGTTTTATAATTATTTGGGTGCTTTTCTTTTGCTTTTAAAACAATAACACAAGTAGCAACAGCAACTTTAGAATTGTAAAAAAGTTCATTAGGCATTGAAAATACAGCCTCTAAGGTATGATTTTTTAAAAGCATTTTTTTAAAATGCAAATCTTCCCCTCTATCTGCCAGAACACAACTGGTTGGAATAATAGCGACACATAAAGATCTTTTTTCTAATTGTTCCAAGTTGTTTAAAATAAATTTAAACTCCGCATCGTCATTTTTTGATGTTTTGTATGGTGGATTTAAAAAGCCTGTATTTGGTTTATATTCAGAAATTTTATTTTTTACATCACTATCAAAACATTTTCCTTTAATTAAATTACTTCTTCCATCTCCGTGTATATACATATTGGAGCATACTAAAGAAAATATATCGTGTTGCATTTCAACGCCAATAATTTGCTCGTCTTTAATCTTGTATTCTTTATCTAAATCACCGCCAGCGTCTTTTATCATTTTCCTCATAGAAGAAATTAGAAAACCACCAGTGCCCGTACAAGTATCTAAAACAACACTATCTTTATTTATATTTGCTATTTCTGTAAAAATTTCTGTGATGTGCGGTGGTGTTAATACAATACCTAGACTATTATCATTGTTGGCATATCTTAAAAATTCTATATAGAATTGCCCTAATACATCGTAATATTTATAAGTTTGTATGAAGTTGTTTATTTTTTTATCAATTTCTTCAACAATATTTTTTAATGCATCAGCCTCTTTAGATAATATTGTATGAGTTGTTATAAAAGAATAAGAGGATATAACATCTACGACAACTGGCTTATTTTGAACAATGTTTAATTTTTCTTCAATAGTGCTAATTAAAAGTTTTGCTAATGATTTTGGTTCTTTTAATTTATAAGAGTTGCAAAATGCTTTATCTGTTAATGCTATTAATGTCCCACTAATAAATAGGCTTCTTTCGTGTTCTTTTACTTTTAAATTATGCAAACTATCGTTTAAAGTTTTTGAGTATTTAAGTAATTCTTGAAAATCTTGGTTAAACTTTCTTTCGTCTGTTTCAAAACCTTTTTGATAAATCTCTAAGTCCAACAATTTATCATCTTTAAAAATAGAATACGATTCTACTGTGTTTTTTAATTGCAAAAAGTGAGAGACCTTTAAACTTTCTATTGTTTCGCCACTAATAGCAATAGATAACACATCGTATTCTTTAGATAAAAAAGCACTATATAACAACACACCATCAATAGCATATTTAGAATGTTTGTTTTTATTTTCGCCGTGGTTTTTACTTTCTGCTTTATTTTCAATAACTATCAATAAATCAGGGTTTTCTTTATATTGAATTAGAATATCAGGATAGCCTTTTCCACAACCACTTTTAGAAGCATTTGCCAAAAGTTTGTCAATTTTTTTATTTTTCGTAGATTGCCTTTCTATAATTATCTTACCGTCTTGATAAATTTTATTTTCTTGAAAAAAATCTCTGACAATATCGTCTGTTATTGTTTCATTTGCCATAATCTACGCCGTTAATTCCTTATAAGTTATACCTTTATCAAACATATTGCCAAGCAAACTATTCATTCTATCTTGTGTGTCTATTTGACAATTACCCTCATTTAACCTAAATGTAAATTCATTAACATAGCGTTGCAAGTGTTTGGTTGAGAAGTTATGATAAATACCGTTATATTCTTTTTTTAAAACCGCCCATACACTCTCAATTCCGTTAGTATGTGCTATACTACTCAAACTCTTTTGCACTATGATTAACTGTTTTGTGGTTAAAACCGCTTAACCCTAATACCCTCTAAAGTCATCAGTATATACCGTGCTTTTTGCTTGAATATTACTGTGCATTTTACCTTGTAGCGTTTCTTTGTTTGTTTTATCTATAACTATTGCCTTAACTTTACCGTTTCGCTCTTTCATTCCAAACACAGGCGTTTTACCAACCGCACCACGACCACCGTTTAACTTCTTATTAGCGTGTTTGTTCTTTTCTTTGCCGCCGATATAAGTCTCATCAACCTCTCAACAATACTACTTAATAAACTACTATTTGTTATGCTTAATTTCATAACTGTTTAACTTTAATAAACCCAGCCACAATCAAGCGCACTATTTTAGCAAGAACTGACAACGGTACGGTTTTTGATTGTTCATATTTTGTTTTTTTACAAAACAGCGACAGGATACGAGCCAAGTACATTAACTTTAAGCACTCTGCTGGCTACTTCTGCTAATGCTAGTTTTACTTTTTTATTGTCTTTGTGTCCTTCAATATCAATTAAAAATAGATACTCCCATTTAACGCCAGGCATGGGGTGTTTTGCCAGTTGTATCATGTTGATATTTTGCTGTTTAAATGGCTCTAGCAAATCAAACAGTGCGCCAGATTCGTGCTTGGTCACGACCAAAAGTGAGGTTTTGTCTTCACCAGAAGCAGGAACATCCTCTTTGCCAAGAATTAAAAAACGAGTAACATTGCCAGCCTTGTCTTCAATATTTTTGGCAATCCTTTCTAAGCCATATAAACTTAATGCCACTTCTGAGGCGATAGCCGCAGCGCCCACTTCATCTTTAACAATGCGAGCGGCCAGTGCATTTGATGCCACTGATTTTAACTCGGTGTTTGGATAGTGATTACTTAGCCAGCGCTGGCATTGGTCCAATGCTTGAGAGTGAGCGTAAATAACTTTAATCTCTTGTGATTGATTTGCACTCATGAGCTGATGTTGAATTGAAATTTCCACCTCGCCACAAATTTTCAAATTTTGAGAATAAAGCATATCAACCGTAGCGCCAATCACGCCATTAGATGAATTTTCAATAGGCACAACGCCATAATGTGCATTGCCCTTCTCAACCTGATAAAAAATCTCATCAATACTTGCACAATCAAGTGTGGATACGCTGTGCCCAAAATGTTTAAATGCTGCCTCTTGTGTAAAAGTGCCTTCGGGGCCTAAATAAGCAATACTTAAAGGCTGCTCAAGTGCAAGACAGGCTGACATAATTTGGCGGAAAATATACGCCATGTCTTTGTCTTTTAATAAACTCTCATTTCTTTTAATAATTGAACGCAGCACTTGTGCCTCACGCTCAGGTCGATAAAAAACACTATTATCGTCTGAGGCTTTTTTCACTTGTGCAACCTCAGCAGCTAATTGCGCACGATTAGCAATTAACAATTGGATTTTTTTATCTAATGCATCAATCCCGTCACGCAATTCCAACAATGTTCTTTTGCTCATACTTTATCTCTTAAAGACCTCTAACAGTCAATATGTCTTTTACTTGTTTTAAATTATTAATAACCAAAGGTGAAATTTCACGCTCAAAATCAACCAAAGTATAAGCAACATTGTCTCTTGATTTATTAAGCATATCAACAATATTGGCGCCAGAATCTGCAATGGTTGTTGAGATTTGACCCACCATATTGGGAATATTTTTATGAGTAATGGCGAGTCGTTCCTTGCCTGTTCTTGGCATTGACACTTCGGGAAAATTAACCGAGTTGGTAATATTGCCATTTTCTAAATAATCTCTTATCTGGTTTGTTACCATAATCGCACAGTTGTCTTCAGCCTCTACCGTTGATGCACCCAAATGTGGCAAGGCAATTACTCTGTCATGATTCTTTTTATCATCAATTGGAAAATCAGTCACGTAATACTTAACTTTACCACCATCAAGTGCAACCATTAAAGCCTCTTCATCAACAATGCCGTCGCGAGCAAAATTAAGAATTGTTGCATCTTTTGGCAATAAAGCGATACGTTCTTTATTTAATAAATTTTTAGTGCTTTCAAGTAATGGCACGTGAAATGAGACAAAATCACTGCGTGAAAATAACTCATCAACACTCAACACTTGCTCTACACCTGCAGATAACTTCCATGCACTTTTAATGGTTATACTAGGGTCAAAGCCAATAACATTCATACCTAAAGCATGTGCCGCATTAGCAATTTGTACACCAATTGCACCCAGTCCAACAATCCCTAAAGTTTTACCTGGTAATTCAGAGCCAGCATAATTTTTCTTACCTTCTTCAATGGCAGTTTTTAAATTATCAAGTGGCAAACTATTAACATAATGCCAAGCTTGGCAAATATGACGACTTGCAAGTAACATTGAGCTAATAACCAATTCTTTCACCGCATTAGCATTCGCACCTGGCGCATTAAAAACCACCACACCCTTATCGCTCATTTTATCCAGTGGGATGTTATTAACGCCTGCGCCAGCACGACCAACGGCTTTAAGATTGTCATTAATTTGCATATCATGCATTTTTGCACTGCGTACTAAAATTGCATCAGGATTGCTCATTTCTGAGGCGATTTCATAATCTTCGCTTGGTAATTTTTCCAAGCCAATTGATGAGATGTTATTAAGCGTAAGAACTTTAATCATTAGGCATTCTCCTTTTCAAATACTTTCATAAAATTCACCAATTCATTAATCCCCTCTTGCGGCATAGCATTATAAATACTAGCACGCATACCACCCACACTACGATGACCTTTTAGAGTGATTAAATTATTAGCGACTGCTTTTTCTAAAAATAAGCCATTGAGACTTTCATCATTCAACAAAAATGGCACATTCATCCGAGAGCGATATTTTTTTGCCACTGGGTTTGAGTAAAAATCAGAGCCATCAATAGCATCATAAAGTGTTTTTGCCTTAATTTGATTAATCTTAGCCATAGCACTCAATCCACCTTGTTGTTTAAGCCATTCAAACACGCGAGATGCCACGTACCAAGCATAAGTTGATGGGGTGTTATACATCGAATCATTATTCACTTGCGTTGTATAATCAAATAATATGGGTTGATTAGCCACTACATTGCCCATCAAATCTTCTCTAACAATCACAATTGTCAACCCTGCAATACCAATATTTTTTTGCGCGCCTGCATAAATGACACCAAATTTTGAGACATCAATTTTGTGCGATAAAATGCTAGATGACATATCAGCAACCAATGGCATATCCGCTTCTGGCACATAATCAAATTCCAAACCAGCAATCGTTTCATTCGGCGTGTAATGCAAATAAGCACCATCGGGGTCAATGTTCCAATGTTCAAATGCATCAATATCGGTATATTTATTATCTGAACTATCAGTACAAACATTGACCTCGCAATAACGCTCACCTTCGGCAATTGCCTTTTTAGACCAATGACCTGTGTGCGCATAATTAGCTTTGGTTTTTCCCTGAAGCAAGTTAATCGGCACCATTGAAAATTGAGCCGATGCACCGCCTTGCAAAAACAAAACTTTATAATGATCAGGAATGTCCATCAAACCTCTTAAATCTTGTTCTGATTTTTGCGCCATTGCCATAAAATCAGCACCACGATGTGAAATTTCCATCACCGATGCTTTGGCATTGCCATATTCTAATAATTCATCTTGCATTTGTTTTAGTACTTGTGTTGGCAACATGGCAGGACCAGCACTAAAGTTATAAACTTGACTCATCTTTATTGACTCCTTAATAAAAAAATTTAAAGTTAAATGATTTTATCAGAACTCAGATATTTAGGCTTATCTAATGTTTGCACTATATTAAAATTCATACTTAGTTTTGATTATGGAAGTAGGTGAAAATCCTATACTGTCCTCGCAACGGTATTTTTCGACATTCGAAATCAGTCCGATACATCATTGAAATTTTTTAACTTCACGAAGGATGATGCCATGCAAAAAATCTTACCCATAATAACGCTTGTCGCTAGCCTTAATGCAAATGCAGTTTTAGGACCTATTCCCATTTATCTTAATACCGAATATCGCACCGATAATCCAGTGATTGGCTCAATTGCCTCAACCCTAAGTTTTAATGCCAATGATATTAAGGCAACAGGCGCTAATACTTTCCTAGATTTTTTAGCGACTGTACCTAGTATTAATTTATTTAATATACAAGGGAATGTCCCTGCTATTTTTATTCGTGGTAATAAGGCAAGACACACCTTAGTTTTGGTAGATGGCGTCAGTATTAATGACATATCCACCCCTGATGGTGCGGCTGGATATGGCTTATCCACGATATCAATTAACAACATCGAAAAGGTTGAAATTATCAAAGGCTCTGGCTCCATTTTGTATGGTAGTAGTGCGATTGGTGGTGTAATTGCCATTACCACCAAAAAAGGAGCAAGTGGTACAAACGCAACCTTAAATGCCTCAACTGGAACACACAATTCAAAAAAGTATACATTTAATGCCAGCAGCGGGGATAAGGACAACTTTGTTATATTTAATGGAAGCAAATATACAACAGATGGCATTTCGGCTAAAAGCGATAATGCCGAGCAAGATGGTATTAAAAACAATACTATTAATCTTAAATTTGGCACCAAAATTGGTAATGTAAAAACAATCCTTGACATGTCTTCAAATAACAGCAAAACCCAATACGACACCTGCGGATTTGGTGCAACAACTACTAATGACTGTCTAAACGATAGAAGTTCAAAAAAAATTAGTCTGATTGCTGACAATGAATTTAGTGACATGTGGCACTTTAAATTATCACTTAACCAACTTAGTCACCGTAGAAAACACTACACCAGTGGTATTTTAGAAACTTGGAGTGGTGACAAATTTAAAAGCACAGACTTAACTTTATTAAACGATATTAAATTAAACAATGCATTATTAAATATTGGCTTGTTAAAAATTAATAATGAAAATACAACTGATAATCAAAAATTATCCAGTAAGGATATTTTTCTTAATTGGCAAAAAAATATCTCTGACATAGATATAAACACAGGCACACGTTTTATCAATCATAGTAAATTTGGTAAAAAAACGATTTATAGTTTAGGGATTGCTAAAAATATTAAAGACAATATTAGGTTATCAACTAATTACAATACCTCTTTTAATGCACCCTCTATTTATCAATTAACAAACACGCCCACGTTAAATCCAGAGATTTCAAAAAATATTGAGATTGGCGTAGAAAAGCGATATAGCCTAGGTGTATCATCTATTAAAATTTATAAAAATAAAATTAAAGATCTTATAGGCTATCGCTACAATGCTATCAATCCTAACCATTACTTTAACGAGGACAAATTAAATATAAAAGGCATTGAACTATCAATTTCTGTAAACATCCAAGACTATCACATCAACCTTAATCATAATTATGTCAAAAGTGAATTAAACAACAAAAATACACAACAACTGAGAAGACCAAAAAATACCACTGATTTAACGATTAACAAACGATATGGTCAGTTTGACTCACGCTTACAAGTAATTAACAAGTCATCCAGTTTAGATGCAGGCAGTATAAGGCTTAAAGGCTATACTTTGGTTAATTTATCAACCAATTATCATTACAATAATGACGCCAAGTTATTCTTAAATATTAACAACGCATTTGATAAAAATTACACAATGACAGATGGTTTTAACCAGCTAGGCAGAACAGTAAATATTGGGATTAGCCATCAATTCTAAACGCACCTTAGTATCATAAAATCGTGACAAAAACAGTGCTTACATCCTATACTTGACCCAGCCTAACAACCCACATCAAACTCAGGCAAAAACACAATCGAAAAGTTTATGCTTTAATAAGGGTTTACACAATCTAGTTTAGTTTACAGGGTTAGTTTTCATCCCAATCAACCAGAATGGTTCGATTGTCCATATCTACTTTAATTAAAAATGGTGAAATATAAGGCACCCAGTATTCTTTCTTGCCATTGATCACAAGCACATTATTTGAACCAGTATCAACCAAATTAGACACTTTACCGAGCACAATTTTCGCCTTATTAATCACCTCTAAACCAATTAAATCATGCCAGTAATACTCGCCCGCTTTAAGTTGTGGTAATTGTGCTTTTTCAATATACAAATCAGTGCCCATATAAGCCCTGGCTTGTTCTTTATTAAAAATATCTTTGATTTGTGCCACAATGGTTTTAGCCTGAACGCGACCTTGAACAATTTCTAAGGTTTGCCAATTGTCATCAACATTAATATGCCACGGCTGATAAGATAAAATATTTTTCCTTGGATAAGCATGGGAGAAAATTTTCACCCAGCCATTAACGCCAAAAAGACCATTAATCTGCCCGATTAATAGCCTTTTGTTGTTAGATGTGGAAAGTGCTGAATTAATCAGCGACCTTTTCCTCTTCTGTTGGCAACGATTCTTGCTCAGTAGTTTCTGCTACTTCTGCTGCTTTCGCTTGTGCCTCAACTTTCGCTTCTTCATCTGCTTTGGCTTTGGCTTGTGCTGCTAGTTTAGATGTAATCAAAACTGCATTTGCTTGTTGGGTGGTAACACGCTTTTCACGAATTGAAGGGTCTTTGAACTCTTTAATAAGTTGCTTGACACGATCAGAGATTTGTGCGCCTTCTGATGTCCAATACGCTAATCTATCTTCATCAATGATCAGCCTAACTTCTTGTCCACGGGCAACTGGATTAAAATATCCAAATCGCTCAATGTAGGCACTATCTCTACGCTTTCTAGAGTCTGTTGCTACAATTGAATAAAAAGGTTTTTTCTTGGCTCCACCTCGGGCTAGTCTAATTTTAACCATGGGTTTTTTGCTCCTTTTATATTATTAAAAACCTACACTAAAAAAAGTATAAGACGAAAAATTATATCAGTTTTTTGATTGCGTTTGCTAGTTTTTGTGCGTCCCCCGTATAAATCATGGGTGTTAGTTCAGACAGCGCTGTTTTTACGTCATCTGGCATATCAAGATCTTTGACAAACTCCGCTAGCACTTGTGCATTAATCGTTTGACCACGGGTGAGGTCTTTGAGTTTCTCATATGGGTTGTCAATGCCATAACGACGCATCACTGTTTGGATTGGCTCGGCTAATACTTCCCATGAATTGTCTAAGTCCTGAGTTAATTTCACCTCATTAGTCTGCAACTTACCAATACCTTTAACAATGGATGCATACGCCACCAAGCAATGTGCGCAACTCACACCTAGATTTCTAAGCACAGTTGAATCAGACAAATCCCTCTGCCAACGTGAAATTGCCAGCTTATCTGCTAAATGCGTATTAAGCGCATTGGCAATGCCCAAATTACCTTCGCCATTTTCAAAATCAATCGGGTTGACTTTATGTGGCATGGTAGATGAGCCAACTTCACCAGCAATGGTTTTTTGCTTGAAATAACCCAGTGAAACATAACCCCAAATATCACGACAAAAATCAATCAAAACCGTATTAAAACGATTAATTGAATGGAAATACTCCGCAATATAATCATGAGGCTCAATTTGCGTGGTATACATGGCGTAATTAACGCCCAAACTTTCGATAAAATCCTGAGAAATTTGCTGCCAATCTAGACCAGGATAAGCACAAATATGTGCGTTAAAATTACCCACAGCACCATTAAATTTACCCATAATTTTCACACTTTCCAACTGCTTGATTTGTCTTTTCAAACGATAAGCAAAATTAGCCATCTCTTTACCCACGGTACTTGGAGAAGCGGTTTGCCCATGCGTGCGAGACAGCATTGAAACTGCGGCGTTGTCTTGTGCCAATTTAGCAATGAGTGACAATAACTCGTGCATCTTAGTCAGCATGACATGACGCCCTTCTGACAACATAAGTGCGTGTGATAGGTTGTTAATATCCTCAGATGTGCAAGCAAAATGAAAAAATTCACTAACGGCTTCAAGCTCGCTATTGCCTTTGATCTTATCTTTTAAAAAATATTCAACCGCTTTAACATCATGATTGGTTGTGCGCTCAATCGTCTTAACTGCTTGAGCATCAATCAATGAAAAATTAGCAACAATATCATCTAAAAATTTAAAGGCTACTTGACTAAAAGCAGGCACTTCTGTTATGCCAGCGTTATCTGCCATGGCTTGCAGCCACTTAACCTCAATTAGAATGCGATATTTAATTAAGCCAAACTCACTAAAGATAGTACGCAGCACTTTGGTTTTATCAAAATAGCGTCCATCAATGGGGGATATGGCGGTCAGTTCAGTTAGTTTCATGGGATTGTATTGTTTTGTAAAAACTATATCAATTTTTCATCATATGAAAAATAAGATTATAATACGAAAAAAGAGACAGAAATAAAATGATAAAATTATACACTTTATTATTTTGCGCAAAGACCCAGATGAAATCAGCCTACCTTCGACATGTTAATGAGCGCCAACAAAACAATTTACCACCACTTGCCTTAAATGCACAACAAACTAAATCAGTGGTTGAGCATTTAATTAATGGTGATGATGCGCCCTTCTATCTTAATTTATTAACCCATCAAATACCGCCTGGCGTTGATGAGGCATCCTATGTAAAGGCCAGCTTTTTAAACAGTGTTGCTAAAGGCAATCAAACCTGTCCCAGTATTTCTCAAGCACATGCTACTTTTCTTCTAGGTACTATGATGGGTGGTTACAACATTGAGCTTCTAATTGAACTACTGGATATTGATGCCACAAGAGAAAATGCACAAACAGCGCTGGCAAACACCTTGTTGATTTATGAGGCATATCAAGCCATTGTTGATAAATCCAAAACCAACTCTTATGCCAAAAACGTCGTAGATAGTTGGGCAGATGCACAATGGTTTAATAAAAAAGCACCCCTACCTAATGAAATCAAACTAACAGTTTTTCGCATTGAAGGTGAAATTAATACAGACGATTTATCGCCTGCAATACAAGCTTGGTCACGCCCAGACATTCCTTTACATGCACAATCGATGTTGATTAAAAAAATCAATAAACCACTTGAGATGATTGCAAAACTCAAACAAAAAAGTCTACCATTAGCCTTTGTGGGTGATATTGTTGGCACGGGCTCTTCGCGTAAATCTGCCATTAACTCAATACTTTGGCACATGGGTCACGATATTGATTACGTGCCCAATAAGCGCAGTGGTGGTGTTGTGTTGGGTGGCAAAATCGCACCGATATTTTTTAACACTGCCCAAGATTCTGGTGCTCTGCCAATTGAGTGTGACGTTTGCAAAATGCAAATGGGTGATGAAATTACAATTTATCCATTCGAAGGGAAAATTACCAATAGCAACGGTGAAAACATTTCAACTTTTGAACTCTCACCAACCACGCTAGCTGATGAAGTGCGTGCAGGCGGGCGAATTCCGCTTATTATTGGCAGGGGCTTAACCGATAGAACTCGTCAAGATCTTGCTCTACCCGTCTCAACTACTTTCTTACGCCCACAAGCGCCACACAACAGTCCAACAGAACAAGACCTCAGACAAAGTACTGTTGGCTACACATTGGCACAAAAAATTGTCGGCAAAGCTTGCGGTGTAGATGGCATCCTACCAGGCACTTATTGCGAGCCACGTATGTCTAGCGTAGGTTCACAAGACACCACAGGGGCAATGACACGCAACGAATTAAAAGAATTAGCCTGTCTTGGATTTTCAGCCGATTTAGTCATGCAAAGCTTTTGCCATACAGCTGCTTATCCTAAGCCTGTCGATTTAGAACTGCAGCACTCGCTGCCTGATTTTATGCACTCACGTGGTGGCGTGTCACTCAAGCCAGGTGATGGCATTATCCATTCATGGCTTAATCGTATGCTACTGCCTGACACAGTAGGCACAGGTGGCGATTCCCATACGCGCTTTCCTATTGGCATTAGTTTCCCAGCTGGGTCTGGGCTGGTTGCTTTTGGTGCTTCACTTGGCGTATTGCCATTGAACATGCCTGAATCTGTTTTGGTACGCTTTACTGGCACAATGCAACCAGGCATTACCTTAAGAGATTTAGTCAATGCAATCCCGTATATAGCCATACAAAAGGGCTTATTAACGGTTGCAAAAACACCCAAGAAAAACATTTTCTCAGGTCGCATTTTAGAAATTGAAGGGCTGAATGATTTAAAAGTAGAACAAGCATTTGAACTGGCTGATGCTTCAGCCGAGCGCTCCGCTAACGGTTGCGCAATTAAGCTAAATAAAGAGTCTGTGATAGAATATCTAAACTCTAATATTGCTTTATTATCTTCAATGATTAATAAGGGCTATGAGGATAAAAAAACCCTCGCCAGACGAATTCAAGCCATGAAAAAATGGCTAGATACGCCTGAATTGTTAGTAGCAGATACAGATTGTAAATATGCCGCAATGATTGACATCAACCTTAATGAAATTAAAGAGCCAATTTTGGCGTGTCCGAATGACCCAGATGATGTCAAACTACTTTCAGAAGTAGCCAATACCAAAATTGATGAAGTCTTTATTGGCTCTTGCATGACCAATATTGGTCACTTTAGAGTAGCCGCACAATTATTAAAGGACAAGTCAGAACTGACAACCGAATTGTGGATTGCCCCACCCACCCGAATGGACGAATCGCAACTTAAAGCAGAAGGTGTATACGATACATTTAACAAACTAACTAAACATACCGAAATTCCTGGTTGTTCTTTATGCATGGGCAACCAAGCACGAGTCAAAGACAATGCTACAATTATATCCACCTCAACACGCAACTTTCCTAATCGTTTAGGCGACAATGCCGATGTCTATTTATCTTCTGCCGAAGTAGCCGCAATTACCGCCAAACTAGGACACATTCCAACAAATGCAGAATATCAACAAGCCATGCAAGGCATTAAACCAATAGAGGCGCAAATTTATCAATACCTAAATTTTGACCAACTAGATGAATATAAAAATGAGCAAAGTAGTGTGCCACTAGAAACCATCTTAAATTCATAGCCAATAAAAAAGCCGAAAAAGACTAAGAACAAGCCATGGGATTGAACGGCTCAATCAAAGCGTTAAACAAAGAACAAAAGTGGCTAAAATATTTGCTAATGAGGATGCTTGTTTAAGGTTGGTGAGTGTTGTTGTTATGGCAATCTTAGAACAGTGGCAACGTTCCAAAGCGTCTTTATCTTTGGATAGTGATTAGGGGTGATGAATTTTTAAATGAATTGATGGGCGTGGATTTGATAGGATAGATGTGAATTTATAGCAAAGAGGTTTGTTTGACCGTTTGCTGGGGAGCGGCATCAACAGAAAAACAAACACATTAAACTTAGCGCCGAAGTGATAGACTACCTCAGTGAACAACTTAAAATTTATTGGAGTCCACAGCAAATCGTGGGACGTTTAACATTAGATGAAAACATTAAAATCAGCGCTGAAACCGCACAGACTGCTAATGATGCCATTGTCAAATTACTCACCAATTAAACACTAAGTTAAAGCCCTGACCTTTGATAACGGCAGAACGTTGAGTTGGCATGAGAAACTGGTAGAAAAGCTTGTAGCACTAACTTTGCTAAACCTTATCACAGCTCTGGAAGCGTGGTTTAAATGAAAACCATAACGGCTTATTAAAGCAGTTTTTTCCCAAGCAAATGGCTTTTTGAATAAGGTGAGCGAAAAAGAAGCGTTTAGGACGACTGATTTAATGGATAATTAAAATTAGAAAGTATTTGGGGTGCAAGACCCCATTTGAAGTCTTTGTGCAGTTATTTGACAAGGACTATTTTTTGAATGAAAGTGTTACGCTTATGAGTTGAATTTGCCATGATGAATAAATTACTACTGCCCATATTACTAATTTCCAGCACAATTAGTGCCCATAGTGACTTTTTTGGTCATGATTTTAATCATAATTTTTGGCGTGATTTCGAACAACAATTCCGACAATTCGATGATAGAATCAAGCAAATACAAAACGCTAGCAACTTTGTTTCGCAAAGCAGAAACTACTTTGACAATCAAACAAATAACTACATCATTCAAATAAAAGTCAACGGACTGAATAAAGAAAATCTTGATATTTCTACTAACAATGGTCGTATTTTTATCAAGGGAAGCATTCAAAAAGTTCAAAGCACTGATCAGAGATCAAGCACTTCATCTAGCAGTTTTTTCCAATCTTTTACCCTACCAGATGATGTTGATACTGATAATATCAATGCAAGTTTTAGCGACAACATCTTGAACATCTCCATTCCAAAACTTAAACAACTAGAACCAAAGATACAAAAAATCACCATTCAATAATTATTTGCTTTTTTCATCACCCCAAAGTAGCTTATGCAATTGTAATTGCAATCGTACATTTAGTTGTTGATCTAGAATCCAATCTGCCAATTGCGTTGGCATAATATCGCCAAATACAGGTGAGAATAACACACCTGCAGTAGTAGGATATTGGCTCAAAATAGCCACACTCCAATCAAAATCAGGGCGTGACCCAATGACAAATTTAAGCTGGTCTTTGGTGGTTAATTTCTTAATATTTGTGTATTTATTTTGTTCAGATTCGCCAGAGCTTGGGGTTTTAATATCCATAACTATTGATACTGAAACATTAACATCTTGTATATTGATACTGCCACTGGTCTCTAAAGACACTTGATAATTATTTTTAACCAATTCATCCAGTAATAAATAACAGTTTTTTTGTGCTAAAGGTTCACCACCCGTCACACAAACATAAGAGGTGTTGTGTTGTTTGATTTTGTTAATAATGGCATCAATTTCCATTAAATTATTGTCCTTAAATGCATATTCAGTATCGCAATATGTGCATCTAAGTGGGCAGCCCGTTAAGCGAATAAACACGCTTGGCAAGCCAACTTCACGTGCTTCACCTTGAAGGGAATAAAATATTTCATTAATGTTTAATTTGGCGTTCATCATCATACTTTTTTAAATTGAGTGTCTTTGAGTTGTTTAATCTGATTACGCACGTCTGCTGCACGCTCAAACGCTAAATCGCTAGCAAAACTATACATTTGCTTTTCTAATATTTTAATTTCTTTTGCTAATTGTACGGGTGAAAGTTGGGTAAATACTTTCTGATCACCGTCCTCTTTTATCTGCTTGCTGGTTAAATCCGTATCAAGAATATTGATAATAGGCTTAGCAATACCCTTGGGTGTAATGTTGTTTTTCAGATTATGAGTTTGCTGTTTAAAGCGACGTCTTTTGGTTTCATCCATCGCCTTTTGCATCGATTTTGTTATGCGAGCAGCATATAAAATTACGTGTCCATTTATATTTCTAGCTGCTCGCCCCATGGTTTGAATCAGTGAGCGTTCAGAGCGTAAAAAACCTTCTTTATCCGCATCTAAAATAGCCACCAAAGACACCTCAGGAATATCCAAACCTTCACGTAATAGGTTAATACCAACCAGCACATCAAATATACCTAGGCGTAAATCACGAATAATTTCCACCCTTTCAAGCGTATCAATATCAGAATGTAAGTAGCGAACTTTAACATGATGGTCGTTTAAATAATCACTTAACTGCTCACTCATTTTTTTGGTCAAAGTTGTAACCAATACACGTTCGTTCGCTTTAACACGCATTCGTATTTCACTCAGTAAATCATCCACCTGCGTATCCACAGGGCGAATGTCAATCTCAGGGTCTAATAATCCTGTTGGTCTGACTACTTGTTCAGCAATCACACTAGAGACTTCTAACTCATATTGTGCAGGTGTGGCAGATACCAAAATACATTGATGAACTCTATCTTCGAATTCTGAGAATCTAAGTGGTCGATTATCCAAAGCACTTGGCAAGCGAAAACCAAACTCAACAAGCGTTTTTTTACGTGCCCTATCGCCTTTATACATGCCGCCAATCTGGCTAACAGTCACATGTGATTCATCTAAAATTACCAATGCATTATCTGGTAAATAATCCAACAATGTTGAGGGTGGCTCGCCAGGATTTTGACCAGATAAATAGCGTGAATAATTCTCGATGCCTGTGCAATACCCTAACTCACGCATCATTTCAATATCCATATGCACCCGTTGCGTTAGGCGTTGTTCTTCAACCAATTTATTAACCGATAACAACTCGCTTCTGCGCTTTTTTAGTTCTGCTTTAATATCATCCAACATATTCAGAATTTTAGATTTTGGGGTAACGTAGTGCGTTTGCGGATAGATGGTAATTCTTTGCAAAGACTTTAGTTTCCCCCCTGTTAAAGGGTCAAACCAATAAAGTTGTTCAATTTCTTCATCGAACATTTCAATACGTATGGCCTGCTCTTCAGAATCGGCAGGGAAAATATCAATCACTTCGCCCTTAACTCGAAAATGACCACGCATTAGAGTAACATCATTGCGTGAGTATTGCATTTGCGACAGGCGCGCCAATATCTCACGCTGATTAGTAATTCCCCCAACACTCAAATGTAGCAACATGGCCATATAACTTTCAGGGTCGCCCAAGCCATAAATAGCAGACACACTAGCAATAATAATAACATCATCACGCTCTAGTAATGCCTTAGTAGCAGATAAGCGCATTTGCTCAATTTGCTCATTAATAGAAGAGTCTTTTTCGATATAAGTATCAGAAGCAGGCACATAAGCCTCTGGCTGATAATAATCATAATAAGAAACAAAATATTCCACTGAATTATGTGGAAAAAACTCTTTCATCTCACTATACAATTGTGCTGCTAATGTTTTATTGGGTGCCATAATCAAACTGGGGCGCTTGGTCTGTTGAATAACATTAGCCAGTGTAAAGGTTTTACCCGAACCAGTTACGCCAAGCAAAGTTTGAAACTTAGCACCAGTATTCACACCATCAACCAAAGTTTTAATCGCTTCTGGCTGATCACCACTAGGGGGAAATTTCGATTTCAGTTGAAATTTATTGTCCACACACAAGATTTTTTCATTAACATAAACACTCAATTTTAATCTATTTTTTTATTAATAACCATGTCAGCATATCTTTCCGATAGAGTTCAAAAAGTTAAACCTTCAGCCACGCTTGCAGTCACTGCAAAAGCCAATGAATTAAAATCTCAAGGCGTTCAAATTGTATCCATGGGTTCAGGCGAGCCAGACTTTGACACACCTGAAACTATTCAAAAAGCAGCCATACAAGCCATTAAAAACGGTCAAACTCGCTACACAGCAGTCGATGGCACACCTATATTAAAACAAGCGATTATTGATAAATTCAAACGAGAAAATAACCTAACTTACACCAATACTGAGGTCATGGTTTCGTCAGGTGGCAAACAAGTGTTTTATAACCTGTGCCAAGCCGTGCTAAATCAAGGCGATGAAGTGATTATCCTCGCACCTTTTTGGGTAAGCTATCCAGACATGGCTCTTTTGGCTGATGCAACACCAGTCATTATTGAAACAGGATTAGAGCAAGATTTTAAAATTACGCCAACACAACTAGAGGCAAATATTACCAGTAATACTAAATTATTTGTTATTAACAGCCCTTCCAATCCCACAGGTGCGGTTTATTCTCAAGCTGAATTGCAAGCACTGGCAAAGGTATTAAAAAAATACCCAAAAATATTAATCATCACCGATGACATTTACGAACACATTCGTTGGGGTAATAATGATAACTTTGTTAATATTGTTATGGCTGACAAAACATTGAAAAACCGCACTATCATTCTTAACGGTGTCTCCAAAGCCTATGCAATGACTGGTTGGCGCATTGGCTATGGTGCGGGTCCAGAAAATATTATTAAAGCCATGAAAAAAATCCAAGGTCAATCCACTTCCAATCCTTGTTCAATTGCTCAAGCTGCTGCTTTAGAAGCCCTAAATGGTGATCAAAGCATTATTAATACAATGGTTTGTGCTTTTGAGAAAAGGCATGACTTTATTGTTAATGCGTTAAATGCAATTGATGGCGTTGAATGCCCTAAATCACAAGGCGCCTTTTATGCCTTCCCAAGAGTTAAAGGATTAATTAGTCGCCTTGGTTTAAAAAACGATATTGAGCTCTCTACTTACTGCCTAGAAGTGTTAAACATCGCATTAGTCCCAGGTTCGGCCTTTGGTGCGCCAGGCTATGTGCGTTTTTCGTTTGCCACAAGTATGGACAACATAAAGCAAGCCATTGAAAGACTCGGCAAGGTCTAAAAACCACACTTTACAAAGATTTAATAACAACCTAGGGATTATTGTGTCTTTTTTGACAAAAAGACACAACACAACAATAAAAAGCGATGATATTGGCAATTTTTTGAATCAAAGTTGATTTTTTACTGGATTTTTTTAATTTGCCTAAAAATAAAACTGGATTTTTAGATTTTGATGATTGTTTTAGGGGTTATGCGGTGGTCTTAAATGGGATAACTTGTTCGAAATAAGAAGTTTTAGATTGTTGTCTTAAATTGTTGGGGTTTATAATATTAGTTACTCTTTTAACCTGACAAGAAAAAGGAGTGAAACGTGAAAAAATACAATATCTAGTCTATTTTTAAGATAAGCTCACTTACTTGCCTAATGTTTCTTTAAGTGCTGATAAGCATAAAGTTACATTTTCTTTTCTGGAAGCGTAGCCCATTAAGCCAATGCGCCAAACTTTGCCTGCATACACACCAAGACCTGCACCAATTTCAAGATTATAATCATTGAGCAATGTAGATCGAACTTGTGCATCGTCCGCCCCATCAGGGATTAAAACAGAATTAAGTTGTGGCAATCTATCTTCTTTTTTAACTAAGAAGTTAATGCCCATTGCCTCTAAACCATCTCTTAATAATTCATGATTTTTTTGATGGCGCACCCAAGAATTCTCAACACCCTCTTCTAGTATCATCACCAATGATTCGTGTAAGCCGTATAGTGTATTAACAGGCGCAGTGTGGTGATAAGTGCGTTTAGCACCTTCACTCCAATACCCCATAACCAAATTAAGGTCTAAAAACCAACTGCTAATAGGTGTTTTTCGTGTGCTAAGTTTTTTAATAGCACGTTCGCTAAAACTAATGGGTGAAATGCCTGGCATGGCAGATAAACATTTTTGTGTGCCTGAATAAATCGCATCAATTTCCCATTCGTCAACACGTAATTCAGTCCCACCTAGTGAAGTAACCGCATCAACAATGGTAATACAATCGTACTGGTGTGCAAGTTTGCACAAAATTTTGGCATCAGATTGTGCACCTGTTGAAGTTTCGGCATGTACAAAAGCAACAATACTGGCATCTGGGTTGTTTTTTAAGGCTTGTTCTAATTTGTCAGCACTAACCGCATCGCCCCAATTGTCCTCAACGATAATCGCCTCGCCCCCTAAACGAGTCACATTTTCTTTCATGCGCATACCAAACACACCATTAATGCAAACAATAACCTTATCACCAGACTCAACTAAGTTAGAAAAACAAGTCTCCATGCCAGCAGAACCGGGTGCTGACACAGGCATGGTTAACTCGTTTTCAGTTTTAAAGATAATTTTTAAAGCCCCTTTAGTCTCATCCATCATGCCCACAAAAGCAGGGTCTAAATGACCAATGGTAGGTCTTGCCATGGCGGATAAAATTCTTGGATGTACGTCAGCAGGACCTGGTCCCATTAATGTTCTTACTGGCGGGTTAAATGATTGCATAATATTTACAAGATTAAAAATTAGAAAAACTTATTATAATGCTTTGTATATCAATCATTCAACAATTACAGTGCATTTTTCTTAAGGATATTTTAATAAGAATGCAAAAATAAGGAAATGATAAACAAAAAAATATCTTATCTAGATGGTGTCGTCATTAAGGAATGGGTATTAAAATTGATTAATGAGCCACACCAAACCTATTAAGAAAATCACAGCCCGTGTGACACGCTTTAAGTTTTTTTCTCCTCCTCCCCAGAGCCTTATTTTTTGCATTTCCCACTTTAACCTTCTGAAGGTGAATTTTTCAGAAAAATCATCCACCGCTTTTCTTAGCCATTGCTTGTCCAAATAGGCATCATAAATCTCAGGTTCTTGATGAGATGAAAGCTCCATGACTTCAACTTGTTTAAACTGTTGCCAGATTTTTGTGGTTTCTGGGTGGCAAGA
>JAUVOQ010000001.1 GCA_030599095.1 Candidatus Ruthturnera sp.
AACTGGATAATCAAACCTCAACTTCCCACAAAGAAAATAAATCATATTGATAAAGTTATCAATATTTCTATAACCTCTAGCCCTTCTTTTCGCCCTCTGTATTTTGTTGTTAATACGCTCTAAAATAGCGTTGGTAATACGTATTTCAACAAATCTTCAATAAAAGCCTTAGCACTATGTTTATTTGGCATATCCCATAGGTCGTTAAACAACAAGTTTTAGACGATAGGACTCACCTAATGTGCCAAGGTGAATCAAGCCCTAATGTTAGGGTGACTATTTCTGCCGAGTTCATTGTTTGTGTAAAAGTGTTTATTTTAAGGGTTGGGCGTGTCAATGGCACGATTAAGCATGCAATGGTTAAAGCCACTACTTATCAAAATATTGATGAGATGAAACAGGCTTTAGAGTATTGGTATAATTTGAACCCTGATTTATTTATCAGAGAGCCCGATATGTTGCGGAAGTTGATTTTTGTGAATGGGGAACAATGTGGTGAAACCTGACAATTATTCATAATAATGCAAAGGTCTCACCTTAATTAACATGATTAATTATACATTGAAACAACTATACAGTCTTGAGGCGGTAATACGCCTATCTAGTTTTACCAAAGCCAGCAAAGAACTTAATATTACGCAGCCTGCTGTGTATATGCAAATCCAACAATTACAAAAAAATATTGGTTCTGATTTGGTTAACATTAGAGGCAAAAGTATTCACCCTACTTTTATTGGAAAAAAACTATACCGAACCTGCTTGGAAGTGATTAACAAACTAGAGCAAACAAAATCTGATATTGAACAAACACTAGACCCTGACTCTGGGCATCTACACATTGTGGTTGCCACCACAACCAACTCGTTCATTAGCCATGTCTTGGCAAAATTTAAACAGCAATATCCAAAAATGACCTTCCACTTAGAAGTGACCAATCGTAAATTGCTACTTGAAAAACTGAGTAACAATGAAACCGATTTGGTTGTTATGGGAGAACCGCCATCAAACATGCCACTAATAACACAACCCTTTATGGAAAATCCGCTCATCGTTATTGCTCATCCCAAACACCCGCTACTTGCTAACAATCACAACAGCATTAAGACACTTATGCGTGAAACTTTAATTACCCGTGAACAGGGCTCAGGCACACGTATTACTATTGAACGTATTACAGGCATGCAATTTAATTCAAATATTGAAATTAACTCCAACGAAGCAACCATTAAAGCGGTTCAAGCGGGGCTAGGTATCGGCTTTGTCTCTAAGCATACGGTTAAGTTAGAATTACAAAATGGTGTAATTAGACAACTTAATGTTGAAAAATTTCCCATTACTCGTCATTGGCATGTGGTGCACAATAATAAACTCTCACCCATTGCCGAACGTTTTAAAGCATTCATTATTGAAAGTAGTGGAAATCTTTGCATCATTATGGATGATTAACAAAATGACAAATTTTAGTGATGATTCATAATGATACAAAGACCCCTAGTTAAAATAATAACTTTTTAAATAAAAATACAATCGCCATTAAAATAATAAGACCTAGTATTTTTTCCATGGCTTTTGGACTGAGCTTAAATGAACCCATATAAGAGCCCAAAAAGCCACCAATAATAACCGCTGTAATAAGTGGCATATACTGTGTTAAATCAATTGAGTTGTATTGCAAGCGTGAAACAAGTCCAGAAAATGACACGCTCCAAACAAAGATTGCAGCTGTTGCCGCCGCCTCTTTGGGAGAGCCGATTCTAAACATAATAATAATGGGGATTAAATATATGCCACCACCTATACCAACAATACCTGCAACCAATCCAAGTATTGAGCCAAAAATAAGGGAAATGATGATTTTTTTCTGACGGTTTAAATCTAGTCTAAAGCCAGCATCTTTCCAAAAATAAATACGCACAGCCACCACAATAAGTGACATTAATAATACCCATAAAAACACAGTTTTTGATAAGTGCAATGCGCCACCTAGATAGGCAAAAGGTACGGCAGATATCAAAAATGGCAAAATAATGGACAATTTACCATGTTTATTGCGTAAAAAATTATAACCACCCAATGTGCTAACAAACAAATTAAGCGATAAAGACATCATAGGAACAACCAATGTGCCCATGCCAACAATCGCCATCAGCGCTGTATAAGACGAACCGCCGCCTAAGCCCACAGACGAGTACACAAACGCCACAATAAAAAATATCAGCGGTAAAACAAACTCAAAATAAGGGATTAATTCCATTAGGATGCCGCTACATTAACCCAGTACAACTTAGGGCGTGCATTTTTCATCCAAAAATGAGGAGAATAACCAGTTATTTGCCCTCCTAGAGGGTTGTTGTGTATCAATTGATGAGTTTTTGGGTGGAAAAGGTGTTGTTTTATGTGTTTCATAAGTCATGATGGATTAATGCAGTGGTCTTATTAGTGACTATTTTACGAAATAAGACCAATCGCTATCAATTTCAATTAACTGCTAAGAAAACACAATGGTTTTATTATGGCACGTTAATACTCGATCTTGCAAATGGTATTGCAAGCCTTTTGCTAGTGTAATTTTCTCAATATCTTGTCCCATTTTTTTCATATCATCAGCACTATCACCATGATTTACTCTAGTAACATCTTGTTCAATAATCGGACCCTCATCTAACACACTAGTCACGTAATGACAAGTTGCACCAATTAATTTAACACCACGTTGCGCAGCACGCGAGTATGGATTTGCACCTGCAAATGATGGCAAGAAACTATGATGAATATTAATAACTTTATTTTTGTATTGATTACACAGATCTTTAGGAAGAATTTGCATATAGCGCGCTAAAACAATCACATCGGGATTGAATGTATTCACCGCTTTACTCATTTTGGCAATATCATCATTTTTAGTTGCTTGATGAATGCTTACTTGTTTAAATGGCACATCATACCAACTGGCTAATTTGGAAAGCTTGCTATGGTTTGAAAGCACGCCAATAACTTCACCCTCCAACTCAGACTCGTGTCCACGATGCAATAAATCTGCCACACAGTGAGAGGCATTAGAACCCATAATTAATACTCTTTTTAATTGGGCTATATTACTTAATCGCCAAACCATGTTGTATTGATTGGCAACCAAGGTAAAGGCATTTTTAAATTCACTTAATGAACAAGACAAAGGGCTTGATTCAATTTCAATACGCATAAAAAAATGTTGATTTTGTTCATCAAGATAGTGGTGGGCCTCCTTAATATTGCCCTGATACTTAAAAATAAATTGACTGACCACAGCCACTAAACCATGCGCATCTGGACATGAAATTAAAAGTCTATAAACATCCATAATCATTAAGAACACCTCCAAAAACCCCAGTGCGATTTAGGGCGTGCAGAAAATAGTGCTGTTCTATGTATTTCATAAATTGTGTTGAGGTTTCTTGGAGATCCCTAAGTGTTTAGTCCCCGACAATGATACACAGGATTTTGTAAAAGGTTGCAATACCACAAATCATTTACAAAAGGATAAATGATGGGACAAGTACGACACAAGCGTGCCACTGTTTTGAGATTGCCACAACAACAGCACTCACCAACCTTAAACAAGAATCTTCATTGGCAAATATTTTAGCCACTTTTGTTCTTTGTTTAACGCTTTGATTGAGCCGTTCAATCCCATGGCTTGTTCTTAGACTTTTCCAAGCAATGGGGATAAAAAGAACCATGACGGGTTGTGGCACAGACAAATCTAAGTCACCAATGCGAGTTTTAACACGCTTAGGTTTGTAACCATTAGCATCATCCAATCTATCACTGCTGCATTGATAATACCCACAGATTTTCATGGGGAGAATCAGGTTTGGTTCACTCAGCCGAGTATTGGCGCTTTTAACAAGTCAACAATTGCCATTCACGATTTTTTAGGCATTGCTTGGCATGATTTAATTCATTAAAAAAATAAAGAGTTTTGAGACGCCACGATACTTACAAAGCAACCGATAGCGCAATGCCTACAAAAATGACCATACCTACATAATTATTATGTAAAAAGCTGTGAAAACAGGCGCTTTTCTTGCGATTACTAATGAGATATTGATGATAAACCATTAGCAGTGCGACCAAGATTAATGAAAGGTCATAAAGAATGGTCAGGTTGAAAACATCTGACATTTTTATTAAAATTAATAATAATCCAATTTGCAAAATTCCGATGATTAATCGGTCAAATTTGGCAAATAAAATAGCCGTTGATTTAACCCCAATCTGTAAATCTTCTTCTCGGTCAGCCATGGCGTACATCGTGTCATAAATTACCGTCCAAATTACCGTTGCTGTGAATACATGCCAAGCAGTAGTTGGCACGGTATTAAGGGTTGCCGAAAAAGCCATTGGCACACTCATGGCAAATGCCAAGCCTAGCACAAACTGTGGCAAGTGAGTCCAGCGCTTGGTAAATGGATACACGATTGCTAATAGTAGCGCAATCATCGCAAGTTGAATGGTCAGCCAATTGGTTAATAGCACCAATGAAAATGCCAGTACAATTAACAATGAAAATAATTTAAGGGCAGCTTTATGATGAATATCGCCCGAAGTAATGGGTCTATGTTGAGTACGTTTGATAAATTTATCAATATCTCTATCCGCATAATCATTAATCACACAGCCTGCTGAACGCATTAACACAACACCCAAGCTAAAAATAACCAGCAATTTAATATCTGGAAAGCCACCTTTTGCTAAAAACAACGCCCACAATGTTGGCCATAATAATAAATAAATACCAATGGGTTTATCCAAGCGCATCAAGCGCAAATACACCCCTAAGGAAGTAGTCTTGGGGTGTGCATTGAAGGAAGTACTCTTGGGCTGTGGATTCATAGTTTGGCTAAAAATTCTTCCAGTTCAATGGGCAAAGGTGCGCTAACTTTTTGAATATCATTCGTTAATGGATTGGTAAAAATAAGCTGATGTGCGTGCAGGAATAATCTTTTTAAACCTTTGAATTTGACTTGTCTGTCGAATTCTTTGTCCCCATATTTGTCATCACAAGCCAGCGCATGTCCAGCATACTTTGCGTGCACGCGGATTTGGTGAGTGCGTCCAGTTTCAATGCTAATCTCAACCAATGAAGCAGAAAAATCCCCAGTACTAAAATTTTTAAGTGGTTGAAAATGACTCACTGCATATTTACCCTTAGTATCCACCACAACGTATCTTGAGTTTTGATAAAGTGGCACGTCAATAGTATGGCGCTTTTTTGACCACACCCCTTTAACCAAGGCTGTATAGCGTTTTTCCACGGTGTGCTGGCTTAACTGTTCGTGCAGGTTTTTTAGCACGCTACGCCTCTTAGCAATTAAAAGCACCCCAGAAGTGGCGCGATCTAATCGGTGTACCAATTCAATGGGCTCTTTATACATTTGTCTGAGCGCTTCAATAACGCCGACATCAACCCCAGAACCACTATGCACTGCCAAGCCACTTGGTTTGTTGATAATAAGCAAACCCTTGTCCTCATACAACTTAGCATTGATTAATAATTTCTTTAAGCTGTCTGAGGTATATACAGACTTAGTGACAGACACTTTAATCGGTGGAATACGCACAACATCATCCAAAATGAGTTTATAGTCTGCCTTTTTTCTGCCTTTATTAACACGCACCTCGCCTTTGCGAATGACCCGATAGATATGTGATTTGGGAACACCTTTAAGTGTTTTGAGCAAATAATTATCCAAGCGTTGACCTTCTGAAAATTCATCAACGGTTTGAAAACTTACGCTCATGCTAAGAAAAGCTGTTCAAAATTACTTGTGGTTGTGCTGGCGATATCATTAATACTCACACTGCGAATTTCAGCTAACTTTTCAGCAACATAATAGCTATAAGCTGGCGAATTAGACTTGCCTCTATAAGGTGCAGGCGTTAAATAGGGTGAATCAGTCTCAACTAACAATCTATCGCTAGGTACTTTTTTTGCTACTTCACGCAAATTTTCAGCATTTTTAAAGGTAATAATGCCAGAAAAAGAAATATAAAAACCTAAATCCAGTGCTGCCTTGGCAGTTTCCCAGTCTTCAGAAAAACAATGCATGACACCTTGTTCGGCTTTTTCAGCTTGCATAATTGCAATGGTGTCTTTTTTGGCATTGCGTGTGTGAATAATCATCGGTTTACCTGATTGGTTTGAGGCTTTAATATGTCGCCGAAAACGATCTCGCTGCCAGTCAGCCATTACTTTTTCAACATGAAAATAATCCAAACCAGTTTCACCAATGGCAATGATTTTGTCATGCTTTGTCAAGGTCAATAATTCCTCCACGCTTGGATCTTTGCCCTCTAGTTCACAAGGGTGCACACCAACTGAAGCATAAATTTGTGGGTATTTTTTTGCCAAAGAAAATACATCATCAAAGTGTTCTAAATCAATACAAATACATAAGAACTCTTCAACTGACAATGTCTTAGCGTGCGCTAACAAGCTTTCCATACTGCCACCAAAGGACGATAAATCTACTCTATCAAGATGACAATGCGAGTCAATAATTTTCATAAACTAGTTTCCAGAAAACAATGTATTTATTCTGCCTTTAATATTTTCATACACTGAAGACAGTTTATCCTTTGCTGGCTGCGTTAACCTTGCTGTATGTGCAACTGTGTTCCTCATAGGCTTATATGTTTAACCCCACACAAATACCCACACGGACTGCCTAAAAATAGACTGGGTGTCTTCTTATACTCGCTTAAAATTTTATCATAAGGAGATTTAAACTTTAAACACTTTAATTTCTTCTCAAAATTATAATCATTCAAAAACTTTGCAAAAGGCTCAGAATACTCATCAATGTTTTTATAATGAAACAATTTAAACGTTGCTGATTTAACAATGTGGTTCATTTTTTCCACTGGTCCATGAGTCCAAGGATGGGCAAATTTGGTTCCTCTGTGTTCGGTGTTGTGTTACGCACAAAGTAATATCAAATGAATGAACATTGTCTGGCTTTAGTGCCGCTTGCAAAGTGCTATAACTAAACTGTAAGCCATTGCCCATTAACTGGTCTTCAATGCTATTACGATTTTTCCATTTCTTAGCGGTGGTCCAGTCAATGTTGAATTTTCTGGCAATGGCTTTAATATCTCCTTGGTGTGCTAATTACCTCTAAGCTGTTCTAATTTATCCCTGATTTTAATCTCTAAACCCCTATCAACAGGCTGATAATAAACTTGCTCACCCAATGCTTCAGGGAAGTAGGTTTGCCCTTTGGCAATACCGTTTATCTCATCATGTGCATAGCGATATGCCTTGCCATAGCCCAGCTCATCCATGAGTTGAGTTGGTGCATTACACAAATGTTTTGGCACGGGCAAATCCCCTGTTTCTTTAGCCTCAGCCATTGCTTGATTAAATGCTTTATACACCGCATTAGATTTTGGCGCAACTGCACAATACACCGCCGCTTGAGCAATTGCCCGATTGCCTTCTTTAGCGCCCATGCGCACAAATACATCCCAAGCATTAAGCGTAATTTCAAGCGCTCTAGGGTCAGCATTGCCAATGTCTTCTGAGGCAATTGCCAACAAACGTCTGGCAATCGTTTTTGCATTACACCCAGCAACCAGCATTCTTGCCATCCAATACAAGGCCCCATCAGGAGACGAGCCACGCACTGATTTATGAAAAGCAGATAATTGTTGATAAAAAATATCGCCACCTTTATCAAAAATGCTGATTTTATCTTGCAATAACTGATTGAGGGGTTCAGCATTTAATGGGGTTAGTCCTGACAAAGAAATTTGCTCTACAATATTAATCAATCGACGTGCATCGCCATTACTTGCACGAATTATTTGCATTCTAAGCGCCTTGTCTGGCAAAGTTAATGACTCATGCTTGAACGCTCTTTGTAATATTTGATCAAGTTCCTGAGCATTTAACTCATTTAGTGTATAAACGCTTAAACGTGAAAGTAGTGCTTGATTAATTTCAAAAGAAGGATTTTCAGTCGTTGCACCAATCAACACCAATAAGCCCGATTCAATATGTGGCAAAAACCCATCTTGCTGGGCTTTATTAAAACGATGAATTTCATCCACAAATAGTAGCGTTTGCTTATCAATTTTCTGGAATTTTTTAGCATTTTCAACCACCGCTCGTAATTCTTTCACCCCATCTAATACAGCACTTAACTGCTCAAAATGTCCTTTGACTTGACTGGCAATAATCCTTGCTAAAGTGGTTTTACCTGTACCTGATGGTCCCCATAAAATCATTGAGTGCAAGCGATGGCTATCAATCGCTTGGCGAAATGGATGCTGGGTATTTAACAGATGTGATTGACCAAAAAAATCATCTAGGCTTTTGGGTCTTAATGTTTCAGCAAGTGGTCTATGGTTAGGCATGTTTTTATTTTAATCAATTACAAAATAAACACTGACAACTTTCAGTGTAAATACTCAAACTTTGTTTCAACGAATTTTCAGTACTTTAAAATCGTGTTGCTGGTTCAAAATAAGCACCACTGATAGGTTAAGTTGTTGTGCCAATATTTTAGCCTTTTGACTGCCCATTGCCATCATCGCAGTTGCATAAGCATCCGCCATCATGGCGCTGTTGTGAATCACACTAACAGAACTTAGGTCGGTATTGGCAGGCAAGCCCGTGTTGGGATTTAAAATGTGTTGATATTTTTTGCCTTGCCATTTGAGATAATTGCGATAATCCCCTGAGGTAGCAATGGCTTGATTTTGCAATTCAACAGCAATCGGCACGTCATGATTTGGCTTTTCAATACCAATTCTCCACTGACTTTGAGCCATCACCTCACCACCAATTTCCACCATAAAATCTTTAAACCCCTGCTTGATTAGCATATTTGCCACTACGTCCACGCCATAGCCCTTAGCAATGGCAGATAAATTAATATGAATATCTTTAAGTTTTTTAACTCGTGAATGACTTAAACGTAAATACTCAATAGATGAGATTGCCAGTGCTTGAGCCATCTTCTGCCGACTGGGTTCTGCACCTACCCTAACAGCACCAAACCCCCAAATATCAATTAAGCGACCCATACCAGCATCAAAAAAACCTTGTGTTTGTTGATGTATTTTTTTTGCCTGACTTAAAACAAAAAACAACGAATCCGATACTTCTACCCATTGATTAATTGGTGCTTTGTTCAACTGTGAGAGTTCAGAAGTTTCATTCCAAGTGGAAAATACCTGCTCAATTTCATCAAGACGTTTATCAATGATTGGTTTTAAAACATGGTTATTATTGATTTTGATACTATAACTAGTACCCATTGTAGTGCCAATGATGGTTTGTGTTGTTTCATCAACACTGCAAGCACTTAAAAACAAAAAGATAAAAATGATCAACAATTTTGGCATTATAATTTTGGCATGTTAATATTTATTTTTTGTTTGCTACTAACATTCTTTGTATATGCAGATGATACCCAAGGCTCATCCAACACGCATAGTTTTACACAATTCTTAAGCGATATTCGCTCGCAAGCTACAAAATTAGGCATTTCACAAGCCACACTCAATGGTGCTTTTAATGATTTAACACCAAACCCAAAAGTATTAGAGCATGACCGCAATCAAGCGGAATTTAACCTTAATTTTTGGCATTACCTAAACTCAAGAGTGAGTCAAAATAGGCGTGATAAAGGCGTGATAAAACTTCAACAATACCAACAATTCCTACAAGAAAATTATAAAAAATACGGCGTGCCATCACAAATTATTGTGGCTTTTTGGGGCTTGGAGACTAATTATGGCAAAGATGTTGGCAAAATGAATCTAATTCGCTCGCTTGCCACACTAAGTTTTGACAAACGCCGAAGTCAATTTTTTGCCCGTGAATTGTTGACTTTACTCAAATTGATTGACGAGAAAAAACTGCCTTTAAATGCCCAAGGCTCTTGGGCAGGCGCCATGGGAAACATGCAATTTATGCCCACCAATGTCGCTGCTTACGCCATAGATGCTAACATTGATGGAAAGATTGATTTGTGGCACACACAAGCAGATATTTTTGCCAGTGCGGCACATTTTCTAAAAAAAATTGGTTGGCATTCAGGTGAACGCTGGGGGCGCGAGGTTAAAATCCCTAAAACTTTTGACCACCAACTGGCAAATTTAAACACCAAAAAAACGGTCAATGAATGGCAGGTATTAGGCGTACGCACAGTTAGTAACAAGAATTTGCCCAATTCAAACATGCAAGCCTCGCTGATATTGCCAATGGGTTATAGCGGTCCAGCGTTTTTAGTTTATCGTAATTTTCGTGCCATTCTTAGGTGGAATCGTTCCATTTTGTATGCACTGTCTGTGGGGCATTTGTCTGATCGTTTAATCGGTGCAAATCAATTATTTGCAAAATCTATTGCCGAACCTTCACTGAGTAGCAACGACATTAAACAGATTCAAACCACACTTAATCAGCTTGGCTTTGATACAGGTGAGCCTGATGGCGTATCAGGGCCCAAAACCCGCCATGCAACACGAGCCTACCAAAAAACAAACAACTTACCAATTGATGGCTACGTTGGCTATCAATTATTGCAACAACTTCAGTGAATATTAGCACTTACTTGGGATTTGATGTTGGCACCAAGCGCACTGGCGTTGCAATCGCCAATAGTTTAACCATGCAAGCAACAGGCATTAAGGTGATTAAACACCATAAAGATGGTTCAACCAATTGGGTGGCATTTGATGAGGTTGTTAGTGCTCATAGTATTAACAAGTTCATTGTTGGTTTGCCATTTGACCAACAAGGGGAAGAGCAGGCAATGACTTTTATTGCCAAATCATTCGGCAAAAAATTAAAAAATCGCTACCAAATTGAGGTTGAATTTATTGATGAATATTTATCCTCAAATGAAGCCAAAAAACTTTTAAAATACAATCATCATCATCGCAATGCACAACGCGCTAATGTTGATAAACAATCGTCACAGTTAATATTACAAACATGGCTCAATGAAAAAAGATTTGATTAGTAACCACATCCAACTAGATGACTCTGGTCAATTAATTCATCTACTAGGTCTTGAAGGTCTTTCTAAACAACACTTAACTCACATTCTTGATGCGGCCGATGGTCTGATTGATGCCTCTGGCAATTTAAAAAAATCCAAAGCGCTTAATGACATGTCCATTGCTAATTTATTTTTTGAGCCATCAACACGTACGCGTAACACCTTCGAGATTGCTGCAATGCGCAGTAGTGCCAATGTCATCAACGTTGACCTTGCCAACTCAGCACTCAAAAAAAATGAGTATTTGCTTGACACCATGCACACACTTAAAGCCATGCAAATTGATATGTTTGTGATTCGCCACAAGCAAAATGGCTTGCCGCACCACGTGGCACAATATTTAAGAGATGTCTCCATTCTAAACGCAGGTGATGGCATTAATGCCCACCCAACCCAAGCACTACTTGACATGCTCAGCATTCGTCAACATAAAAAAACATTTGAGGATTTATCAGTCGCTATTGTGGGCGATATTACCCATTCACGTGTTGCTCACTCTGATATTCAAGCACTTAAAACGCTAGGCACGACTGACATTCGCCTCATTGCCCCAAAAATCTTACAATATGATTTGGCGTCTTGTTCGGCAGTTAAACATTTTGATAACATTGAGTTGGGGCTTAAAGGTTGCGATGTAGTGATCGTATTAAGATTACAAAAAGAACGCATGATTGCGGCTGATATCCCCAATGAACAAGAATACTTTGATAATTTTGGACTCACGCCAAAACGACTAGCATTGGCAAAACCCGATGCCATTGTGATGCACCCAGGTCCAATTAATCGTGGCGTTGAGATTGACTCAAACGTGGCTGATGGCACTCAATCAATCATCTTACAACAAGTCACTAATGGCATTGCAGTACGTATGGCAGTGATGCAAATTCTTGCTAACAAAACATGAGTAATAAATTTAACTTTGATCAATTAAAAACCACACTACATCATCTGGTCAAGTAAACTTCTTTGCTGTAAATTCGCATCTATCCTATCAAATCCACTCCCATCAATTCATTTAAAAATTCATCACCACTAATCAATCACTTCAAAATGTTAGGCAATTGATACTTGTTTTAGCAAATTTAGAAAAATGTCTGTGTTTTATGAGTTACAAAGCTTGAATGTGGTGACTTTTTTAGATTTTTGGTGTGGTTTTGCTTGTGGATGGTTCTATTTTTGAATGTGAGGCTTTAGCATTTTAATGGCACATCATTTTTGATAATCATATTTAAAAAATGCTACAATAACCAATTTATGAATTGAGGTAAGGGCTTTAAGTGGATATTGTTTATTGGTTAATGTTGTTAAAGGCGCCCCACCTCGGGGTAAAAACGTTTTATAAAGCGTTAAAGCATTTTGAATCGCCACAGCAAGTATTTGAAGCATCTCACGAACAACGCAAGCAATCGGGCTTATTTAGAAAAGAGACATTAACATACTTGCAACAAGCTGATAAATCACTGGTGCAAGCAGACATTGATTGGGCAAAAAATGAGCATTGCCACATCTTAACCTTGATTGATGAAAAATATCCCAAACAACTAAAAACCATTTCAGATCCGCCACCACTATTGTATGTTAGAGGAGATATTGACTGCTTATCAAGACCACAACTGGCCATTGTCGGTAGTAGAAATCCAACATCAGGCGGTGAAGATAGCGCCTATACTTTTGCTTTTGAATTATCCAAGTTGGGCATGGTAATTACCTCAGGCATGGCAAGTGGCATTGATGCCAAGGCACACATTGGCGCTTTAGAGTCAGGCGCACAAACGATTGCGGTTTGTGGCACAGGGCTTGATAGAATTTATCCAGCAAAGCATAAATCTTTGGCGCATCAAATTTCAATGTGCGGTGCACTTATTTCAGAGTTTCCCATTGGTACTTCGCCCATGGCCAGTAATTTTCCAAGGCGTAATCGTGTCATTAGTGGGCTTAGTCTTGGCACTTTAGTGGTTGAGGCGAGTATTAAAAGTGGCACCATGATTACTGCAAAATTAGCTGCCGAACAAGGCAGGGAAGTGTTTGCAATGCCTAGTTCTATTCACAATCCATTATCAAAAGGCTGTCATCAACTTATTAAGCAAGGTGCTAAATTAACTGACGATATTGAAGACATATTATCCGAACTACCCAAGGGCTTAGGCTTGTTAGTTTTACTTAAAAACAAGCCTATTGATGTAAAAAGTGTAGACAAAACAGACTCTATGCTATTAAAATGTCTGAGTTATGATGCAGTGACGGTTGATAAACTGGTCGAAAAAACCAACCTTAGCCCACAGATAATTACCCAAGCGCTTTTATTGCTTGAACTTGAAAATAAAGTAGCTAAAATTACAGGGTCAGGCTACGTACTAACTAAGTGAGATTTTATGACAAATAATATTCTTGATGTTCTAACCTATATGTTTGATTATCTTTTTGAAGAGGCAGAGCAAGACGCTACCCATGAAATTGATGATACCGAACTAAAAGCACATCTTTCAAACATCGGATTTGACACAATGCGTATTGATAAAGCACTGAGTTGGCTAGAAAACATCGCCACCATTCAAGATGGAAAAATTAAGCCATTCAAGACAGCTTATCAAAGCAGTATGCGCATTTACACTAAGGCTGAAAAAATAAAACTCAATGCTAAATCTAGAGGGTTTTTATTGTTTATGGAAAATATTGGACAGTTAGATCCCAATCAACGCGAGATGATTATTGATCAAATCATGTCATTAGGTGATGCCAGTATTTCTTTAGAAGACCTTAAATGGGTAGTAATGATGGTATTAGGCAATAGTGTTGATGGCGAAACCTCAGCACAATGGCTAGAATCAATCGTGTTTCTTGATGACAATCGCACCATTCAATAATGGCAAAAAATCTTGTTATTGTTGAGTCTCCTGCCAAAGCCAAAACCATTGAAAAGTTTTTAGGCAAAGGCTTTAGCGTTAAATCTAGTATTGGTCATATTCGTGACATGCCCAAGAAAAACATGGGTATTGATATTGAGAATAACTTTACCCCAACCTATGAAATTACCACAGACAAGAAAAAGGTAGTCGCCGAGTTGCGTAAGGCGGTAAAAGTGGCAGAAAAAGTCTATCTGGCAACGGATGAGGATCGCGAAGGTGAAGCCATTGCTTGGCATTTATTAGAAGCACTGAATTTACCCAAAGACACCCCAAGAATTGTCTTTCATGAGATTACCAAAAGTGCCATTACTAATGCCATTGTTAAGCCTAGAACGGTTGATTATCAACTGGTAGATGCCCAACAAGCACGTCGCATTATTGATAGATTGGTGGGTTTTGAGATCTCCCCCGTTTTATGGCGCAAGATTTCAGGTGCACGCTCCGCTGGCAGAGTGCAGTCCCCAGTGGTGCGCCTTGTGGTCGAAAGAGAGCGAGAAATTAGCCAACATACCACCAGTTCTACCTACAAAGTCAAAGCAGAGTTGGTGAATGAAGGTGGTGAGATATTTGAAGTTAAACTGAGCAAAGAGTTTGAATCTAAAGAACAAGCATTGGTCTTTGCTAATGCGCTTTTATCAGTCAATTTAACTGTTGCATCAATTGAGAAAAAACCCTCTAAACGCTCACCCAAGCCGCCTTTTATTACCTCAACCTTGCAACAAGAAGCCTCTCAAAAATTAGGCTTTTCAGTGAAGAAAACCATGACTTTGGCACAAAATTTATACCGTGAAGGCTCTATTACTTATATGCGAACCGATTCATTCACGCTATCAGAAACAGCAATTGAGGTAGCTGGCAAGGTTATTGCAAAAGAATTTGGCAGTGAATATCACCACATAAGACACCATAAAACCAAAGATGCAGCCGCACAGGAAGCGCACGAGGCAATTCGCCCAACTGATTTAACCAAGCCCAGTATTTTTGGCATTGAGGCTCAAGCCGCTAAATTATATAGCCTTATTTATAAACGTACATTGGCTTGCCAAATGAGCGATGCCCAATTACAAAAAACCCAAATAAAAATCAACATTTCAGGACTTGATGAACAATTCCTAGCCAATGGTGAAATATTGACATTTCCAGGGTTTTTAAGGGTTTATGATTATCTCTCGTCAGAGGATAAATTATTGCCCGATTTGAACCAAGGTGATACATTGAGTTTGGCTAGTTTTAAAGCTAAAGAAAGTTTTTCAAGAGCCAGGCCGCGTTACACCGAGGCCTCACTGGTGAAGAAAATTGAAGAAATGGGCATCGGCAGACCTTCAACATTTGCCACCATGGTATCCACAGTGCAAGACAGAAATTATGTCGCAAAAGAGACTAGAGAGGGTGTTGAGCGTGAATATCAACTGATTGAAATCAAAGACAACCAAGTCCTTCAATCAAGACCAAGCGAAGTAACAGGTGCTGAAAAAAATAAACTATTTCCAACTAATGTTGCCTATTTACTCACCGATTTTTTAGTCAAATATTTTGACAACATCATTGATTATAAATTTACTGCCAAACTTGAAAATGATTTTGACACCATTGCCACACAAAACATCCCATGGCAAGGCGTGGTTAAGAATTTTTACACCCCTTTTCATCAAAAAATCGAAGATGCCGCTGATATTTCCAGAGAAGAAACCCACGGTATGCGTGAACTCGGCACAGATTTAAAAAGTGGCAAACCCGTTAGCGTGCGTTTTGGCAAGTACGGCGCCTTTGCCCAAATCGGTCATAAAGACGACGAAGACAAACCAACTTTTGCCTCACTCAGAGGCTCGTTAGATATTGAGAGCATCACCCTTGATGAAGCTTTAGAATTATTCAACATGCCCCGCACTATCGGCGAAACCGATGATTTTGGCACCATCAAAGCTAACTATGGCCGCTTTGGTCCCTACATCCAATATGGCAAGAAATACGTCTCACTCAAAGAAGACACCCCAGAAGAAGTCAGCCTAGAAAAGGCGCTAGAACTGATTGCTGCCAAAGAAAAATTTGACGCTGAACGCATCGTAAAAACCTTTGATGATTCTGACATCCAAGTCCTTAACGGCCGTTTCGGTCCCTACATCTGGAACGGCAAGAAAAAAGGCAAAGGTCAAAAAAACATCACCATCAAAAAAGTCTTTGGTGATAAAGATCCAGCAGATTTAACCCTTGAAGAATGTAAAAAAGCGGTTTCTGGCAAAATTAAGCCCAAAGCCAAACCTAAAAAGAAGACAGTTAAGAAAAAAGTTATTAAAAGGTAGATTCAGTGCCGAGTATTTAATTATGAATTATGCCAACCTCTAAAAACACCTTCCAACCTCAAGCCAAGCCATTTTTAAAATGGGCGGGTGGGAAAAGAGGGCTAATAACACAATTATTTGCCAAATTCCCCACTGATTTTAATAATTATCATGAGCCATTTTTAGGTGGTGGTGCGGTATTTTTTGAACTTTATTCAAGGGGGATGCTAAAAGGTAAAGAGGCGTATCTTTTTGATAAGCATCTTGGGTTTTTAGAGATGCCCCTAATTTAAAACAATGTCAACTATGCAAATCTTAAAACAACATTGGGAAGATACTTTAATTAATTTGGTTGGTAATGCCCATGAAAAAATCTTTCTTTCTTCTCCATTTATTAAAGAAAAAGTTGCTCAAATAATAATAAATAACAAGAATGATGGAGTGGATTGTAAGTTACTCACAAAATTCACTTTATCAAATATGCGTGGAGGTGGGCTTGATTTAAGTGCAGTACAATCATTTAAAGATAATGGCTTTTCATTAAAAAATATAGATAATTTACATGCAAAGATTTTTATTTTTGACCGTCAAGCAATTATTACTTCTGCAAATTTGACAAATGGTGGGTTGTATAGCAATCTTGAATATGGTGTTTTATTAGAGAATGAAACAGAGATAGAAAATGACTTTCTAGGTTATTACAATAATGCAAACTATCAATATATAAAAAACGAACACATTTTAAAGGTGCAAAATTTATTAGATAAATTGCCCAAAATACAAAAATCTAAAAACCTGAATGGAGAAATACAGATTTTTGCTAAAGAATTGGATAAAAATTTATCAACAGGTAATCAAAAAGTATTTGATAGCATTGAACAGATAGGCTTAGAGAAATTTACTACACAAGATATTTATCAATTCAAGGGTCAATTTGCAGGTAAGACGCCTGAAAATACGATTAGAAGAAATTTGCAAGAATTAAGAGATATTGGGTTGTTAAAATTTGTTGATAAGGGAGTTTATAAAAAATTATGGAGTTGATAAAAAATATAGAAGACTTAGCAATAGAGTATCGAAAACATTGGAAGGAGGGTTTGTGGGAATCCAAAGACATTGAAGAATTTGGATTGAATGAATTTATTGGTGGAAAAGCAGAAGCATATGAAGATTGTGTACAAATTATAAAACAAGACTTTCAGCCTATTATCAGGCTCTCAGAAGAGACAATAGAAGATAATTTACAGGATATTGCACAAGCTTTTTCTACTTCGGAAGGAATAGGTATAGATTATGTAGATATTACTAGATGGAAGACGGTAGCTGATGAATTATCATTAGTACAAATGTCGAACAACATTATTGAATTAATGAACTTTAGGTTTGATTTTGATGACGAAGAGGCTTGTCAAATTGCAGAAAAAATAGTGCTAGAAATTAAGAAAGACATTGAAAAATTAAAGCCTTGACCTATTTTGACCAAGATAGAGCATAAAGATGTTAATGTGAATGTGCGGTAAAATGCTAGATTTTTTGTATCTAAAAGATTATGTTATTGTTAAGTGAGGTGATTATTGCCCATCCTCAAGTGGAGAATTTTGAGGCGTTGGTTGTGGTTTTGAAACAGGTGTCTAAAGGGTCTGATGAGCGGTTTTTTAGGATGGATGTGAAGCCTGATTATGTGGATGTGCCTGATAATTGGGAAGATCGCTTAGAAGCGGCTTTTTATTAGGATATGTCTGATGGGAAAATACTTAAATAAAGAGCAGATTTTTGATGCTGAAGGTGGTGAGGATTTATATGCCAATGAAGATCAACTCAAGGCTAGGCTTGACTATTTTGAAAAGCAGATTCAAGCACAGACTGATGACACGCCTGCTGAGGAACAAATTAAGAATTTATTAGAGATTGGCAGAATTCAAGTTGAGCGTTATCAGGGTTCAGATGCTTGGGAAAAGGCATTTAGTGCTTTTGATATCGCAAGGGATAACGAGCTTTGGGAGTTGGCAGTTGAATCCTGTGATGTGATGTTTTTATCCGAAGGACCAGATGCTTTGAAGGCGTTAGGTCATGCGTTGTGGTTAGGTATTACCTTTCCAATTAACCCAGAATTGACCGTTGCAATGCTACAACATTTGATTGAGGAGTCGCCAAAAGAGGCAGATACTCGTGCCATCGCCGCCACAACAGCGCATTATATTACTTCCATGCGTTGTGGTGCGGATGACGATTTAACTTTTTTTGCCTCACAAATGATGGCATCTGTTGCGGATGAGCATTCAAACGTGACTGATCAGTCAACTTTTGATTTATGGCGTAAAACTTTACAACTAGACAAGCCAGAAGTGTTTTTAAAAAAACTTTCAGGTGCTGTTGACCAGTTAGTGGCTGATGATTGGTGGATTGATAGGGATAAAATTAAAGCAAAATTAGACGCCAAGGGCAAGTAAATGAAGATTAAGGTTTGTGGATTTACCAATGTAGATAATGCCAATCAAGCTGCCATGTTTGGTATTGATGCAATTGGTTTGGTGTTTTATGATAAATCCCCGCGTTGTGTTGATATAGAGACTGCGATTGACATTGTAGGTGCATTGCCACCTTTTGTGAATCGTGTGGGCTTGTTTGTGAATGCGGACACTCACTTTATTGATGAAGTGTTGTGCGAAGTGCCACTGGATACTTTGCAATTTCATGGCGATGAACCAGCACATGAGTGTGCTCAATATGCCATGCCGTTTATTAAGGCGCTGCGTGTGAATGCGCAGACTAATATCATCAAAATGGCAGATGAGTACCATCAGGCTAGTGGTTTGTTATTAGATGCGTTTAACAAAGATGTTTATGGCGGTACGGGCGAGCATTTTGATTGGCACTTGGCTAAGGTTGATATTAATCTGCCTATTATTTTAGCGGGCGGGCTTGACCCTAATACGGTGGCTGATGCTATTAACCAAGTACATCCTTATGCGGTTGATGTGTCAAGTGGTGTTGAAAGTGCAAAAGGCATTAAAGATATTAGCAAGATTAAACAGTTTTTAGCCAATGTGAGATAATAGGTTTATTACACCTTTCCTTAAAAAAGTAAAATATAAGTTTTCTTATTACACCTTTCTTTAAAAAAGTAAAATATAAGTTTTCTTATTACACCTTTCCTTAAAAAAGTAAAATATAAGCATGAAAATATCAAAATTTAAAGCAGGCATTTTTCAATCTAAACATGATGGAAAGTGTTATAAATATCAATGTTTTTTACCAAATAGCATTAATCATACATTTGAAGTTGATAATAATAATCTGCAAGTACAATTAGAAAAATCTATCCATTTGTTGGGTGAATTAAACGCCATGGCAAGATTGGTACCGAATATTGATTTGTTTATCATGAGTTTTATAAGTAATGAAGCAACTTTATCTAGCAAGATAGAAGGCACTCAAACTGAAATTGAGGATTCGTTTAAAAAAGAGGAGGACATTAAAATAGAGCAAAAAGATGATTGGCTTGAAGTCACTCTTTATATAGATGCAATGCGAACTGCCATTAATAATCTAAACAATTTACCAATTTGCATGCGTCTAATTAAGCAGGCGCATGCAACACTGCTGTCATCAGGAAGGGGTAAGCAAAAACTACCAGGGGAGTTTCGCATTTCACAAAATTGGATTGGTGGAAATAGTATTCAGGATGCTAATTTTATTCCACCGCATCAAGATGATGTATATGAACTCATGTCAGATTTAGAAAAATTTCTAAATAATAAAATCGCCATTCCAGAAATAATAAAAATTGCTATTATTCATTATCAATTTGAGACCATTCATCCTTTTTGTGATGGTAATGGTAGAATTGGTAGAATGCTAATACCACTACATTTAGTTAATAAAAAACTTTTATCAAAGCCCTTGCTTTATATGTCAGCATTTTTTGAAGTTAATAAAAATGAATATTATCAAAGGCTAATGCAAGTTAGAATGAAGGATGATTTGTTGGGTTGGTTATTGTTTTTTCTTAAGGGTGTGGAAATAACAGCCAAACATAGTATTGGGGTTTTAATAGAAACTCTAGACCTTAAGAAAAGCTTGACTAAAAAAATTCAAGAAAAAACTGGTTCTAGGTCGGTCAATAATATAAAAATGTTTGAAAGATTATTTGAAACGCCATTTGTTAGGGTGGAAGATGTTAAGACAGAGTTATTAGTATCTGCAACAACTGCTAAAAATATCGTTGATGATTTGGTTAGAGTTGATATTTTAGATGAGTTAACGGGCAACAAACGTAATCGTCTTTTTGCTTTTAAGCCATATTTACAATTATTAAAAAAACCATTCCCAAAATATGAGTAATTACAATTTACCAGACGATAAGGGTCATTTTGAGCAATATGGCGGTGTTTTCATTGCAGAAACACTCATGACAGCTGTTACTGAACTCAAAGACGCTTACGCTAAATTTAAAGACGATGAAGATTTTATTCGTGAGTTTGAACAGGATTTGAAGCATTATGTAGGTCGTGAAACGCCACTTTACCATGCGCAAAATTTAAGTAAGAAGTTGGGGGGCGCTCAGATTTATCTTAAACGTGAAGATTTAAATCATACGGGTGCACATAAAATTAACAACACCATTGGTCAAGCACTACTTGCTAAGCGCATGGGCAAAACACGCATTATTGCTGAAACAGGCGCTGGTCAGCATGGCGTAGCAACGGCAACAGTTGCAGCACGCTTGGGGTTAGAATGTGTGGTTTATATGGGTGAGGTGGACGTGGCTCGCCAAGCACTCAATGTGTTTCGCATGAAGTTGTTAGGTGCCACGGTTATTCCAGTTACTTCAGGCTCAAAAACGCTCAAAGACTCACTTAATGAGGCGATGCGTGATTGGGTGACGAATATTGATGATACGTTTTATATTATTGGCACAGTCGCAGGTCCGCACCCTTACCCAATGATGGTGCGAGATTTTCAAAGCATTATTGGCAAAGAAGCAAAAGCACAATTTGCCGTACAAGTGGGTGGCTTGCCCGATGCTTTGGTGGCTTGTGTGGGTGGCGGTTCAAATGCGATTGGCTTGTTCCATGCGTTTATTGATGACGCCTCAGTTGAAATCTATGGTGTTGAGGCAGCAGGATATGGTCTAGAAAAAGGCCCAACTGCACATGCTGCTCCGCTTTGTGCAGGTAATGTAGGGGTTTTGCACGGTAATCGCACTTATTTAATGGAAGATGAGAATGGGCAAATTATTGAGGGACATTCAATTTCAGCAGGTCTGGATTATCCTGGTGTTGGCCCTGAACATGCGTATTTAAAAGACAGTGGTCGTGCGAAATACGTGGCAATTACTGATAAAGAGGCATTAGAAGCATTTCATACACTCACCAAAGTTGAAGGCATTCTGCCAGCACTGGAATCTTCCCACGCTGTGGCTTATGGCATTAAGCTTGCAAAAGAATTAGATAAAGATAAACATATTATTATTAACCTGTCAGGTCGTGGTGATAAGGATATTCACACCATTGCACAAATTGAAGACATTGAATTTTAATTTGTTTGAAAAATGAACATAACCAAAAAGATGAAAAATATACCCTCTAAAAAGATTGTTTTGGTGGCATTAGTTTATATCTTTTTCTCAAATGCCATACCATTTGTCAAAGATATTATAGAGGGTGATAGTCTCATGCACTTACTACACGAAGGTGTTATTGCTTTTTTGTGTATTATCGCAATCTATATTGTTTGGCGCGAAACTGCAATTAGCAATCGTTATACGCAGGATTTGCAGCAAACAAATAAAACTTATTCCAAACAAATTAAAATTTTTAAGAATGAATTGTTTAAAGTGTTAGAGATTCAATTTGAACAGTGGCATTTAAGTAAATCCGAACAAGAAGTGGCATTACTATTATTAAAAGGCTTAAGTCTTGAAGAAATCAGCCAAATAAGAGGCACTAAGGAAAAAACGATACGTCAGCAAGCCTCAACTATTTATCAAAAATCTAACTTAAAAGGTCGGCACGAATTATCAGCCTATTTTCTTGAAGATTTATTTTAAAGGAACAGCATAAGTGTAAAGTTTGCCCCTAATGGTTATATCGTAAATTAGAATTAGGTATGCGTATCTCATCGTCATCATAATTACCTTTTGAAGCTTTTTTATGGCATGCTTCACAGTTTGAGAGCGTCCCTACTTCTGGTTGGGCAATCAATCTTTGGGGTATGTCGCTATGTTTTCTACGTATGTAAGGTGTTTTTAATATGCTTAATGGTGCATCATTATATGATAGGGACTTCATGATTTTGCGTGAACGCTTAAATGGTGAATTATCAGCTGCATTAGTAATCATATAGTTAAGCAGTTGTTTTTTTATCTGTTGCTCATCGAACACGATATCTTCACCAAAATGATCTTGTAATGATGAGTTGCTCATCATTTTTTGCCAAGATCTGGCTGGTAATAACCCCGGCTGATAAGGGAAGTGACAGTCGCCACATTCTTCCAAATACAACGAATTCTTAACTGGAGCAACATCCAGTTCTTTGCCAAAAAAGTTACTAAAAATATTATCTGCTTGACTATAAAGCGAATAAAAAAATATGACAAATAATGACGTAATTGTTAGGTATTTTTTAAACATAATTTTCTCCTTAGTTCTTCCTAATAAATTCTATAAAATTAACTTTTTCTACTGCTGTACACTCTCGTTTGTAGGTAAATTTGCAGTTTCTCTTTAGCCACTTGTTTATTTTTTTGGTATCGGTTAATCTTTTTGGGTTGATTTTTGGTGACATGGGCTTAATTAATTTTTTAGTTCTTACATGCGCACCATTTTTTTTAAGATTGTTAGTATGGCAACTTGCACAATTTTTATTGGGCATTAACTTTCTTGTCCAAAACAACTCCCCTTGGTCTGTATTTATTGTTGCAATGTCAACTCCCCATGAGCGATACAATTGGTTGAAATCTATTGTTTCAGAATGGACATTAAAGGCGTATAAAGACAGTATGACTATGTATTTATATAGGTTCATTATTAACCTCCTTTTCATTATTAAAAAATGTAATTTTTCCAGTAATCATCATCATTGGAAAGTTTGTTTTGTAAATATAACTTGAGTAAATAACACCAGAAACATGGAAGCCAATTGCAATTAATAAAATATATGATAAGAAAAGGTGTATGTCTTTGATGATAAGGGCTTGCGAGTCATTAACATAAGTTGCAAGTAGTAAAAAGATGCCTTCTAACTCAAACAAAGACTGTATTAATAAACCACTTATTATTATTGCTACAAGCATAATTATCATTATTAAAATCATTGTGCTGCCAGCAGGGTTGTGGGTTTTAAATTTTGCTGGTGTTAGGCTGGATAATTTGAGCAAGTAATTGAATGTTGTTTTTAAGTTATATAGATAATGATGCCACAAAGCATTTTCATCACCCATAAAGCCCCAAACGATTCTTGCTAATACAAAACTGGTTAATAAATAGCCTGAGATAATATGTGTTGTATCACCTCCATTGTTGTTGTTACCTGTTACAAAAAGAGTAATAAATAAAGCAACCAAACACCAATGAAAAATTCTAATCATAATATTGATATTGGTGTTATTGGCGTGCATTATCTTTTATTGTTGTAAAACTTAAGTGAATGATAAGCATATTAAATATGGGTTTGTATTGGGCAAAGGTCTTGTTGTGGAGGTTTTTATACATACGTCTAATGTCTAATAAAAAGATAAGCTACTTTGAGAGTGCTGTTATTTTAAATCAGGATTTTATTTGGGGTTGTGTTGGTTTTTTCTTAAGCCACCACAACAATATTGATAGTTGAAGTAACAATAATGGGAGGGTTGACAGTAGCACAACTTCCCAGCCAAAATTAAACACAAACCAGCCTGCTGATAATGAGGCCATGGCTTGCATGCCAAAAATTAAAAAATCATTGATGGATTGCACTTTAAATTTTTCATCCTCTTGATAAGCACGTGGTAATAAACTGGTGCCACCGATAAATAGAAAGTTCCAGCCAAGTCCTAAGAGGATTAATGCCATCCAGTAATGATTTAAACTGTGGTTGGTATAGCCAATTACAATACAGATTAAATATAGCATGATGCCGATTATCATCATTTTACTAAGCCCAAATAGTTTGACAATAATTGGGGTAAATAAAGATGGCAAAAACATGGCAATAACGTGTGACTGAATAACAAATTTAGTTTGTGCTAATGAAAAACCATCAATAACATGCATACTCATTGGTGTGGCAGTCATGATATAACTCATAATAATGTAACCTACTGCAGCACCAGACATGGCAACGATAAACACAGGTTGTTTGGTGATAATTTTTAAACTTCTGCCTGATTGCTTTTGCTTGATTTTAGGAGCGTGGTTTGGTTGATAAAACCACAACAGTAAAAACGCAAGTACAAAACAAATGCTGAGTAGTAAAAATGAGCCGACAAAGGCAGTATCAAACCAATCTTTTCCTAGAACTGCAAGCTCTGGCCCTAAAAAAGCAGAAACCAAACCGCCAATAAGCACGGCCGAGGTTGCTGTTGCGCTAAGATTTTTATCAACACTTTCAATTGCGGCAAATCTAAACTGATTCATGGTTGCTGTGGTGGCGCCAAACAAGAAAGTGGCTAGGCAGAATAAATAAAACGATTTTATTTGTAAGGCAGTGATAGCAAGTGCAATGACAGCAATTGTGTAGACACAAACACCTAAGAAAGTACGCCTTCTGCCAATTTTAGACATGATATAAACAACAGGAATGATGCTAGTAGCAGTGCCTGCTACAATCATTGCCACTGGCAAAGTTGATAAATTGGCATAGGGTGCTAAAGATTGACCAATAATACCACCCAGAAAAATAACAAAAACGCCTAGGGACATAAACAGCGACAAACTAATTGTCAACAACCAAACATTACGAGGCAGTGATCGCATTTATTTTTTAGTCGGGCGTTGCCAATTTTTTAGGCTGGTTTGCTTGGTACGACTTAAACTTAATTGGTTGTCAGGTACTGCTTTGGTGATGGTGGAACCTGCACCAATTGTGGCATTCTTACCGATTTTTATGGGGGCAACTAGTTGAGAATCAGAGCCAATGAATGCACCATCGCCAATGATGGTTTGATGTTTGTTAACGCCATCATAATTACAAGTAATGACACCAGCACCAATGTTAACGTTCTCGCCGATAATGGCATCACCCACATAACTTAAATGAGAAACTTTGGTGTTTTCACTAATGATGGACTTTTTAACTTCAACAAAATTACCAATTTTGGCATGGGTTTTGATGTGAGTTTGTGGGCGAATGCGTGCAAATGGACCGATAGATACGTTATCGTCAATCATGGTATCTTCAATAATAGAATTTGGAAAAATAACTACATTATTGCCGATTTTAACGTTTTTTATAATACAGTTCGGTGCAATTGTCGTGTTATTTCCAAGTGAAACTTGACCTTCTATAACCACATTGATATCAATTTCACAGTCTTTACCAAAATTCAAATTACCACGGCAATCAAAGCGTGATGGGTCTTTCAGCATTAAACCATCTTGCATAAATTTAGTGGCTTGATTTTTTTGGAAAATACGCTCTAATTCTGCCAGTTGCACTTTGTCATTCACACCTGCTACCTCAAATTGATTTTTGCTAATGATGGATGAAATAATTTGCTCATCAGCGACTGCACAAGCAATAATATCGGTTAAATAAAACTCCCCTTGGGCATTGTTTGCATTAATTTCGCTTAAATATTGCTTTAATAACTGTGAGTGAACAACCATGATGCCTGTATTCACTTCATTAATATTTAGTTGGGCATTGTTTGCATCTTTTTGTTCAATAATGGTTTGTATTTGCTTGCCTTTGCGAATGATACGCCCGTAGCCAGTTGGATTATCTAAAACCACAGACAATAAAGCAACGCCACTTTGCTGTGCTTTGTGAATTAAATCAGCCAGTGTGGCTTTTTTAATCAGTGGTACATCGCCATATAATATCAGCGAGATTGAATTGTCCTCAATGTGTGGCATTGCTTGCATCACAGCGTGTCCAGTGCCTAATTGTTCGGTTTGCTCTATCCAGTTGATACTAGAGTCGTTAATTTTTCGTTGTACTTGTTCGCCTTTAAAGCCATAAACCACATGAATTTTATCGCACAAAGGTTTGGCTTGAGACAAGACATGCCCCAATAAGGTGTTATTTGATAAGATTTGCAAGACTTTTGGCTTGGATGAGTTCATGCGTGAACCTTTGCCTGCAGCCAAAATAATAGCGTGAATATTGTTCATAAAAATAGCCTAAAAGCCCTCTACAATAATAGGCAGTATTATTATTTTCATTTTATTTCTCCAAACATTCTCTAAAAGAAAATAGCAAAGCGTGAGAGATGGACACCTAACGCTTGAATTCAGCGACCACGTCAGCGGTCGGTTGGAGTGATTTGTTAGGTGGCTTTAGTGTAATGATGTTTTTTATTATCTAAATAGATAACAATCGTTCCTATTACTGCAAACATAATAATGATTGCAGTAAAAACCAACATAAAATTACTCATTGTTAAACCTCCTTAATGATAAAAACGATAACAGTTCAGGGCAAACTCCACCGTTCACACGGCGCAAAGCGCCGTGTGAACGCCTTGCTCAGTGGCGGCGTGCCTTTGGCGCATCCACTGAAACTATTTGTTAGCAACTGCTTAATACCTATCAATAACTTTCTTTTTTGCGCTTTCATATTCTTTTTGAGTCAATACGCCTTCAGTTTTTAATTTATATAATTCTCTAAGTTGCTCCGCTTTATCTTTAGGTTTATTTTTATCTTTCTTATCTGTAATCACTACACGAAAGCCATCACCCACAAGGGTATCTGCACCCCAAACATAGAAGTTCTCTTGAGGTACAATATATTGTGACTTTGTTATATTTGTTACTATCTGTTTTTTTGCTGTATTTTCCAAGTGAGAAATAATTGTATTAAACACCTCTTCATTCTTTAATTGACCTTGTAAAAATGATGAGCCACTGCCCGATACCTCTATCCAATAACCATATACCTTATTTCCTTTGAAATTAACTCCAGAAGAACGATGTACTAGAACTTTTTGTGTAAACCAGTCAATATGAAATGGTGGAGCAAGAAATTTAGTTATGTATCCACGTGTTGGGACAGTTATGACTGAGATTTTTTCTTGTGGAAATACTTCTTGGACAGAGCTGTAGACTAAATTAAATATTTGCGTTTCATCCATTTGGTATATTGCTGATTTCGAACTTCCTTCATCAAGTGAAATTCGATGAGCACTACACCCAAAGAGAAACACTGAAATTAGTGTGATGCTCAAAAATAGTTTAATACTCATGTTTAATTCCTTTTTAGTGCTAACGGTGGAGTTGACCTGCCATTCTATCAAGCATATTAGATGCTTGCATCTTCTTTTTAAATTCAGTTGCAATTGCAATACTAGCATAAAAAAAGATTAAACAAACTTCTTTTTTGTAAATTGCCATCTATTCTATCAAATCCACCTCTATCAATTTGAGACTGTTGCAATGTGTTTCTGAACTTATACAAAAACAAAAAATAATTGCAACAAGATTATATCGTGCTTAAGAAACAAGTAAAAACAGCATATGCATAAGTTTCAAATGGTATATAATTTGACCTCTTTTATGATTTTAGCAATGCTTCAGATAACATGAAAACAGATATTCACCCTAATTACAATGACGTTAAAGTGGTTTGCTCTTGTGGCAATGCCTTTGAGATACGCTCAACCCTTGACAAAGAAGAATTACACTTAGATGTATGTTCTAGTTGTCATCCTTTTTATACAGGCAAGCAAAAGATTATGGACAGCGCTGGTCGTGTTGAGAAGTTTAAATCACGTTATGCTGGTTTTAAGAGATAGGGATACAAAATTCAATAAAAAGCCACGAAAGTGGCTTTTTTAAACCTCGTATAAACCAATACCATTGGAGATTACCCATTGAATAAAAATTGTCATTTTTCTAATCATCCCTATTGATGTAAAGACCTCTAAGAGTAATGTGTTTTGGTGTTGAGTGTGGAATCGGCCATTTTTTTGCTAATGTCGATAAAACGTTGAATGTAGAAAATTTCTTTGTCTTGTTGTCGCAAAATTGCAAACAATTTTTGGCTGAGTCCATTAGTGCTTATACGGATTTTTTTTAAGGGATATTTTTTAATAAATTCATCCGCCAGCCATTCTGGTAATACGCAAACGCCACGTCCGAGTGCTGTCATTTGTAGCATCAGTTCAATGGATTCAATTTTTTTAATGTGTTTAGGCTTGACTTGAGCTGGGTTTAAAAATTGTGTCAAAATATCAAGCCGTTCTAATGGCACGGGAAAAGTCAGTAAAGTTTCGTGAATGAGATCTTTTGGCGTGATTGTTATTTGATGCACTAGTGGGTGCTCACCCGCTAACAAGAGTACTAAATTATATTGAGCGAGCGTTTCAATATGAATGTCTGTTTTTCTCTCTATATCAGGGGTAATCAAGATATCAATATGGTGATTTAGCAAGCCCTCGTGTCCAGAAAATTGGAATTTATTAATAATATCCACTTCCACATCGGGCATTTTTTGTAAAAATATGCCAATGATTCTTGTTAGCCATTCATAGCAAGGATAGCATTCAACCCCGATTCGTAAGATGCCTTGACGGCCTTGTGCATAGGCTTTCAGTGTTTTCTCAGTTTGTTCTAAAATAGGTAATAATTGTTGTGCGGTTTGTAATAGCAAAACACCAGCCTTTGTAAGGCGTAAATTTCTACCTTCTCGCGCCCAAAGATCAATGCTTAGTTTTGCCTCTAAGTAGCGAATTTGGTGGGATAAGGCAGATTGACTTAAACATAACGCATTAGCAGCACGTGTTAAAGTGCCATTTTCGTGTAATGATTGAATGATTTTTAGGTGTTTGAGTGTTATCATAACAAAGGTATCTATGAATATAATTCATCATTAAGTTAAAAATAATCATTTTACTTCATATTATTAGCCTTATAAAATAATTAACTTTAATCAATAGGGTCTTAATCATGGTAACAACACACAATCTTGGTTTTCCTCGTATCGGCAAACATCGAGAATTAAAATTTGCATTAGAAAAATATTGGTCAAATGCCATTTCTCAGGATGAATTATTGCAAACTGCTAACGCATTACGCAAGCAACACTGGCAAAATCAAGATAAATTAGATTGGGCGCCTGTGGGCGATTTTTCTTTTTATGATCAAGTTTTGGACATGAGTTTTTTATTAGGCAATGTGCCAGAACGTGCCAAAATATTATCAGGAAATGAATTAGACAGTTATTTTCGAATAGCTCGTGGGCGAGCTTTTGCTGATGAATCTGATTGTAGCTGCATTCAGGCGGGCGAGATGACCAAATGGTTTGACACTAATTATCATTATATTGTGCCAGAATTTAATCAAAATACAAGATTTGAACTCAAAGCACAACACTTATTAGCACAAATTAAGCAAGCACAAAAACAAGGCATTAAGGCTAAACCAGTTATTATTGGTCCAGTTACTTATTTATGGTTAGGTAAATCTAAAGATGAAACCAATAAACTGGATTTGTTAGATTCATTGGTTAAAGTGTATGTGCAACTATTTGATGAATTGGCAAAGTTAGGTATAGAGTGGATACAGGTTGATGAGCCTATTTTGGTGACAGAATTGGAAGCAGATTGGCGAGTAGCGTTTAGAAAAACTTACGACACATTAGCAAACAAATCAATTAAATTGCTACTTGCTAGTTATTTTGGCGCTTTGCAGGATAATTTAAGCCTTGCTTGTGGCTTGCCCGTTGATGGCTTGCATATTGATGCGATTAATGCAAAAGATGAGGTTCAATTAGTGATTGATAGCCTGCCAAATGATAAGGTTTTATCCTTAGGCGTGATCAATGGGCGTAATATTTGGAAAACAGATTTAAGTGCAACTTTGTTGTGGTTAGAGCCTATTCACCAACAATTACAGGATAGATTGTGGCTAGCCCCATCTTGTTCATTATTGCACGTTCCTGTGGATTTAGACAGTGAGCAAGAACTAGAGGTAGAGATTAAATCATGGCTTGGATTTGCCGTGCAAAAATTAGAAGAATTGGACATATTAGCACAAGCCCTTAATCAGGGGCAAGCAACAGTAACTAAAGAAATAGCCAGCAATATTGATGCCATTTATACTCGGAAATATTCATCTCTTGTGCATAATAGCGAAGTCAAAGAACGCCTTGCTAAAGCGAATGATGAACTGGGCAATCGTCAATCTGATTATAAGAGCAGAGCAAAATTACAAAGTGAAAAATTTAACCTGCCTTTATATCCAACCACAACCATTGGCTCATTTCCACAAACATTGGAAATTAGGCAGGCTAGGCGAGATTACAAATCGGGGGCATTGTCACAAACAAACTATATTCAAGTCATGCAAACTGAAATTAAACGTTGTGTGCAAGCGCAAGAAGAGTTAGGTTTGGATGTTTTGGTGCATGGTGAGCCTGAGCGTAACGACATGGTGGAATATTTCGGGCAACAATTAAGCGGCTACGCATTTAGCCAATTTGGCTGGGTGCAATCTTATGGTTCCCGTTGTGTCAAGCCACCGATTATTTTTGGTGATATTTTTCGTCCAAAACCCATGACACTAGATTGGATAACCTACGCCCAGTCACTCACCAACAAGCCTATGAAAGGTATGCTTACAGGGCCTGTGACAATGTTAAATTGGTCATTTGTGCGTGATGATCAACCAAGGTCAACAACGTGTTTGCAATTATCTTTGGCCATTAGAGATGAAGTATTAGACCTTGAGAAAGCTGATATAAATATCATTCAGATTGATGAGGCGGCATTAAGAGAAGGCTTGCCACTACGAAAATCTCAGTGGAGGGACTACCTTGATTGGGCGATTAAGGCTTATCGAATTAGTGCTAATAGTGTGCGTGATGAAACCCAAATCCACACACACATGTGTTATTCAGAATTTAATGATATTATTGAGTCAATAGCACAAATGGATGCTGACGTTATTACTATTGAAACTTCCCGATCGGATATGGTACTATTAGATATATTTGATGAATTTGATTATCCTAATGAAATAGGACCAGGGGTTTACGATATCCATTCTCCTAATATTCCTTCAGTGGCTTCAATGGTTAAATTAATACAAAAAGCAGCGCAGCGTATTCCTGATAAAAGATTGTGGGTTAATCCTGATTGTGGCTTAAAAACTAGGCATTGGAGTGAGGTTAATCTTGCACTAACTAACATGGTATTGGCCAGCGAGCAACTTCGAAAAGGTTTCTTATAAGTTGGGATAAAAAGCTTTAATAAAATAAAGCCCTTGAGGTGGTGCAGTAGGGCCAGCTTGTTTGCGTTGCTTGCTATCCAAAACTTCTTTTACCCATTCAATGGATTTTTCGCCTTTGCCTACCTTGAGTAGTGTGCCGACAATATTGCGCACCATGTGATGCAAAAAGGCGTTGGCTTTTATATCTAGCAAGATGTCATTATCGCATTTGCTTAGTTTAATAAATTCAATGGTTTTGGTGGGAGATTTTGCTTGGCATAAACTGCCTCGAAATGCTGAGAAGTCATGTTCGCCAATTAAATATTTACTGGCTTTATCCATTGCCATTATGTCTAATTTTCTTGGCGCCCATAATGAATGGGCTGCGATGATGGCGCAACGAACCTTTGTGTTGTGTATTTTATAGTTGTATTGTCTTGCAGTAGCGCTAAATCGTGCGTGGAAATCATCATCAACATGGGTTGCCCAAGTAAAATTAACATCATTTGGTAGATTGACATTGCCACCAGATAGCCAAGCCTTATTTTCGCGTTTGATGTTGGTTTCAAAATGAATAACCTGACAGATGGCATGTACGCCAGCATCGGTTCTGCCAGAACAAAACACCCTAACTGGATGATTGGCGACACTTGATAACGCCTGCTCAACTACTTGCTGTACAGTGCGAATGTGAGATTGTTGACACTGCCAACCGTGAAAGTTTGTGCCTAAGTACTTAACGCCCAATGCTATTTTCATAATTCAATTTTTTAGGTAAAATTAAGTCAACTATTTTAACCATTTAAATGGGTTTACATGAAAAATGAACGAACAGAGTTGGGTAGGATTATCAATGCTTTTGGTTTTTCTATGAAGGGCTTAAAGTTTTGTTATCAATCTGAAGCGGCTTTTAGGCAGGAGTTGTGGTTAAGCATTGTGCTAATTCCTTTGGCATTTTGGTTAGGAGAATCATCCGTTGATAAAGTGCTGTTAATTGTGCCTATATTTTTGGTTTTAATTGTTGAAGTTTTAAACTCGGCCATTGAATCAGTGGTTGATAGAATCGGTGATGAATATCACGCATTATCAGGCGCTGCAAAAGACATGGGTTCTGCGGCAGTATGGTTGTCATTAGTGTTACTCGCTATGTCATGGCTCATTATTCTGATTTAGCAAGTTACTTGAGTGATGATATTGAGTGTTTTGCTTTTGATTCAATATCCAACACCAACGACTATCTGGCTCAGTTGGCCTTTTGCACAAAAACTCAAGTTTGCATTACTTCTGAGCAAACCTGTGGTAAGGGTCAATATGATAGAAAATGGCTGAGCCAGAAAGACACAAGCATTATTTTATCAATTCGTCATGTTTTTCCTAGTAATACTCCATTAAGCGGGCTAAGTTTGGTGGCTGGTCTTGCGTTGGTTGATGTGTTAGAACAATATGGTATTTCTGATTTGCAGCTTAAATGGCCAAACGATGTTTATTTTGAAGATAGAAAATTAGCAGGTATTTTGATTGAGAATTCACTACAAGGTGATTATCAATCAGTCATTATTGGTTTGGGGCTAAATGTTGATTTTAATCAAAATTTTCAGTGCGAAACACCTTGGATAGACTTAAAACAAATAACTTCAACGCCGATTAATAAACTTAATTTGAGTAAAAATTTAATTAACAAAATTTTAAAATATTTTGATATTTTTAAATCAAATGGCTTTGATGAGTTTTATGCCAAGTGGGCGAAAGTAGATTATTTATTAGGTAAGCAGGTTAAGCATACAAACAAGGCACAGTTATTTAGTGGCACTTGCCTTGGGGTCAATCGCCAAGGCGTTTTGTTGGTTGAAACTCAATGTGGTATTAAACCGATTTATTCGTCCGAGTTTTTACATCTTTGTTAGTGTTGGCTGACTGAGGCACGGTATTTATTTTTGTATCTACCATAGACACATTGCCTTTAAAGTAAGAGCCATCTTTTAGAATAACTTTTGGTGCACTCATATTGCCAGTAACGTTACCACTGTCAGTAATGACAATTTTTTCACTTGATTCAATATTGCCCTTAATATTGCCATTAACATTAACAATTTTAGCAAAAACATCAGCATTAATTTGGGCTGACTTTTCAATTGTAACCGAGTTGTTTTTTAATGTTATTGTGCCTTCAATTTTTCCAAAGACACTCATATCATCATTACCAGAAACATCACCTTTAATATGACAGCCTTTAGATATGATTGTCTTAGATTGGGTTTTTTGCTCAGCACGAACAATTGTTCTTTGTGTATTAACATTGCTTGCTTGCTCTTGATTGTTATTTGGTTCAGGTTTTCTAGTATTAAACATAATAATTAGTTAACTGTTAAAATCGTTAATTATAATCAATATTATCATTATGTCCAGCAACACTCTAAGCATACAAAACATCAGCAAATCTTATTCAGGCAGAGACGTGGTTAATGATGTTTCATTTTTTGTGCAAAGTGGTGAAGTGGTTGGGTTGTTAGGTCCAAATGGTGCGGGAAAAACCACTTGCTTTTATATTGCTTGCGGCTTGGTTAAGGCAAATTCAGGTAAGGTATATTTGAATAACAAGAGAATTGACCACTTACCCATGCACAAGCGCGCTGATTTAGGGCTTGGTTATTTACCGCAAGAGCCTTCTATTTTTCGCAAGCTTTCGGTGGAAAATAACATTATGGCGGTGTTGGAGTTAAATTTCAGTCTTGATAAAATACAAAGAATTAGTCGGCTGGAAGAATTATTGGCAGAGTTTAACATTGAGCATATTCGTCATATTGATGGTATTAGCTTGTCTGGCGGTGAAAGAAGAAGAGTAGAAATTGCTAGAGCACTAGCCATGAATCCAAAGTTTGTATTACTGGATGAGCCATTTGCAGGGGTCGATCCAATTTCTGTTGGGGATATTCAAAAAATTATTTACCACCTAAAAGATAAAGACATTGGCATCTTAATTACTGATCATAATTACCGAGAAATGCTGGATACTTGTGATCACTCCTATGTGCTACATAATGGTACGATTATTGCGCAGGGCAATAAAGAGCAAATTCTTTACAATGAAAAAGTTCGCGAGGTTTATTTAGGTGAGTACAATTAGTTCTGTCTCTACAAGGCATCATCAAAATCAGCAAACCACCCAACTTGGTGTTATTACGCTGGGCATAGAAAGTTCTTGTGATGAAACAGGTGTTGGCTTGTACCATCCTGAACTTGGTCTTATTGGGCATCAATTATTTTCATCCGTTAAAATTCACGCTGAGTATGGTGGCGTGGTTCCTGAACTGGCATCACGTGATCATATCCAAAGGGTATCGCCTTTAATTAAAGCAGTTTTAGCAGAGGCAAAATTTACCCTGAAAAATTTAAGTGGCATTGCCTATACAGCTGGGCCTGGCTTGGCAGGTGCGCTTTTAGTAGGCGCCGCAGTGGCTAAATCTTTGGCTTGGAGTCTGGATATTCCATCTTTAGCTGTGCACCACATGGAAGGGCATTTACTAGCGCCCTTACTAGAACAGTCTCAGCCCAAATTCCCCTTTGTGGCTTTGTTAGTTTCAGGTGGTCACACCATGCTGGTTGATGTTAAAGCCATTGGTCAATACAAAATTTTAGGTGAATCTTTAGATGATGCAGTGGGCGAAGCGTTTGATAAAACAGCGAAAATTTTAGGCTTGGGCTATCCTGGCGGTCCTGCTTTGGCAATATTTGCTGAACAAGGCAACCCCAGTACGTTTAAGTTTCCACGTCCTATGGTTGACCGTCCTGGACTTGATTTTAGTTTTAGTGGTCTTAAAACTTTTGCACGCAACACTTTTGCCAAACATCCTAACAAAAAAGCAGACATTGCCAAAGCTTTTGAAGTGGCCGCTACACAAACGCTCATGATTAAGTGTAGAAGAGCATTAGAACAAACTAAATACACAACACTTGTGGTTGCAGGTGGTGTTAGTGCAAATTTATCTTTACGCAAAGAACTTAACCAAATGGGCAAAAAAGTGGGCGCAAATGTTTTTTATCCAAGGCAAGAATTTTGCACTGACAATGGTGCTATGATAGCCCTAGTTGGGCATTTTCGCCTAAGCCACGGGCAGCGTGACAGCCATCATGAAATTAACATCAAACCCAGATGGAATTTAGAGGAATTAAGCCAAATTGAGTAAACTAAGCAAATTATTTACCCGTGCATCAACAGGGCTTGATGCGCCACTGGTTACTATTGAAGTGCATATTTCAGGCGGTTTGCCAGGGTTTTCTATTGTTGGCTTGCCTGAAGGTGCGGTGCGCGAGAGCAAAGACCGTGTGCGTAGCGCCATCATGACCTCACAGTTCAAGTTCCCCACAGGGCGAATTACCGTTAGCCTCGCCCCTGCAAATTTGCCCAAAAGTGGTGCTAGGTATGATTTGCCTATTGCCATTGGGTTGCTACTGGCTTCTGAGCAAATCAACCCCAATATTAACATCAATTCATTTGAATTTTATGGCGAGTTGGGCTTAGACGGTTCACTTCGAGCAACCGAAGGATTGCTGCCAGCCATCATTGCAAGTAGCCAAGCCAAGCATTGCATCATCCTACCAAATCAAGATTCAAATCAATATGCGCTGGTTGGTGAAGCCATTATTTACCCATGCACGCATTTACTTAAAGTCTGTGAGTTTTTACAAGGCGTCAGTGATGTTAATAAATTAACCCGCAATTTGGCTGATAGCCAGCCAATTTACAATAATGATTTTTCCCAAGTTAAGGGTCAGCATCACGCCAAACGTGCACTTGAAATTGCTGCAAGCGGTGGGCACAATTTACTTTTAATCGGTCCACCTGGTTCAGGCAAAACCATGTTGGCAGAACGCTTACCCTCAATCATGCCATCACTAAGTATTGATAAAGCTTTAGAACGTGCCTCTATTTACTCAGTCGCCAACAAACCCCTAGATTTAACCCAATTAAAAATCCGCCCATTTCGCAGCCCACACCACTCATCTTCATCAGTTGCATTAGTTGGCGGTGGCTCAACCCCTAAACCGGGTGAAATTTCACTAGCCCACGAAGGCGTGCTATTTTTAGATGAATTACCCGAATTCCCTCGAGGTGTCTTAGAAGTCTTACGCCAACCCCTAGAAAACGGCAAAATCCACCTATCCCGTGCTGCCCAACAAACCACTTTCCCTGCAAATTTCCAGCTCATCGGTGCAATGAACCCCTGCCCTTGTGGATATTATGGCGATGGTACTGCCAAATGCCATTGCACAGCAGATCAAATTAATCGGTACAAAAACAAAATATCAGGACCACTATTGGATAGGATTGATATGGTGCTAGACGTCCCACCCTTGCCCAAAGAAGTTTTACTTAATCAAAGCACTGAACATACTCAAAACAGTCAAACCATCAGAAAAAGAGTCATCAAAGCCCACAATATCCAATTAGCAAGACAAGGCAAATCTAATGACAAACTCGCACCTGATGAAATAGAAAAATTGGTCAACCTAACCCAAGACAACAAACAACTATTATCCAGCGTCATTGACAAACTCAATCTATCAGCCCGTGCCTATCATCGCATTTTAAAAGTTGCTAGAACAATTGCTGATTTAACAAATAGTGAAATGGTTGATAAATCACATTTAATTGAGGCAATTGGGTATCGGCGGTTCAACAATTAGTGATTTAAAAAATGGATAAAGAGCAAGAAAAAGAAAAATTGGAAAGCTTGATTAAGAAATTAAATCTTAAAACCAGCAAACCTAATGCAAAACCTAATAAGGGAGATCGCTACAAAATTAGAGGTGAAAATTCTAAAGATTCTTTATGGATTCAAGTTCAACAAAAAAAGTTTTTTGTTAGTTTAAGTGGCGATAAAAAAAGCAATGAGCATAAAAAAATTTATGATTATATAGGTAGAGATTATGACCCTGGTAATATCCAAAATGATCATTGGGATCTTGACAGCTTTAATGAAATAGAAAATATTGTTTATTGTTATGCAGGAGTGAAAAAAGAAAATATGGAACAAAAATTTAAAAAATGGTTAGGACAACAAACAACACAGAAGGGTAATGACTTTGACGAAGATCACATTAGTAATTTATGCACATGTTTAAGAGAAACGATTCCGAATTGGGATCAAGTTAATCATCCAAATTTATTTACAATAAAAGACGTCAATATTATTCAAAGACTTTATGAGCGCCGTTTGAATGGCGGAGATTTGCACGAACTGAATATAAGTGTTGGTACAAGAATCCCTAGCAATGCACTAGGAAGATATAAACAGTTTTTAGAATCTCCTGAATCACCGGATCAAGGAAGTAAAAATATGGGTGCTAAATTAGCAAAAGCAATTAGCGTATTAAAATATAAAAAACAAATTATTTTACAAGGTTCGCCAGGAACAGGAAAAACCAGATTAGCCAAAGAAATTGCAAAAAAACTAGCACCTGATAATTACAAACTCATTCAATTTCACCCTGCCTATAGTTATGAGGATTTTGTACGTGGGATTGTGGCAACGACTACTGAGGGTGTTGTAAGTTATGAAGTGCAGAATAAAATTTTGGCAGAAATGGCAGAAAATGCATTTAACAATCCTGATGATGAATTTGTGTTGATTATTGATGAGATTAATCGGGCAAATTTATCTAGTGTGTTAGGTGAGTTGATTTATGCTTTAGAGTATCGTGGTGAGGCGGTGGAAAGTATGTATGAATATAAAGACGACAGAAAGATTGTTTTACCTGAGAATTTATACATTATCGGCACAATGAATACCGCAGATAGAAGTGTGGGGCATATTGATTATGCAATTCGGCGGCGGTTTGCGTTTGTGGATGTGAATACGGATGAGAGTGTTATTCCAGATGATTCAAAGCCATTATTTAACAAAGTAAAAGACTTATTTGAGCAATATTTAAACAAGGAAGAATTTGAATTAAATGATGTGATGATTGGGCATAGTTATTTTTTAAAGAAAAATTTAGAGTTGGCTTTGGCTTTGGAATATGAAATTAAGCCAATCTTGCAAGAATATCGCAAAGATGGTGTTTTGACTTGTGAAAAGAATGTTATTGATAATTTAGATGCTGATTAAGCTCAAAGAGCATCAAAGCGAGAGTTTTGGCTTATCCTGCTGGCTTGAAGATATTCCAAATGAGCCAAATAAACGAAAATATTTGGGTTTGTATTATGATTTTTGGAAAGGTAAAAGGTCGGTAAAAAGCAGTTACTTTATTGGTGCATGTTGGCTGGAGAAAAATCAACTTGCTTTACAAGTTGAGCCAAAAATTACAGATCTTGATTATCTAAAAATGTTTTTAGAATGTTTCAAACATCCAAAAGTCAGTCAAGAATTATCAAAGATTTATCACATTGATTTTAACCAACCAAAGATTGAATTAGACAGCAGCAAATTTGAGATAACGCCCTTGCTCATCATTCATTTTTTGCAGGTGATGAAAGCCATTGTGCGCAAAGGGTTGAAAAAAAGTTATTACCCTGTTGAGCAAAATCTGAATGCCAAAGTTAAGGGCAAAATCAACATTGGAAAAACTTTAAAACATAATATTTTTAAAGAACAAAATCATAAAACTGTTTGTCATTACCAAGAATTCGGCATTAATTGTGTTGAAAATCGCCTACTTAAAAAGGCGTTAAAATTTGTGCAATCTTATCTTGCAAAATCAGAATCAGACATTAAAACCGATGATAAATTAAAACAAACACTGGCATATTGTTTAGCGCCGTTTGAGTTGGTGAGTGATAATATTGAGATTAGAGAGATGAAAAATTTCAAAAATAATGCCTTTTTCAAAGACCATGCTGTTGCGATAAAACTGGCAAAAATGATCTTCAAACGCTTTGCCTATAATTTGCAAAATACACACGTCAAAAATCTTACACCGCCGTTTTGGATTAATATGAGTTTGTTGTTTGAAAAATATGTTTATGCGTTGCTTTTGGCAAATAATGAAGTTAAATATCAATTCAAGCATACTGATTTTTTAATTGATGATATTGTTATTGATAGTAAATATAAGACAAGATACAAAAATAAATATGTTAATGATGATATTGCACAACTTGCTAGATATGGCAGAAATAAAGTCATTCGAAAGGCGTTAAATTTAGATGAAGAAATTGCAAAATGTTTAATTATCTATCCTAATAAAATAGGCAAAGAGCGTTTAGATAAAGATTTATGGCAACAAGCAGAGGAAATAAAAGCGTTTAAAGCGTTTAAAAAAATTGCCATCAAACTCCCATCTTTTGATGCATAAATTCTCAGTAGCGCCAATGATGGATTGGACAGACAGACATTGTCGATATTTTTATCGGCTAATGTCAAAAAATGCTCAACTTTGGACTGAAATGGTAACGGCTAAAGCGATACTTTATGGGGATAAAAACCGTCTGTTGGATTTTGATGCGTGTGAACATCCACTGGTGTTGCAATTAGGTGGTAGCGAGCCAAAAGAGATGGCGCAAGCAGCCAAAATAGCGCAAGATTGGGGTTATGATGAGGTTAATATTAATGTTGGTTGCCCTTCTGATAGGGTGCAATCGGGCAGTTTTGGGGCGTGTTTGATGCAAACGCCGCAACTTGTGGCGCAATGCGTTGATGCAATGAAGCAAGTGGTGGATGTGCCAATTACGGTTAAGTCGCGTATTGGTGTGGATGATATGGATAGTTATGGTGAATTGGTTAATTTTGTTGCAATGGTTGCAAGTTCGGGTTGTGATCATTTTATGATTCATGCAAGAAAGGCATGGTTAAAAGGTTTGAGTCCTAAGCAAAATCGTAGCGTGCCAAAGCTTAATTATGAATGGGTGTATCGGATTAAGCGAGACTTTCCTCATCTTGTTATTGGCATAAATGGCGGCATTATGAACATGGAAAGTTCATTGCAGCATTTAGAGTATGTGGATAGTGTTATGTTGGGTAGGGCGATGTATCATCAGCCTTATCTGTTAAGCGAAGTTGATGGTTTGATTTACCAGAAAAAATCATCAATATTGAGTCGTGAACAAGTATTATTAGCATTCATTGAATATATGAAAGTTCAACATGCCAATTCTGTACCAATTAGATCCATGACACGGCATATTTTGGGTTTGTATCATGGGCAAAAAAATGCTAAAAATTTTAAACGGTTGTTAAGTGGTAAAGTGGTTGAGTTTGAGCACTTGTATGAATGGTTAGAATATACGGATAAAGACAATGGCCAGTAGTGATAATTTTTTTGCAAGTGTTGACATAGGCACAAGCAAGATTGCAGTGTTAATTGCTGATGAGGAAGATGGCAAAATAGAGGTGTTTGGTCATGGCATTGGACCATCAGATGGGGTAAAAAATGCGTTGATTGTTGATATTGATAAAGTGGCAAAATCAATATTAAAGGTGGTGGAAACTGCTTATCTTGGTTGTAATACTAGAATTCACAATGTTGCTGTCAATATTTGTGACTTAAATTTAAATACGATTAATCAAGATAGACAAATATCAGTGAGCGGTAAAAAAATTACCAAAGAGCATGTTATTGAGGCAATTAAGACGGCATCAGCCACACCCACGCCTGCTAATAAGCAAATGCTAAGTGCGAGTATTAATCGCTTTACCATTGACCAAGATACAACAGCAGTTGACCAGCCAATTGGTCTTGAGGCAACTGTTTTAGGTGCTCAGGTGCATGTGAGTATTGTTTCAAACCAAGCCATGAGTAATCTTCATCAAGCAGTTGAAAAGAGTGGTTTGGGGCTTAGTGAAGTTGTTTTGGATTCTATCGCCAGTAGTAGGGTTTGCATTACTCAGGATGAGAAAGACAACGGCGTTTGCTTGCTTGATATGGGTGCGGGCGTGAGTAATATTTCTGTGTTTATGGGGGGGGGTATTACTTATAGTCATGTTTTTAAAATGGGTGGCAATCAAATTACCCAAAATATTGCGAATGCCTTTAACACCTCATTTGAAGAGGCAGAAAGACTCAAAATTGAACATGGTTACGTACAATTAAAAATAGCACCAGAGGATAAATTAATTCAGTTTAAGCAGTTGGATTCTATTGAAAATCGCTATTTATCATTACACAATTTGGTTGAAGTTATAGAAAAATCTTATTTAGATATTTGCCACCTGATTAAGCAAAATCTAAAAACTAAAAAGCTAGACAGGTCGCTTAAATCAGGATTTGTATTAACAGGTGGCGTGTCCTTAATAGAGGGTTGTGAAGGGTTGTTTGTTAATACATTTAGAATAAGAACCAAGTTGGCTAAAGTTGATGTGAATAAAATCACAGGTAAAGATATGATTGTTTCTAACCCTATTTATACTTGTGCATTGGGTTTGCTGATGCGTGCTGAGAATGATGCTTATTTAGAAGTGGTGCAAGCGCACCAACAAACTAACTTTGTGAGTAAAATAAAATCGTTATTGGAATTATAAATATGATGATTAAACAAAGAACCATTAAAAAAGAAGTGAAGGCCAGAGGCGTTGGCATTCATAGTGGCTATGTTGTAAACATGACGTTAATCCCTGCTCAAAAAGATCATGGCGTGGTGTTTAGGCGTATGGATGTGGGTGGTAAATTGGTACATGCACACAGTGCGTTTGTTAATGAAGTGGTGCTTTCTACGGGGCTTGAGAATCAAGGTGTTAAGGTATCAACCGTTGAGCATTTGATGAGTGCATTTTCAGCCCTTGGGATTGATAATATTTTGGTAGAGCTCGATTCGTTTGAAGTGCCAATTATGGATGGCTCATCTGCGCCTTTTATTTTTTTGGTTCAATCTGCTGGTATTGAAGAGCAAAATGCTCATAAAAAGTTTTTTGTTATTAAAGATACGATACGGGTAGAAAATGGCGATTCGTGGGCGCAAGTGTCTAAATATAAGGGCTTTAAGGTGTCACTTGAGATTGATTTTGATCACAAAAAAGTTAAAGAAAGTGGGCAAAAATTGAGTATTAATTTTTCCAAACAGTCCTATTTAAAAGAAATTTCACGTGCCAGAACTTTTGGTTATATGAAAGATGTAGAAATGATGCAAAGGCAAAATTTGGCACTTGGTGCAAGCATGGACAATGCGATTGCTTTAAGCGATGATGACGTTTTAAATGAAGATGGTATGCGTTATCAAAATGAATTTGTTAAACATAAAATTTTGGATATTGTTGGTGATTTGTATTTGTTAGGTGGCAATTTAATTGGGCATTATGAAGGATATAAGACAGGGCATCTTCTTAATAATCAATTGTTATCAACCGTTTTAGCAAGGCCTGATACGTGGTCTATTGAAACCTTTGAAGAAGAAGGCTCACCCATTCAATTTTATTCTGAGGATTGGCAAAATTCCTTGTAATAGAGACCTTTGCATCATTATGGGTGATTAATAAGATGATAGATTTTATTAATCACCCATAATGATGCAAAGGTCTCTAGGTCTCTAATGGTAGGTTTATATTGACATTTCGTTAGGTATAATTAGCAGGTTTCTTATGTTCAACTGAAAATAATGAAGTTAAACGGTGCTCAAATATTAATCAACAGTCTTAAAAGCGAAGGAGTTAAGCACATTTTTGGCTATCCTGGCGGTGCAGTTTTACACATTTATGATGCACTAAATGCGTGTGATGAGATTAAACACATTCTTGTTCGTCATGAACAAGGTGCAACACACGCTGCAGATGGCTATGCACGGGCAAGTGGTCAATGTGGTGTTGCCTTAGTGACGAGTGGGCCTGGTATTACCAATGCAGTTACGGGCATTGCAACTGCGTACATGGATTCTATTCCTATGGTTATTATTTCAGGGCAAGTACCTTCAGCGCTTATTGGTAATGATGCGTTTCAAGAGGTTGATGCGGTAGGCATTACGCGTTCGTGCGTGAAACATAATTTTTTAATTAAAGACATTAATCAAATTGCCAATACCATAAAAAAAGCATTTTACATTGCAACGACAGGTCGACCTGGTCCTGTATTAATTGATATCCCTAAAGACATTACCATTGCTGCTATTGAGTCGAAACCTTATCCAAATTCAGTTGAGATGCGTTCATATCAGATTCCATCTCGTGCTGATAGTGCTCAAATTAATGCGGCAGTTGATTTTATTGCATCAGCCAAATGTCCAATTATTTATTCTGGTGGTGGTTGTATTATTGGTAATGCTGACTTTGAACTTCGAGCATTCACACGTCAGTTGGGCTTTCCAATCACACAAACATTGATGGGCTTGGGTGCTTATCCAGCCACCGACAAGCAATCATTAGGTATGTTGGGTATGCATGGCACTTATGAAGCCAATATGGCGATGCATGATGCAGATTGTGTGATTGCCGTAGGTGCTAGATTTGATGATAGGGTAACGGCTAATATTGATAAATTTTGCCCTAATGCAAAGATTATTCATATTGATATTGACCCATCTTCTATTGCCAAGAACGTGGCTGTAGACGTAGCAATTGTGGGCGATGTTAAATCAGTACTTAGTGATTTAATGACCAAGATGAAAACCAAGTCTATTCAAGACATTTCCCCTTGGTGGTTGCAAATTAATCAGTGGCGCTCTATTGATTCTTTGGCTTATCAAACCAAGTCAGGTGTTATCAAGCCGCAAACCGTCATTGAAACCCTATATGAGGTAACAAAAGGCAATGCCATTGTAACTTCTGATGTGGGTCAACATCAAATGTGGGCAGCGCAATATTATCAATTTGACCAACCACGCCGCTGGATTAGTTCTGGCGGTTTGGGCACAATGGGTTTTGGCTTGCCAGCTGCCATGGGCGCAAAATTTGCCAAGCCAGAGTTGGATGTTGCGTGCGTAACTGGCGAAGGCAGTATTCAAATGATGACTCAGGAACTATCAACCATGTTGCAATACGCAATACCTGTTAAGATTGTTAATCTTAATAATGGCTATTTGGGCATGGTGCGTCAATGGCAAGAGTTTTTTTATGACAAACGTTATTCAATGTCATATATGGATGCGTTGCCTGATTTTGTAAAGTTGGCAGAAAGTTATGGGCACATAGGCATTAAGATTGAAAAAGAGTCAGATTTAAAGTCAGCATTGATTGAAGCGTTCAAGCAAAAAGACAGGACAGTATTTTTAGATATTTTGATTGATCCTACAGAAAATGTATTCCCAATGATTCCATCAGGCGCAGGACACCACGAGATGTTGTTAGCAGGTCGTGATAAGATGGCGTCAACGAATGATAAGGGGTTAAATTTAGTATGAGACATATTATTTCAGTATTATTAGAAAATGAAGCGGGTGCGCTTTCTAGAGTGGCGGGACTGTTTTCTGCTCGCGGGTTTAACATTGAATCACTCACAGTTGCAGCGACTAATGACTCAACCTTATCACGCATGACTATTGTTAGTATTGATGATAATAATATTATTGAACAAGTTGTTAAGCAACTTAATAAACTGATTGACGTGGTCAAAGTAACAGACCTAACCGCAACTGAACATATTGAGCGTGAATTATTATTGGTTAAAGTGGATATCAATCAACAAACACAGGCTGATATTGACAAAAAAATTGATGCTTTTTCATGCAAAATAGTTGATGTGTCAGAAGATACTTATACGATTGAGTTGGCAGGAAAAAGTCAAAAAATTAATGATTTTTTAGCAAGTTTAGATGCTTCAAAAATTTTAGAGGTTTCTAGAACAGGCGTGACTGGCGTTTGCATGAAAAGAGAAAATTAACAAAAGGCGCATTTAGGCGTTAAAAAAATAGAGGAAAAAAAATGAATAGATATTACGATAAAGACGCAGATTTAAACATCATTAAAAGCATGAAAGTGGCAATTATTGGCTATGGTTCACAAGGTCATGCACATGCAAACAACTTAAAAGATTCTGGCGTTGAAGTGGTGGTTGCACTTCGAACTGGTTCTGCCTCTGCTTCAAGCGCATCTGCTGCTGGATTGGCTGTTAAGTCAATTGAACAGGCAACTGCTTGGGCAGATTTGGTCATGGTTTTGGCACCTGATGAATTTCAAGCTCAAATCTATACAGACAACATTGAACCAAATCTTAAACAAGGTGCAACCTTGGCATTTGCTCATGGTTTTAATATCCATTACAACAGAATTACACCGCGTGCTGATTTAGACGTTATCATGATTGCGCCAAAAGCACCAGGGCATACAGTGCGTTCAGAATTTGTGAAAGGCGGTGGCATTCCAGACCTTATTGCAATGTCTCAAGATGCCTCAGGCAACGCTAAAACCACTGCATTGTCTTATGCTTGTGCCATTGGTGGTGGTCGTACTGGTATTTTAGAAACTTCATTTAAAGATGAAACTGAAACAGATTTATTTGGCGAACAGGTGGTTTTATGTGGTGGGACAACCGCCTTGGTTCAAGCAGGTTTTGAAACCTTGGTAGAGGCTGGCTATGAGCCAGAAATGGCATACTTTGAGTGCCTGCACGAATTAAAATTAATTGTTGATTTAATGTATGAAGGTGGCATTGCCAATATGCGTTATTCAATCTCAAATACTGCTGAATATGGCGATGTTACCCGTGGTCCTCGCATTGTGACTGCTGATACTAAAGCTGAAATGAAAAAGATTTTGAGTGAAATTCAAGATGGTACTTTTGCTAAAGAATTTGTGGCTAATGTGGGCGAACTTCCAGCACGTCGTGAAGTTCAACGAGCACATCAAATTGAACAAGTAGGCGAATCACTTCGCTCTATGATGCCTTGGATTAATAAAAATAAAATTGTTGGTCAATCCAAGAACTAGTCATTCTTTAATTAATGCCCAATTTGATTGGGCGTTTTAGCGAATAACATATAATGAGACCACTGCATCAACTCATCACAACTTATGAGACACACGGATTCGCTTAAAACAGTGTCTTTTCCATCCAAAAACTTATCAAGTGATGTGCGGCAGTCCTCTAGGAGGGTAAATAGTTGGCTATTTCCTCATTTTTGGATGAACAATGTACTATTTTCCGTATTTCCTAAGTCGCATTGGGCTAATGCAGTGGTCTCATAATGGAAAGAAAAGCAAAAAGAGGCATTTACTTACTGCCCAATATTCTCACAACATTTGGGCTGTTCTCTGGTTTTTTTGCCATTATTCTTGCTACCAAAGGTCAATACACTGATGCTGCTATTGCAATATTTATTGCCATGTTATGGGATGGGCTTGATGGTCGCGTAGCTCGCTTAACCAATACTCAAAGTGAATTTGGTGCACAGTACGATTCTATGGCTGATATGATTTCATTTGGCGTGGCACCTGCATTACTAATGTATTTTTGGTTGTTGTCTGATTTGGGCAAAATTGGCTGGCTGGCTGCTTTTGTCTATGTGGCGGCAGGTGCACTTCGTTTGGCTCGCTTTAATACACAAACTGGCATTGAGGATAAACGTTATTTCCAAGGACTGCCTTCCCCTGCTGCTGCCGCATTAATTGCAGGCTTGGTTTGGACTTTCGATGTGATTGGTGTGACTGATTATGATCAATATTTAATTTTAGCCAGTTGGATTGTTTTGGTTGGTTCTGGCGTGTTAATGGTCAGTAATGTTCGTTATAACAACTTTAAGGAAATTAATCTAAAAGGCAGATCCTCATTTAAATTATTGCTATTTGCTACTTTAATTATTATTATTATTACCTTAGAACCTAGCGTTATTTTGTTTATTTTCTTTTTTGTTTATGCGTTGTCAGGACTACTAACAACAATGATTGAGGTAAGAAAAAGGCGTCATTTAAAAAAACGCACTAAAAAGGGTTGAATTTCCTTTATAATTTCTTTTAGTATGATTAATCAATTTAAATTTTATTCTCCTATAGAAAACATTTCTTTGTTTTCATTGCGATTATTGCCCTAGGGCAATAATCTCATCTATGCACGATTGAAAAATCTTGCTTTCCACAATTTGTAAATTTAAACAAACTAATAGGAGGCTTAAATGTCTAATAAACTAATTATTTTTGATACAACCCTTCGTGATGGTGAGCAATCACCTGGCGCATCCATGACTAAGGATGAAAAAGTACGCATTGCCAAAGTGCTGGAAAAAATGCAAGTAGATGTCATTGAAGCAGGCTTTGCGATTGCATCAGTGGGAGATTTTGAAGCCATACAAGCCGTGGCTAATGTGGTGCAAGATTCGGTTATTTGCTCATTGTCCAGAGCGCTTGATAAGGATATTGACCGTGCAGGAGAAGCATTAAAAGGTGCTAATGCATCACGTATTCATACTTTTATTGCCACATCTGATATTCACATGAAGATGAAACTGCAAATGACCCCTAATCAAGTGGTAAAGCAAGCAGTTCGTGCTGTTAAGCGAGCCAAACAATACACGGATGATGTTGAGTTTTCGCCAGAAGATGCGGGTCGATCAGATGAGGATTTTTTGTGTCGTATTATTGAGGCGACGATTAAAGCAGGTGCGACAACCATTAATATTCCTGATACAGTGGGTTACAATATTCCGCATCAATTTGGCGCCATCATTAAATCTTTGATTGAGCGTGTGCCAAATTCTGACAAGGCTGTTTTTTCAGCGCATTGTCATAATGATTTGGGCTTGGCAGTAGCCAATTCATTGTCTGCTGTCCTAAATGGTGCAAGGCAAATTGAATGTACCATTAACGGCTTGGGCGAGCGTGCAGGCAATACATCACTAGAAGAGTTGGTTATGGCAGTACGAACTCGCCAAGATATTTTTGATTGTGATACCGATATTAATATCTCGCATATTTTGTCAGTTTCACGCTTGGTTTCAAGTGTGACAGGTTTTATTGTGCAACCTAATAAGGCAATTGTTGGTGCAAATGCGTTTGCTCATGAGGCAGGCATTCATCAAGATGGCGTGCTTAAACATCGCAAGACTTACGAAATCATGCGTGCTGAAGATGTTGGCTGGAATGCCAATCAATTGGTATTGGGTAAACACTCAGGTCGCAATGCGTTTAAAGCAAGATTGGCTGAATTGGGTGTTGAATTTGATAATGAAGAAAGCCTTAATAATACCTTTAGGCGTTTTAAAGAACTGGCTGATAAAAAGCACGAAATTTTCGATGAAGATTTGCAAGCGCTAGTATCTGCAACACAAACAGAGATTTATGAGTCCATCAAACTGGTGTCTTTGAAAGTATGCACGCAAACAGGTGAAGAAAATACAGCAACTGTCGTACTATCAATTAATAATAAAGAACAAACGGCAACGGCTAACACTTCAGGTGCAGTAGATGCTACTTTTAGTGCGATTGATTCATTGGCAGATATCAAAATAAACCTTCAGTTATATTCTGTTTCAAATGTTACTCAAGGCACAGATGCGCTTGGTGAGGTGAACGTGCGCTTAGAATATAATGGTCGTATTGTGAATGGACAAGGGGTTGATACTGACATCATCACTGCCAGTGCAAAAGCCTATGTTCATGGCTTAAATAAAGCATTGGCTGCAACTAATAAGGCGCATCCTCAAATATGAATGCATCACTAAGGTCTCATTATTTAGAGGCATTTGGCATGCCTGAGTTTTTGCACATTCAAGCAAAAACTCAGGATTTAAACGTGCCAAAAATTGACACACAATGTTTAGTGATTGAAACTAAAAACCCTCATTCATTTTGTCAAACAGGCAAGATTCAGGACTTTTTATTCAAAATGCTAGGTGCTATTGGGCTTGAAGAATCTGATATTAAATGTATTAACATCAATACTGATGATTTAAATCAAACGCTTAAGCAATACAATGCAAACATAGTATTATTAATGAGTACAGACTTAAAGCCATCTTCACATAAGCATTTTGCTAGCCATCACCCAAGTGAGGTTTTGGCAAACGAGCAACTCAAGCGTGAAACTTGGGAAATGCTAAAAAAAGTTAAACAATGTCTCAAGTAGATTACAGCCTGTTAGGCTACAAACGCCCTAAATTAACCACACCAAATGGCGAAACCAAACTACTCATGCATTCTTGTTGTGCGCCTTGTGCTGGGGAAATTATGGAAGCTTTAGTAGCATCAAATATTGACACCACCATCTTCTTTTATAATCCGAATATTCATCCAACAGAAGAATATGAATTACGCAAAGAAGAAAATATTCGTTTTGCAAAAAAACTTGATATGCCATTTATTGATGCAGATTATGAGCGTGATAATTGGTTTGATCGTACTAAAGGTCAAGAAGACGCACTAGAACGTGGCGAGCGTTGCACTACTTGCTTTGATATGCGTTTTGAAGTAACCGCTCAATACGCCCAAGATCATGGCTTTAATTTAATTTCTTCAACGCTTGGCATTTCACGCTGGAAAGACATGAATCAGATTAATGCTTGTGGTATGCGCGCAACACAATCATTTGACGGTATTTCTTATTGGGATTTTAATTGGCGTAAGCAAGGTGGTTCATCAAGAATGTTAGAATTGTCTAAACGTGAGGCTTTTTATCAACAAGAATACTGTGGTTGTGTGTATTCGTTGAGAGATACTAATCGTTGGCGGGCGTCTAAAGGTCGAGAAAAAATTAAGCGCAGTGTTAAGTTTTATCAGCAAGCAATGGAAAGTTTTAAAAACGTTTAATTTAATAAATATAACAGCAATGCTTTTTGCACGTGCAAACGGTTTTCAGCTTCAAACCAGACCAGACTTTGCTCGCCATCAATCACATTGGCAGACACTTCTTCGCCACGGTGTGCAGGCAAGCAATGCATAAATACAGCATTGGGTTTGGCTTTTGACATTAAGGCTGTATTAACAGAAAAGTCTTTAAAGACAACCTCACGCTTTGTTTGTTCAGTTTCTTGCCCCATGCTTGCCCAAACATCAGTTACCACCAAATCAACCGCTTGGCAGGCTTTTTGGGTATCGGTGAATAAATCAATATGGTTGGTATATTTTTCAATAAAACTTTGATCGGGTTGGTGGTTTTGAGGCGTGGCAATATTCAGTTTAAAATTAAAACTTTTAGCTGCTTGCATATAGGTGTGGCACATGTTGTTGCCATCGCCAATCCAAGCCACTGTTTTATTGGCAATAGAGCCATTGTGTTCTTGGTAAGTCATCATATCAGCCAGTAATTGGCAAGGATGCGATTCATCAGATAGGGCGTTAATAATCGGCACAGAGGAGTTTTCGGCAAAGGTGTGAATATCCTTATGAGAAGAGATTCGCAGCATAATGGCATCAACCATTGAACTAATCACAATCGCACTGTCAATAATTGGCTCACCACGACCCAGTTGAATGTCTTTATCGGACAAAAACAGAGCACGACCACCTAACTGAGTCATGCCTGCTTCAAAAGAAACACGTGTGCGTGTGGAGGATTTGTCAAAAATCATGGCCAATGTTTTATGCTCTAGTGTCCTGTTGATTTCGCCAAATTTATATTGCTTTTTGAGTGCAATTGCTTGTTTGATGATTTGAGTTAAATCATGATTTGATAAGTCATCCAGATTAATAAAGTGTTTTGTCATGGGTGTCTCCTGCCTATAAAGCATTGACTAGGTTGCTAACCTTATTAATAAGAATATCAGCATCAGATTTGTTAATAATCAAGGGTGGAAGTAGGCGTATTGATTGCCCAGTGATGTTAATTAAAAGTTGATTGTCCAGTGCTTTTTGCAAAAGCGTAGAACAGTCTTGGTTTAGCTCAATGGCAATCATTAGACCTTTTGAGCGAATTTCAAGCACTTTGTCTGAATTTTTAAGTTTATTTTTAAAGCCAGATGTTATGTATTCACCCATCATTAAAACATTGTCTAAAATATTGTCTTTTTCGATAACATCTAATACGGTTAGTGCCGTTTTGCAAACCAATGGATTGCCACCAAAAGTGGAGCCATGTGTGCCAGTTGTGAGTAATTTTGAAGCCTTGCCTTTTGCTAGGCAAGCGCCGATTGGCACGCCATTACCAAGCCCTTTTGCTAAAGTAAGTAAATCTGGCGTTATGTTATTATAAAAATGTGCAAACAGCTTGCCAGTACGACCTATACCTGTTTGTACTTCATCAAGAATTAACAACCAATTGTTACTATTACAAATTTCTTGAACTTGGTTTAAGTAATGCTCATTTGGAATAATAATACCACTTTCACCTTGGATCGGCTCAAGCATGACTGCAACAATGTTGTCATTATTTTCATGGGCTTTAATGGCATTAATATCGTTAAAGTCAATGTGAATAAACTCGCTAACTAATGGCGCAAAACCTGCTTGTATTTTAGGATTTCCAGTGGCTGAGAGTGTTGCCATGGTGCGTCCATGAAAACTTTGATTAAATGCAAGTATGGTTGGGTTGTTAATGTTTTGAGAGTGACCATGCAAACGTGCAATTTTAATGGCCACTTCATTGGCTTCAGCGCCAGAGTTGGCAAAAAAAGCAGTGTCCATATTAGCCAATTGACATAATTTTTCAGCCAAATCTTCTTGGTATTGAATGTGATACCAATTGCTGGTATGTAGTAAATTGGCAGCTTGTACCTGAATTGCTTTTGTAATATCTTGATGACAATGTCCAAGACCGACAACACCAACACCGCAAAGTGCATCTAGGTATTGCTTGCCTTTGTTATCTATCAGGTAGCAACCCTTACCTTTAACAAAGGTAACTTCAAGTGGTGCATAGTTTGACATTAAATAGGACATTGTATTTATCTCAAAAAAGCAAAAAGCCCCAAAATGGGGCTTTTATTACCAATCAGAAAATTATTATGATTGGTAAGTTAGTGGCGGTGCCATTTCGTTGTTAATTTCGTCTAATTCTTTTTTGTAGCCTTCATAAAAAGAACCTGCTGGGGGGTTAATCCACTCTTCATAAGAAAAGCCATTGGTTTGTGTATGAGCTTTGAACGTGTTTTGTAATGCAATTCTTTTTGCACTTAATTCGTTAGAATGTTGATTTGTTGCGTTCATTTAATCTCCTAAATATCTAAATAAGTAAAACTGCCATTATATACACAAAATAAGCCTCAAAGGTTTTTTATTTGCTTTAAACACACACAAATACCTTACAATTTGGTCAGAGTTATGCTTTAATATTAAGTGATTTTTTAATAACATTTAAGGAGTGCATATGCAGTTAAATATTTCTGGTCACCATCTTGATATTACCGAGGCAATTAAACAATATTCACTTGCAAAATTATCCAAAATAAAGCATCATTTCGATCAAGTAATTAACATTAACATGATTTTAGAAGTTGAAAAAGATGTGCAAAAAGCCGAGGCAACAATCCATGTTAGTGGTGCAGATTTATTTGCAAAAGCAGAAAGTTCTGATTTGTACAATTCTATTGACCAAATGGTTAATAAACTAGATGCCCAAATTAGAAAACATAAAGAAAAACTCAACGACCATAGAAAAAACCAGCAATAATCCAAGCAATGTTGATGTTGCCCAATTTAGTGAGACCTTTGCATCATTATGAATAATCACCAAAACGCAACCCTTCATCAACTTGGAGGCTTTTTAAGAACACCCTTAGCCCTGCTAGGCGTGGATTTAAAAAATGCCCAAGTTAATAAAATCTGTCATTTTGTTTATGCCTCCTTGCGGCGTGCTAATCATCCATAATGATGCAAAGCCTCAGAGAAAAAATAACACCCATGTCAAAAGTTGAATACACTTCTTTTGAATCTTGCCTTCAAGGATTAATGATGTCTTTGGAGGACTCGAAATATGAAGAAGCCACCTCCCAACTTGCCACGCTACATTCGGCTGAAATTGCTCGCCTATTAGAAAGTGTTCCACCTAAAGATAGAACTCAACTTTGGCTAAATATTGACCCTGAAACTCAAGGCGATATTTTGAGAGATTTAAGCGAGAATGTACAGTCTCAATTGCTGAGCAAAATGGATGTTAATGGTATTGTAAAAGCCACAGAAGGCTTGGATATGGATGACTTGGCTGATATCGTGCCTGTCTTGCCTGAATCGGCATTGCATAATTTATTATTAACATTGGATTATAAACATAAAGACCATCTAAAACGAGTCCTGTCTTATCCTGAGGATTCTGCTGGTGGCTTGATGAATATTGATATTATCACCGTACGTAGTGATGTGACGGTGCGTACAGTTATTCGCTATTTGCGCTTATTAAAAGAAATGCCGATTGACACTGATCAGGTATTTGTGGTTGATAGAGCCTATCAACATTTGGGCTCTATTTACATTTCTACCTTGTTAACCAACGAGGCTGAACAAAATATTGACCCACTTATTAACAAGGATTTAAAGCCCATTTTAGCCACCACTGCTGATAATGAAGTCGCCAGCCTTTTTGAGCAGCGTAATTTAATATCTGCTCCTGTGGTTGATGAAAACAATCAGCTTATTGGTCGCATTACCATTGATGATGTGGTTGATGTTATCCGTGATGAAGCCGAGCATTCGGTGATGTCAATGGCAGGTTTGAATGAAGAAGAAGACGTGTTTGCACCTGTTATGCAAAGCACTAAACGTCGTAGTATTTGGCTTGGTGTTAATTTGATTACAGTTTTTATTGCTGTATTTTTTATTGGTCTTTTTGAAGCCACTTTGCAAGCAAAAATTGCACTGGCAATTTTGATGCCAGTTGTCGCTTCAATGGGTGGCATTGCTGGTACACAAACACTTATCTTAGTAACACGTGGCATTGCTTTGGGCAGAGTAACCACATCTAATCTTAAAGTATTAATCAACAAAGAAGTAGCAATCGGCTTTTTAAATGGCATTGTCTGGTCTTTGGTTATCAGTGTGGCAACTTATGTTTGGTTTGCAGATTTAACACTAAGTTTAGTGATTGCATTAGCAGTTATTGTCAACTTAATTTTTGCCGCTTTTTCAGGCGCATTTTTACCCTTATTATTAATTAAATTCAAAATTGACCCCGCACTTGCTGGCGGTGTTATTTTGACTACCATTACCGATGTGATCGGCTTTGTGGCGTTTTTAGGATTGGCGGCATTGGTTATTTAGGTTTTTTATCAACTTCAGTAGAGTCTGGAAAATGGCTAGAATATTCAGTTAGCGACACATCAGAGAGCAGAATAATAGACCTTAATAAAGTAGAAAGCATTATATTTAAGCCACAATTGCACCCTTCCTTTGAAAGACCAGTGTATGAGCATGATTGATAGGGTATCTTTGCGATGGTGCAAGATGCTTGTATTGGTTCGTTTATACTCCTTTTTACTGATTCTAAAAAGAGACTAACATACCTACGGTATCTTGTTCTTTTTTAGGGTAAAGGTTGTACTTGGAACTTGAATGGGCGAAATAAAATAAAAGGTAAAAATGAAAAAACATTATGACATAATTGCCATTGGTGCAGGCAGTGGCGGGCTATCAGTTGTAGAGCGTGCGGCAGAGTATGGCAAAAAATGTTTAGTTATTGAAGTAAAAACCATTGGTGGCACTTGTGTTAATGCGGGTTGTGTGCCCAAAAAAGTTATGTGGTTTGCTGCCAATACTGGTGTTATGATTAAAAATGCTCAAGGCTTTGGCTTTGAGGTTGAACAAAAAGGATTTTCTTGGAAAAAACTTAAAGCAGGTCGAGATAACTATATCAAAGGCATCACTGATTGGTACGATGGCTATTTGCAAAAATTGGGCGTTGATTACATTCACGGTTTTGGGCAATTAGTTGGTAAAAATACCGTATCGGTCAATGGCAAAGAATATACCGCTGAATATATCGTTCTTTCCCCTGGTGGGGAGCCAGTTGTGCCACACATTGAAGGCGCTGAATATGGCATTACCTCTGATGGTTTTTTTGCACTAGAAGAATTTCCCAAAAAAGTGGCTGTGATTGGTGGTGGCTATATTGGCGTTGAACTGGCTGGCGTGTTAAATGCACTGGGTAGTCGAGTAGCACTTTTTAGCAGAGGAGGTAAATTATTAAGCGGTTTTGACCCTATGATTCAAAATACACTGGATAAAGACTACTCAAATCATGGTATTACCATCCACCATAATACCCAAATTAGCAAAATTTCAAAATACAAAACCCTGTTTATTAATCAAGGTGAGTTTGCTGGGTTTGATACAATTATTTGGGCAGTTGGTCGAAAGCCAATGACACAACATTTAGGACTTGAAGTTGCTGGTGTTAAATGCGACCAAAAAGGCTTTATCCCAACAGACAAATTTCAAACCACCAATATTGACAATATTTTTGCGCTGGGTGATGCCACTGGACGTACCCCTCTCACGCCAGTGGCAATTGCTGCGGGTAGAAGGTTATCTGATAGGCTTTACAACAATATGACCGACAGACACTTAGACTACCATAATGTTGCCACAGTGGTGTTCTCACATCCGCCAATTGGTACGATTGGACTAACTGAAGTGCAAGCTAATGAGAAATTCGACAAGGTAAAAATTTATAAATCAGAATTCACACCAATGGCTGACGCTCTACTTAAACACAAAACCACCACCGCACTCAAACTGGTTTGTGTAGGTGATGATGAGAAAGTGGTTGGTTGTCATATCATCGGTCATGGTGCTGATGAAATGCTACAAGGCTTTGCAGTCGCCATCAAAATGGGCGCGACTAAAAAACAATTTGACGATACGACTGCCATTCACCCTACTAGCGCAGAAGAATTAGTCACCATGCGATGATTTTCGTCTTTTTTCTAGGGGCGGAGGGTGTAAATTAAACTCTGTAAATCCGCCTTGTCACCCTTAACTATGTCTCGTATTTTCCATAATCTCATCAAAAAAGATACACTTTAAATTGCCCCGCTGGCGCTATTTGTTAGCACTATTTTTGTCCATAAGTTTTAACTCTTGTTTCAGTTCTTTTCCAGACAAGTCCAATTTTTTCACTACTTTCTTGAATATCTAATTTATACAAACCTCTAAATCGATACAACATATATCCTAAGTTACCCTTTACTTTTGCAAAGACAATTCTTTGGTGTCGATATTTTTCTTTATTTTTAATACGGCTCAGTACATGCTTTTTAGCCTTTAAATCATCTTCATTCCTTTCGGTGATTGTTTCTTCATCGTCAGAAATCTTGTTATTCCATTCCCCATTTGGAAATAATTTCGGAAACCAAAGCCAAATATCAGGATCGGGATGGGAAGCTCCAGCTCTTTGATAACCAGAATAATTATGCCCAAAACAATTGCAGGCGTCCTTTATCGTTTTAAATGCAACATTATCAGAAACATCAATATAGCCTTGTAAGATATATGTCTTAGAATTGTATTCTGCATCAATATTCCAAGCGATAAACTTATCATCTATCAATTTTTTAATCTTCAATCCTTTAATCTTTTTTACTATCTCATTAATTTGAGCATTAATACTCTCAAATGATTCTTCTTCTTTAACATCAACACGCAGTATTTCATGTTCTGTTGCATTAATAATATCTGCCTCACGAATTTTATCTTCTTTGATATTTTTATCTATCAAATGATGATCTTCATCTATTTCAATATGAACATCAATCTGAGGAAAAAATAAATCTGTTAATGCTCTTTTACCATTAGGGCGAGTTACGTGTTGTTGAGTGACAAATTTAATACTAAAATCATCTATTAAATGAATAATTCTAGTAACGACATAAGCTTCATATTTTTTGTTTTTTGTTCTGCTTAATTGTCTAATAATGTATTCTTTTTTGTTCATATACGATGCAATTATTTTTTGAGTGTTAATTATTAGCATAAGGAAACACCCCCCTTATACACCCTATCCAAAATAAACCCATGTAAAAACATCATACTTTTCATCATTACAAAAACAAAATATAAATGACCTATAAGATATTAGGATAAAGATAAAGAATATTTATCACACAAATTACATAGTTTTTTCTAAATTCAATTGCTATACTAGCACAAAAAAAAGAGGTTAAACAAACCTCTTTTTGTAAATTGCCATCTATCCTTTCAAATATGCACCTTGTTGCTAGATCTAAAAAGAGTCAATAAAACCTATGGTGACTTGCTCTTTTTTAGAGGCAAGGGTTGCACTTATTTCTTTCCTTGGGGCTATAGTTCGTATAATATTACCCACTGTGTAATATTATACGTATTCTATAAAAACCGCATGATGCATTAGGGCAAATATCACCGATTGAGTGCCTTAAAATGAATGAGGAAACGTATAAATTTACATAAATATATTATTAGGTTATAATGTAAATTGAATTAATTAAATGGAGATATGACAATGAAATTTCTTTTTGCAATAGTGCTATTGACATTCACTCTAAGTGCGAATACATTTTGGAATAGCAACAACACCCCTAGGGGCAATGGTTACAATAATTATAATGGCTATGGTTATCAAGAAGATAATGGTATGTTTGGCTACAACCCATACAATTTTTGGAATCCTCGTTGGTACGTAGAAGAAATGGGTAATATGTTTGATGAATTTGACAACGATAATTGGAATAACAATGGCTATTATGGTCGTAATGACCATGATTTTGCGCCCAATGGTTATGTAAATACCCCTTGGGGGCTTGGTGTTGTACCTAAAACAACTAAGTCAGTAGCACCAACAAAAAAATAGTATAAAAGTTATGATTAGAAAACCAGCACTAGTTGCTGGTTTTTAGTTAAAAGTAAGGCGTTAGGTTTATAATGACAATCAATTAATAATTAAGGAGTAAAAAAATATGAAAAAAATAATAACAATTTCCTTGTTGGTATTAATGCTCAATTCTGCTGCAAATTGGGGCAATAGTTGGAATGGCAACAAACCAATAAATTTTAGTAACAATGCACCTTGGGGCAATAGTAATTTTAACAATACATCATGGAATGGTAATACTTGGGGTGGCATGCCTTGGAACGGCAATGGTTTAAACAATTCATCTTGGGGCAACGGTAATACTTGGGGGGGGTCTCCTTGGGATAATAACAATTCTTTTACGCCGTTCAGAGCTCATAATAATTTCAACCCTTTTAATAATGGTAATGGGCAAGCATTTGGTTTGAATGCTGGTGCCACACCTTGGGAGGGTAATACCAATCCCAATTTGTTTAAACCAATAAATAGCAGCCCTTGGAATTATGGTTACAACCAAGAAATTCCTGTAACAGCCGAAACAGAAAATAATGAGACTTTAATACCAACCGAAGACGAAGATACTAAAAAAGAATAAGAATAAGGGAACAGTGTGGCTTCCCACCACTTGACCGGACACTAACACATATTTTATTTTTTGTATCAATAATCTTTTTTTGGGTTTGGGACAAAGCCCCAACTTGGAACTTGTTCTAAGCTCTAACTTAAGCCTTAGAAGTTTATTGTAAGTTAGGGAGTTTTGTTGATAAAACAACTGCTCAATAAACACAACAATGACAAAAAATACCAATTATTATTACATATCGGCTTACCAAAAACTGCAACCACCAGTTTGCAACACAATGTTCTGTATCCACTGCACCAAGAAGGCAAGATTAATTTTTTAGGTGCTGTTTTGAGTAACAGTTTGAGT
>JAUVOQ010000078.1 GCA_030599095.1 Candidatus Ruthturnera sp.
ACACTAAAAAGAGTGAATTTGGCAATACACAAACTCCAGAGAGATCATATATGCACTATATGGCAAATGGAGAAAATAACCAAAATCCAGAAGAAGCCAAAAAACAAGCGATACAATTTATTAAAGATAGATTAAATGATGCTAAAAAGTTAGCGAGTGACGGTAACAGAGAATCTGCACTTATTAAATTGGTTCTACCACTTTTTTAATGGACGCCCTCCCACTTTAACAATAAACTGCCTTTTTAATCCAAACCAAAAAGGAGTGTATTTTGCAAACCAAACAACTGTTCAATCAACTACTCAACTTAGACAATCATTGGCAAGTAGTATCTCTTGATTATGATCACCAAGATTTAGACAAAATTATCATTAATATCGAATACATCAATAACCAAGCACAACACCCAAAAACCAATGAGATGCTCAGCATTTACGACCATGCCCCTGTCCGTCAGTGGCGACACTTGGATATCATGCAATACAAAACCTACCTACAAGCACGCCTACCTAGAGTCAAAGGCGAAGATGGTAAAGTTATCACCATAACGCCTCCGTGGGCAGACAAAAGCGTGCAATACACCGCCTTGTTTGAATGGCAGGTCATCAATTTACTCCAAGCCACTCAAAACCAAACTAAAACTGCTCACTTAGCACGCTGTGGGTTTAATGTGGTGAATAAAATCATTCACCGTGCAACCAATAGAGGATTGGCAAGTAGAAAAGTTGATAACATTACCCACCTTAGCCTTGATGAAAAATCTTTCAAAAAAGGACATTGTTATATTAGTGTTTTGAGCAATCCAGAAACTGGATTTATCTTAGATGTGGAACAAGACAGAACGACCGAAGCCACCAAGAAACTACTCAACAAAACATTAACTAAAAACCTACAAAAACAGATTAAAACCATCAGTATTGATATGTGGAAAGCCTATCTTAAAGCAGCTAAAGAATTGTTGCCAGATAGCGAGATTGTGCATGATAGATTTCATTTAGTCAAATATCTTAATAATGCCATTGATAAAGTACGTAGAAAAGAGGTAAAAACACACAATGAATTGTTAAAACACTCACGCTATGTTTTGTTAAAAAATAAGGATAATTTAAGTGAAAAACAAAAAATAAAGTTTAGCAGTATTCAACAGGCTAACCTCAAGGTTGGCAAGGCTTGGATTGTGAGAGAAAACTTTAAATCTATGTTTAATCCAACACAAACGCCAGAGGATGCTCTATGTTTGTTTGATGCTTGGTCAGCAGCGTCATTGAAGCTAAAAATAGGGGCAATAAGCAAAGTTGTTGACATGTTTTGTCGTCATCTCAAAGGCGTGGTTTATGCACTGGCTAACAAATTCAGTAATGCTATGGCAGAAAGATTGAATGGCAAAATTCAGGTTTTGAAGAGTATTAGTAGAGGTTATCGAACTTTTGATAATTTTAGAAGTGCGATTTTGTTCTTTTATGGTGGGTTGGATGTTTGTCCATTAAAAAAGTGGTAGAACCAAATAAATAAATAAATGAGAGATGAATTGTTTGTATTGCATGGGTATTATTAATTTTAGTTTAAATACTTATTCATCATGGGACTGTTGAAAATAAAAACCCACAAAACAGCCCAATAAAACACCACATTTATAGCAACATACTATAATTATCAACAACTTAAAAACAAATAAGGAAACAAATGAGCACTCAAATAGAAATCATCAACCTAGAAGACCTAGTGCCAGCCAATCATATCTACCGTAAATTCACCAAACTCATTGATTTGGATAAAATAGCCAATAAACACTTAACAGCGATTGTTGGTAATAGCAATTACCAAGGCTATGGCATTAACATCCTGTTTAAAGCATTACTATTGCAACATTTAGAAGATATTAGTGACAGAGAATTAGCAAGATTCTTACAAGAAAACACCGCTGCCAAATGGTTTTGCAGTTTCACCTTAAGCGACAAAACACCCACTTACAGTCTTTTTTCAAAGGTGAGAGCAAAAATAGGCACCCATCTTTTATCCAAGATTTTTAATGACGTTAAAGACAGCCTTAAATCCAAAGGCTATATGAACGAAGTATTCACCTTTATTGATGCCTCACATCTAGTAGCAAAAGCCAACCTTTGGCAAGAGCGAGATAAAGCTATTGCTAAAAAGTTAGAAAAACTTAACAACCTAACCTTAACCAAGGTGGCTTATGACAAACAAGCTAAGTTTGGCGCTAAAGGTAGAAACAAATTTTGGTATGGTTTTAAAAAGCATGTTAGTGTTGATATGCAATCAGGGTTGATTAACAAAGTTGCGCTTACACCTGCAAATACCACCGATGCCAATGGGCTAAAACATGTTGTTCCAAGCACTGGCACAATCTATGCAGACAAAGGTTATTGTGATAAACAAACTCATATTGATGCTAAACGCAAAAACTGCATACTCAGGGCTATTTTGAAAAACAATATGAAAAATAAAGACAAAGGCAGGGATCACTTCATCACCAAAATGCGCAGTCCGTATGAGCGAGTATTCTCTCAAACCAATCATCGAACAAGATATAAAGGGATTGCTAAAAATCAGTTTGCCCTGTTTATGGAGTCCTTAGCCTTTAACCTTAAAAGAATGGTGATTTTAGATAAAGAATATGGCTTTTAAGGGATTAGTGTGTCTGATTTTTGTTCATTTTAGAAAAAATTAACAAAAATCAGCAGAAAACAAAAAAATCCTATGCTTTATGAAATTCTTTGGTTTTTTGTAAGAATAATGTGGTTTTTTAAGTTTTTTTTTGGAAAAGATTAAAATTCAACAACCCCATCGAGCACCAACCAATTGGGTTTTGATGAGTTCTCTATTAATTTTTGCACCAGACCCACGGGTTTCATGGTGGGGTGTCGTTCACTAATGCTGGGTCGGTCAAAGTCAATCACTGTGCTGGCAAAGTTCATGCGCATGTTGCCACCAAGTGCCATCATGTTCTCATCAATCACTATAGGTCTAATGTTTAACATCTCTGGGAAGGTTTGGATTGAGTTGACCAGCT
>JAUVOQ010000035.1 GCA_030599095.1 Candidatus Ruthturnera sp.
ATTTAAAGGAATGGATAAAAAGATGTTTAATTTACACCTAAAAGAATGTGAGTTTAGATTCAATAATCGCAAGCAAAATATTTACAAAATTTTGCTTGGAATTTTTAGAAAAGAGTCGCTTAAGTTGTCATGACCCAATATAATTTAATAGCAAGAACAGATAAGAATGAAATAACTGATGAAAATGAACTTACGAAGTCTAAAAATGAATTGATTGTAGTAAAAACAGCAATTGCTACCAGAAAAGACGGGCAAAATTACATTGGTGTGATTGCAATTGTGTCACCAAAAACTAAGCAAATTGCCAAGGATATTAATCAAAATAGAAAAAGTTTAATAACCGGACAAGGAAAAAATATCCAAACATTATTGCCAAGCAATAATCAAGGCTTCTTAAAAACTTTTGGCACTAGATTGGTTTATGATCAAGATGGAGTGCCAACAATTCTTTCGTATGGTTTGGCTTCATATGTGCCAGATAACAATAACTATATTGCCAGCAACCTTAAACAACGTGCCCGACAATCTGCAATTAACAATGCAGATGCGCAAATTGCTGAATTGGTTAATGGTTATATGAGTGTTAGAAATAAGGATAAATCTGGCATTGAAAGTAAAAAATATGCGCAAAGAGAAGTTGTTGCTAATTCTGATTCTTTGATAAAAGAAATTCAAAATGTAGTACAGGTGATGAGTGAGAAAATTAAATCTACTGCAAGTGTTAAATTACAAGGTATTTCTACGCTTAAAAAATGGCGTTTAACTACTAGAAATGGGCAAAAATTTGTTGGTGTGGTGCGTTTTTGGAGTTATAAAAATTTAGTAGCGGTTAAAGGATTGAGAGCAGGAAAGTTTTACAAGAAGCGTAAAAGCCTAAGATTCATCAATTCGATACAAGACTCAAAAACAATTAATAGTGTTGATGATTTTTGATTTTAGGAGTAATGATGAAAAATAAATTATTGGTTTTATTGTTATTATTTTCTGGATTTCTATTTGCAGAAGTAGAGACTGAGAAAATTCGTGCATTAGGATATGGCGTAAGTGCAAATACTGCTATACAAGAAGCGTTAATTGAGAGTTTAAAACAGAGAAAGGGGGTTAGCATTGACTCAATCAGAACCTTTAAAAATGATATTAGTGAGTACGCCAAATCAATTGATGGGCAAAGCACTAATGAAGTTGAGATTAATAAACTTATACAAAGTAAAGTTACAGAAATAACCACAGGTGTTATTCACCGTTATCGTATTATTGAAAATAGAAAAATTTCTGATAATGAGTGGGAAGCAGAGTTGGAAATTATTTTAAAAAAATATAAAACTCCAGGAATTTCTCCCCATAGTAGGCGAAAAATTGCCATTATGCCATTTAGAACCTTGAAGAGTAGTTATCAAATTAATGATAAAATTTATTCTTCAACTGAAACTAGCAGGCAGTTTGCACAGCATTTAACCAACCACATTACCCACTCTCGTCGTTTTAGTGTGCTTGATCGTGAATATATGGACGAGTATCTAAAAGAAAGACAATTGGTTTTATCAACAAACAGCTCACTGGATGAGCAAATGAAATTAGGCGAGGTTTTAGGTGTTGATTATATGATTGTAGGTAAGATAGGGCAGGCATCAATTAACAAAAATAAAGAATATTTAGATTTGATTGGTGAAACATTAATAACGCGAGGTGCAGAATTTAATATTGATTATCGTATTATCGTTATGCCAACTCGTCAAATTAAATGGTCTAACACTGTGAGTATGGGTATTGATAGTAAAACCATGAAAAGTCTTACACAAAATGCAACAGATAATGTTATCCATCAAAGGGTTATGGATTATTTTGCGCAGATTATTAGTGGCCAACTACTAGCCAATATTTTTCCACTTAAAATTGTTAACATATCCCAAAGATTAAAAACCATTACCCTTAATCAGGGTGGGAAATCTCTTAAAGTTGGCGAGGTATTTGAGGTTATGGCATTGGGTGAAGAAATGTTCGATCCGTACACCAAAGAGTCATTAGGTCAAGATGAAGAGCGGATTGCTATTGCAAAAATCTTAAAAGTTTTACCGAAATTTTCAAAAGCTAAAATTATTAAAGGCAATATTGAAGATATACGAAAAGGTGATATTGTTCGTAGAAAGAAAACGAATAATACCTGGCTAGATATAGAGATGGATCATCCACTTTGGAAAGTGCATTAACCTGATTTATAGATTTTTGAGTTGAATTTTCTTTATCAAGAAAGCGAGTATTATGCAAGGTAATGTAATTTTGAATAGTAAAACACAATTGCTTTTTTCTTATGGAACATTGCAAAATACACAGGTGCAATTAGAGACATTTGGGCGTGTGTTAGAGGGTTATGCAGATAAATTGTTGGATTATCAATTATGTCATGTAAAAATTGAAGATGCATCAGTTGTTGAATTAAGTGGCGAAACTCACCATCCAATTGCCACGCCTAGTTCGGGAGATTTTGTTGATGGTGTGGTGTTTAAAATAACCCAAACAGAGCTGCTAAAATCCGATCAATATGAGGTGGATTCCTACCAGCGCATCAAAGGCAAGTTTCAATCTGGGCAAGATGCTTGGGTGTATGTTAAGGTCTAGGAATAATGAAAAAAAAAATTAACAGTAAAAAACAAAAGGCAAGCCATTCTCAATGGTCAAGCCGAGGCGTGTTTCTATTAGCTGCAATTGGTTCGGCTGTGGGGTTGGGCAATATTTGGAAATTCCCCTATATTGTAGGTGAAAATGGTGGCGGTGCGTTTGTGTTGGTGTATTTGTTTTGTATTGTTTTGGTGGGTGTGCCTGTTTTAATTGCTGAGATAGCATTGGGAAAAAGCGTTCAAAGTAACCCAGTATCAACATTTTCAACTTTAGCAATGGCGTGTAAGGCGAGTCGTTTTTGGGCGCTGTTTGGTTATGTGGGTATTGTTTCTGGATTTTTAATTTTATCGTTTTATTCGGTGGTTGCGGGTTGGTCATTAGAATATTTACAAGTGTTTATTCAAAATGATTTGTTGGGTAGTGACGCTAGGGCAATAGAACAATACTTTACACAATTATTAGCCAGTCCTAATACACTACTATTATGGCACAGTGTTTTTATGTTGTTAACTGTTGCTATTGTTGCGCGTGGCATTCGCAAGGGGATTGAAAAAATCATTATTTGGTCAATGCCAATTTTGTTTGTTATTTTGGTTATTTTGGTGTTATATGCCACTCAATTAGAAGGTTTTTCTAAAGCTTTTGATTATCTATTTGTTGCTGATTTTTCCAAATTAACCACTGATGGCGTTTTGATTGCATTAGGGCACAGTTTCTTTACCTTATCTTTAGGCATGGGAGCGATGATGGTATATGGTTCTTATTTGCAAAAAGACACGCCTGTTGTTAAATTATCATTCATAATTGCTATTGCTGATACCTTGGTGGCACTGATGGCTGGATTGGCTATTTTCCCATTGATTTTTACTTATGGACTGGAGAGTACTTCTGGCCCTTCTTTGTTGTTCATTTCATTGCCTAATGCATTGTTAAGCTTGCCATTTGGGCAATTTTTTGGTATTGCTTTTTTCTTTTTATTGTTAATTGCTGCTTTGTCTTCTGCGATTTCAATCTTAGAGCCAGTGGTTTCTTTTATTCAGCAAAAAACACGTTTGTCTAGGCATTTTGTTACCTATTTGATTGGTAGTATTGTTTGGCTAATTGGCGTTGGTGCTTTATTGGCGTTCAATGATTGGTCTGATGTTCACCTACTAGGACAAAGAAATATTTTTGACAGCCTAGATTATGTAACAACCAGTATTCTATTACCATTAGGGGGGTTGGGTGTTAGTATTTTTGCTGTATGGGTTGTTTCTAAACAGCCCAATACTAGGCAATTACTTGGTATTTCAGACTCAAAGTATCCAATATGGCGTATTAGTGCTGGCATTATTGCACCGATTGTTATTGGCGTTATTGCTTGGCATGGTTTGAATTAAAAAAATAATCAAGACCAAGCACGTATATACGCCCATAACATATTGCACTTTTCCCTTAAACTTCTAATTTTTCTTTAAACTGATTTTTAAAACTGTTTTCATTGCCGTGATTATAAAATTCTAAGCCGATAATTTTGTATTCACTATTACTGTAAATCGTTGTGTTATTTACACCAGTCAATGCCCGATATTTTTTTTCAATTTCTAGTAAAAAATCCTCTTTCCATTTATCTGCTTGCAGTAGATGCTTACCCTTAGGCTCTATGAAAAATTGATAATGACATTGACTGTCTTTATTTTGGCTAAGCAATACAAAATCAGGCTCAAACCTTCTGCCTTGTGCAAAATCATACAAGGCAAAATGCCTCTCGTTTCTGATTAAATATACATTTTCATAATCATTGTTTATATCGTCAATAATCGTTTCAACAAGTTCAATTAACTTCTCTTCTTCACTGGTGCCATAAAACTTCTCAAATGCAAACCAGTCGTGGGCTATTTCTTGTATTTGCTTTTCCTTGTCTTTAGGAATTAATAAAGTTTTCTCTGTAAATACATCTTGAGCAGGATAAGGATAAAAATCTTTAGTGCCTTCAAATTCAATAATATTGCCTTTTATCTCTGCTTCTAGTTCATTTAAAAACGAGGTGGCGATTGATAATTTTTGTTTGCTAGATAAATGATCAGCATCACCAGTTATATTTATGTCAAATCCACCTAAATAATCATCATCCAAAAAATGGCTGATAGAGTCTAAATTAGGAAAGATTTTTTTAAGATTGTTAAAAGTAAAGACGTTAAAGCCTAATAAAGCATTTTTAACAATATTTGAGCCCAATAATTCTATTAACCCATAACTCTTATTAGTTTTATTGGCTTTGTTAGTTTGCTCTGTGTCGTCATTAAAAATATCACTAAGATTGCCTTTACCGCTTTGTAATTCATAAGAGAAATTGGTTTTAGCAATACCAAAATCGGCCATATTTTGAACAGTGTTGTATCGCTTAATAATTCTATCATTTTTAAAAATCAGCTTGTTTTTAAAATGGTGGTTTTCTTTAACGCTTGATTTTAATGCTAACTTTAGTTCTATTGGTTCTTTCCCCTCTTTTTCTAATAACCCTTGTTCTATTAAGGCTTTTTGTATTTCATTGATATAGTGAACCTCATTTTCACTATGAAAATACAATTCTTCTAAAATCCTTAATTCGTTATTAATATCATCGTCAAATTTTCTAATATAAACATTGTCCTCATTTTTTATTTTAAATGGGCAATATCTTGCACCACGCCCAACAAGTTGCGCTTCACTGACTGTTTTTTTGCCTATTTTCCCTTTATTGCTACCACCTGTATTTTGCCCTTCATACAAACGAACAATATCAAACAGGTTTAACACGTCCCAACCTTCGTTAAGCTTATCAACTGTGAATATCGCCCTGATGCTGTTGTCTTTATCCTCTAAGTTATTAAGGCGTTTTTGGTTGAGCTCTAATTCTTTGTCGCTGTTAGTGCAAAGGCATTTCTTTTTATCAAAGGCGATTTGTATTTTTTCAATCAATAAATGTAAGTTAATATTATTCTTATCAAAAAAATCAAAGGCCCGCTTTAAAACCTTAATATCGGTTTGTGTTTTTACCGCCTCTAAATCACTAACTTTTAGATTATCAATCAGATTATGAAAAAGTGCTTGATTGTCTTTACTTTCAGCGATTTTAGATGACTTAAACAACACCACGGGCTTGATATTTAACTGATTCTTAATTGCTATTTGCTCTCGATATATTGACACGACTAATGCTTGTAATATCCGTGTTTGTTTGTCAGTATCGCTTTTAAATAAGCTGATTTTCTTGCTAAAACCATCCTCAACAAAGTGTTTCAAATCGTATTGGTAGATGATTTTATTTAGGTATTTTTCTTTGACTTGTTTGTTGTCCAGTTCTATCGTGGCACTAAATTCTAGCAAAATATTATCTTGATGGGTTTTAAAGATTTTTTTTACCGTATTTTCCCAACTGGCTTTGGGGTTGCCCTCTTTATCAAATAACTCACCTTGTTTTTTAGTGCTGGCATTGATATGATGCGCTTCATCAGCAATTAAGGCTGTTTTATTTGCTTGAAAATCTTCAATCGTTAATGAGTTTTCCTTTTCATGATGAAAATCACTAAACAATCCTTGAATAGTGGTAAAGCAGATATTAATATCATCATCTGATGAATAAGCAAAATTATCCACCGCCTTAATATTGACTTGCTTATTATTGATATTAATCTTATTGCTAAAAAGATACTTGCTGGATTGAGCGTTGATAAAATTGTCTTTAGTCTTTTCTACAATCTGTCCACGATTAACAAAAAATAAAAAATTACGGTAGCCCTGTGAATAAAGATACAAAATCAGCCCTGCCATTATCACTGTTTTACCACTGCCCGTTGCCATATGAAAGGCTAGGTGAGTATTATTTTGTGGCTTTATATAAGCCTGCGCATCATTAGTTTCATAGTATTTATAAAACCTTGTGAATGCTTGTTTTTGGTAAGCCCTTAACTTTAATTTTGGATTAAGATTGTCATTAACAAACGGATAATTAACCTCTGTTCGCAATTCTCTGCCAAACTCTTTTTCTATGTCGTCAAATAAAAAATTATCACTCATTTTTATCCTTTATTTGTTTGATGGCTTTGTCAAAATCAGAATTTATTTTTTGTGTTTTATTAAAATCATCATAGGCTAAATTTGCTTTTTTCTCTGCCTGTTGCTTGCTTTTATTACCTAAATTTCCAAGTATTTTATATTCGTTGAATTCTAAAAATTTATTAACAGAATCAGCTAAATTCTGCATAGTCATAGTAGTGCGATTTTTAATAACTATTTCAATGTGATCAAAATACGAACTAATTGTTTTTTCCAAATCTTTAATTTCATCTTCTGTTAAATAATTTTTAGCAATTTTAATATCTGCTTTTAAAATTCTGCCATTTGGTGCATTTTTCCAAGTTTTCAGACCCATATAAGGCAAGGATTTATCGGCATGAGTGTAGATAATTTCTGCTGCCGTTTGCCCTGTAATAGCAAAATGAAATTTATTTTGCACGCTGGCAAAAAAAGCGTGGGTGATTTCTGAATTATTATCATAATCAATACTGCACTCTGCAAAAATATCAGTGATTTGTTGGTATATTCGCCTCTCACTGGCTCTAATTGAGCGAACCCGCTCTAAAAGTTCTTTAAAATAATCTTTGCCAAAATGATGCCCATTTTTAAGGCGTTCGTCATCCATCGCAAAGCCTTTGATAATAAACTCTTTTAGGGTATTACTTGCCCAAATTCTAAACTGGGTTGCCTTGTTAGAATTAACTCTATACCCAACGGATAAAATCGCATCAAGGTTATAATATTTAACGCTTATATTTTGAGTTTTTCCAGTAATAGCACCATGTTGAGTGGGTATTTCCAAAATGGAAACAACCACTTTTTCATCTAATTCTCCTGTCTCAAATATTTTTTTTAAGTGCTTGCTAATAGCAGGTACTTGCACGCCAAATAACTGGGCTATTTGTGCTTGCGGTAGCCACAGCGTTTCATTGTGTAAATAAGTCTCTACTTTGACATCACCATTGCCATCGTTATAGAGCAAAAATTCGGTTAATTCATCTTTAATGGTTAGGTTATTTTTCATCAATTATTTGCTTAACTCGTGTTTGCTTTTAGGTGCACTATCAATTAATGCACTTGTTTCGTATTGATCTGCAAAATATTTATCTAAGAATCTTAAACTTAATTCAGCAAATTTTTTGTCATCTTCAATTTTATTCTCTTCATCATCAAATAAACAAAAATCAGGATGAGCACCATAATTACCAAAATTTTTAACCTTTTGTAATAACTTCTTTAAGTTTGCTGATATGCCAGTTGATTCTATTTGTTTATATAGATTATCTTTTTCCTTGCTTTTTTCTATCTCAATTAACATTTCTTGTTGTATGGCACGGCGTGCCATAATCATACAAGAATTATATAAATCATTGTTATAACAAGATATTGCCTCTATAAAGTCTTTTTTAACTTCAATATTTGTAATAACATCTAAATCTATTTTAGGTTTATAACTATCAATATTAGGATAATAATTAGACAAAGTCATGGTGTTAGATTTAAATCCCATACTTCCAATATATCCGTTAGATTCCATCCTTCCAGTATATCCATTACCATGCCATCTTGAAATAATTTTTCCAGCACAATTACTGCACTGATAAAATATATGATATAAATTATCATTCTTACACTTAATGTGATTTTGACTAGCACAAGTAAATTGGCACATTGATTGACAATGAGGACAATTCAAAGATATTGTTGATGAATAGTTCATAATATTTTCCTTATTTAATTATTATAAAAATCTTTGTTTAGTTGTTTGGTTTTCTCATCTAGTAATAACTCTTTATCATCAATCTCTGATCGATTTTTATAGAGTTGATTTTTATTCAAAATTGAGATTAAAAACGCTTGTTGTTCATTAAGGCTTAATGTTGCAAAATCTTTTTTATTTTCTAAGAGTTTTTTGCTTTCAACATCATAATTTAAAAAGGCTTTTTCAAGTATTTCATCATAAAGTTTTAAGATGGTTTTATCGGTGGCGTTAGACAATTCATCAATATATTTTTGATTGTATTTATCCAATTCAAAATAGATAAATTCACCGCCACCAATCCAATCAACCGCTTTTGATATGCCGCCATTATCAAACGCAACACTTTCTAATAATTCACCATCTTTTTTAACGGTTTCACCGATTACTTTTTGCATTCGCTTAACGGCAATATCCTCAATATAATCCATTTGCTCAATGCCTATATATTGCCGTCCCATTTTATGGGCAACGGCGCAAGTTGTGCCACTGCCTAGGTGATAATCTAGGACTATGTCGCCTTTTTCTGTAACACTATTTATAATTATTTTGATAAATTCTTCAGGTTTAGGGTATTCAAAACTATCATCTAATAAGTTATTTCTTTCTTTTGTTGCGACTTGGTTCATGTATTGGTTTTTACAACCGTCTAAACTATTCAATAAGTAAAACAAATTTTTTAAATTGTTTTTATATGATTTATAAATAAACCCTCTTTCATTTTTTTTAACGGTGTTCTTGAATTTTATTTTTCCACTTTTTACAAAATTATTGAAACTGCCTTTTGAAAAAGCCCAACATCTGCCTTTAGGCGGTAAGTCTATTTGCCCTGTTTTTGGATTTTTAATTTCAAATTTTGTATTTCCTGTTCTGGCACTTGGGTCAGAACTAACCCAATCACCATTAATATCATTATCTAGATTAGAATAATTATCCAATCTTTTTTTATCACCCTTTAAACTGATATTATTTTTATTTTTTGCAAAAATTAGTGTGTTTTCGTGTTGCATATTAAAACCAGTTTTAGCATCATTGGTACTTGATTTTGTTTTTCTAATCAAATCACCGACAAAATTATCTCTACCAAAAATCTCATCCATCAACACTTTTAAATAAGCCTGTTCGTTATCATCGCACTGTACAAAAATCACCCCATCATCCCTTAACAATGCTCTTGCCACCTCAAGGCGGTTTTTCATAAAGGTTAGCCAAGTTGAGTGATTAAAATTATCGTTGTAGTTAAAACTGTCGTTGCCTGTGTTATATGGCGGGTCAATATAGATGAGTTTTACCTTACCTGCAAAGTTGCTTTTAAGGGTGTGTAAGGCTAGTAGATTATTGCCTTTAATAATAAGATTGTCTTTGATTAAACCGTTTTCATCACGATTAAACTTTATGTTTTCCCTTGCCTTATCTTTTGTATATTTTTCACCCCTCAAGGGGGCGCTAAACCGAGTCGCATTGGTAATCACTTTTTCATCAAGCAGGCGATTAATTTCATCTTTGGCTAAAACTTCATTAAAAAATATCTCTTTGCGTTTTTCGTCGTCTTTGGATTGCCCACCCTCAAGCACACAATCTTTAAATGGGAAAGACAACACCACATCGTTAATTTGCTGTAAATGCTTATTAGATATTGTTAAACCCACTTTATTAGAAAACTTGGTATAACTGTCAATTAGAAAATTTTTATCATCAATGTAATCAATAAATTTACGATAGTTAAAAATAGTAGCATCATCAATTTCATCAAAGAAATGTTCTTTAGTGTCTTTATCACTTAATAATAACTTGATTAAATCAGTATCAAACTTCTCGCTACTGTCTTTAATGTTTTGCTTGAGTAAATTGCCTTCTTTATCGGTAAATTTATCAAGTGTTTTTAGTAATTGCTCTAGTTGTTGGTTGAATGTCATAATATTTATTTTGTATGTTGCTTAACGCTTGCTTTAATTGAGATTCTATCAATAATACTTATGATTATTTTGTCTATGTCTGAATCTGGAGAATAATCTGCTTTGGCGATATAATTCGCCCTGTTGTTCTTTAATAGTTCTTGTGCTTTGTTTTTTGCACCTTTGGTATTTGGTGGATATACACCAATAGAGGTGCCTCCTTGATAATTGAGCATTTTCATCGCAGGAATGTCAGTTGCGCCATCGCCTATGTAAATCATATTTTCAAATAGAATAGGGCGTTCTGATAATTCTATATATTTATTAATTTCGGTATTATCCCAAGCATTTTTAATGCCTTTGTTAATGCGAAATAAATATTGAGTTTTGGTGGTGTAATTAATTGCCAATGCTGGCCACTTGGCAACCCCATTAACATCGTATTTAAAAGAGGAAGCAAAAATGTATTCAAATTCATTAGCAATAGAAGTACCTTCAATCATCTCTTTAGTGCCTGAAGAGATAATATAATGTTCTAATTTAATCCTTTTGCTGTTGGCATATTCGTTAATTCTTGCAAAAAAATCTTCAACGCCTTTGAAGTATTTAACAGTTTTCCCGTGCTTTTTAATTTCATCCTTTTTGCAACTAATCTTTTTTTCTTTAGCCTTTTTTATCATTAAAAACATATAGGCTAGAATTTCATCCATTTCTTCATCTTGTGCAAGTTTTTTAACTTCTTGCCAAAACACTTCTTTATCTAATTTTAAATCAGGGATAAAAGAGTTTTCTTGTATGTTTCCCTTGGCAAGCGTGCCATCAAAGTCATAAGCAATAGCAACTGTGGTTTTTTGTTTTTTAGTCATATTCAATCTCTATAACTTACAAACATCATCTACGCAGGCTTTATCGTCTTCTTTTTCAGTAAATTTATCAAGTGTTTTTAGTAAGTTGTTCGTGTATTCGTTAAATTTCATTTTCTTATTTCCTAACTTAAAACTCTAAGTACAATCTTTTGTTGGTTAAATAATACCTGATTCAAACACCGCTCTTTGTGTTTGGTATAGACTCTTTCTTGGTCAATTATTAAACAAGGCGGACAGCCCCGTTGGTTTGTTGTTCTGATAAATTATTAAATGCCATTGTGAGAATGACAAAACTAAAACAACAGATATAAACTTAATGAGATGTGATTTGGTGTATGAGGACTCAGTTTTTATTTGGCTAAAACCTTGCCTAATCTCCTAGGATCAGCACCACCATATAATTTATTATTTTTAATCACAATGCCATGCAAGCCAGAGTTTAAATCTCTGATATTTACTTGATGACCTTTTTTCTCTAAATTAGTTTTTAGATTAACAATACTTGTATTAATCTCAAGGTCAGTAGCACCATTACGATTAACAAAATGAGGCAAGTTAATTGCTTCTTGAATATCCAAATCCCACTCTAAAACTGCCAATATCGTTTTTGCAACATAATTAATAATCCTACTGCCACCAGGTGAGCCGATAAGCATTATTAAATGGTTATTTTCATTAAATATCATAAATGGTGACATTGAGCTTCTTGGTCGTTTGCCAGCAGCAACACTATTGGCGACTAATTTACCATTTTTCGTAGGGTTAAATGAAAAATCAGTTAGTTGATTATTAAGTAAAAACCCATGCACCATAAGTGTTGAGCCAAATGCCATTTCAATACTTGAAGTCATTGATATGCCATTACCATTTTTATCAATGATACTAAAATGTGTGGTATTTGGTTGTTCAAATGTCCTACCTTTCTGCCAATTTTTATTTGCATTTGCTGGTATTCCCGCTTGTGCAACACCCATATCATTAAGAGATATTAACCTTGCTCTTTTTTTAAGATATTCACTATCTATAAGTCCTGTAACAGGCACATTAACAAAATCAGAATCAGCCATATATTTAGCTCTATCAGCAAATGCTAGTTTTGAAGATTGAGTGATTAAATGCACAGCCTCGGCAGATAGTGGTTTATATTTATTGAGATTTTTATCTTCAAGCATTTTGATAATTTGAATAACACTCATACCACCAGATGTTGGCGGCCCCATACCACAAAGTTTGTATTTTTTGTATTCTGCACAAATAACATCTCGCTCAATTGCTTGGTATTGTATTAAATCTTCATTAGTTAAAAGCCCTGGGTTATCTTTGGCATTTTGTACAGTTTTTACTATATCTATTGCAATCTCACCTTTGTAAAATCCTTTAGAGCCAAGTAGGGCAATTCGTTTGAATGTTTTAGCTAGTTTTTTGTTTGTTTTGATTGATTTTGCTTTTAATGGCTCATCATTTGGGAAGAAATATTCCCATGCTTCTTTATATCTTCCTAATGCTGGGTTTTGTTTGTTTTTAATGGCTAAAGCAAGTTTTGGTGAGACTTCAAAACCATTTTCTGATAGATTTATAGCATCAACAAATAACTCTTCCCAAGGTAAAACGCCGTGTTTTTTGTGCATTTTTTCCATCATCGCAACAATCCCAGGAACACCAACAGACCTGCCTCCAGCCAAAGCAGCCCACCAGTTCATTGGCGTACCATTAGCATCAAAAAATAGTTTTGGTGTGGCACTCATGGGTGCTTTCTCACGGCCATCATAACTGGTGATTTTTTTATTTTTATTATCCCAATGAAGTGCAAAACCACCGCCACCAATACCACTTGACTCAGGCTCAACTAGCGTTAATACCATTTGCACAGCGATTGCAGCATCAACTGCACTACCACCTAAATCAATAATTCTCATTCCAGCCATAGAAGCATAAGGATTTGCCGTTGCTACCATATAGTTATTGCCTGTTACTAATTTTTGCTCAATATTGCCTACACCTGATTCTGGGTAATGAGTCTCTTGTGCTAAACTATTAGTAGTAATTAAGCTGAGTAATAAAGGTAGTATTCTTATTAATAACATATTGTGATAATTCAAGCCATCCTAACTTCAAATTCAAAGTGCAACTTTTTGTTGGCTAATAATACCTGATTCAAACGCCGCTTTTAACTGTCCGAGTTGATGGCATTGTTATGTTTTTCAACACCTACCTATTCAAATCCAAATAAGATTTCACTTGATCATGGATCAGTATTTTTTGCATCAAATAGTTGTCAGGGTATTTTAAGGTTTCGTCTGTGCCTATTTTATTGATGGTACTCGGGTCATCTTGCTGATAGGCTTTGTTAATCCAGTGATTAAAAATCGTCCAAAAACGATGCGCATCTTCGCCTAATGATTGAGCAATTTTATTATAAAAAATGACGCAAGTGCGTTAATTAGTACTCAATTTCTGTCATTTCATCAGCAACTTTATCAACTACTGTTGTTGATAATTCATCTTCAATTTCAGATGTTTTTGCACCATCCGCTACTTTTTGCTGTGCTGATAATTGTGCTTGCATTTCATAAGTTTCACTTAAAACTGAAGCGTTAATAAGTCCTGCCTCAATTTCTCTTAATGCGACTACTGTTGGCTTGTCTTTGCCTACGTCTAATAGTGATTTATAACCACCAGAACTTAATTGATGTGCGCGCTTTGCGGCGACCAATACCAACTCAAAGCGATTTTCCACATATTCTAAACATTCTTCAACTGTTACTCTTGCCATAATAGTTTACAATTTTACTTATGATAAAATCAAACAATTTTACACGAAAAATAAGTTCAAGGAATATTTGATGGAAAGACTAATTGTACTAGATACTGAAACCACGGGCATTGAACCTTCCAAAGGTCATCGCATCATTGAAATTGGTTGCACAGAAATTGTAGACAGGCAAATCACTGAAAATAATGAATATCATGAGTACATACAACCCAATCGCAATGTTGGCGATTCGGTGCGAATTCATGGCATTACTGATAAATTCTTAACAAATAAGCCTAAATTTGAAGCCATTGTTAAAACGTTTTTAAGCTATATTGGAGGGGCGACACTCATCATTCACAACGCCCCATTTGACCTTGGATTTTTAAATCACGAGCTTAAACTTATGGGCATTGATGAGCGCATTGAGGATAAATGTAACATTATTGATTCATTAGAACTTTCCAAACAACAACGACCTGGTACATTGCACAATCTCGATTCCTTGTGTCGACGATTTGAAATCGACTCAAGTGCAAGAACTGTACATGGGGCACTACTAGATGCGAAAATTCTAGCACAAGTTTATCTGGCAATGACTGGCGGGCAATCTACTTTATTTGGTAATGAGCAAACGACCAATGAGCAAGCCAATAATACTAACAACATTATTCAAGTAGAACGCACCATTGGCAAAATCAAAGTTATTTATGCAAACAAGCAAGAACTGGCAGCACACGCCAGTTACTTTGAAAAAATTTAATTAATTTAAGGCAATCATCAATGCAATATCAAGATTTACGTGAGTTTATCACTGAACTAGAAAAACAAAAAATATTTAAAAAGTGGTCACCGCCATTTATTCTATTGTTTTTTGACAAAATAATAGGCATGATGAACAATAACAATGAATTTAATGCAATTAATAGAGATGGTCTAAATAGCATGCATGAACTAAGGTCAACCTAGGGGCATGGAAGCCATTAGCAATTTAACCACCTACATTTCGATTTAACAAAGTATAATCATCGTTTTTTCGGAGTGTAGCGCAGTTTGGTAGCGTACCTGGTTTGGGACCAGGTGGTCGGGGGTTCAAATCCCTCCACTCCGACCAAAAAAAATACCTTGTATTTAGAGCGCTTTAATAACGACCTTTTTGGTATATGCGCCCATAGCTCAGCTGGATAGAGCAACGGCCTTCTAAGCCGTAGGTCACACGTTCGAATCGTGTTGGGCGTACCACTTCAAGACAAAGAGCCTGAGGTAATAGTTTATGGCGGGAATAGCTCAGTTGGTAGAGCCCCGGATTGTGATTCCGGTTGTCGCGGGTTCAAACCCCGTTTCTCGCCCCATATTTTTACTGTAAAATCAATAATTTACAGCATAGCACCTTTTATTTATGACAACATTTTGACAACAGGGCTAAACTTTAGCACATCGTTAAGGTAGTCAGGTGCTAAGTGTGCATAACGCATTGTCATTTTTAAATCACTATGCCCTAGTATATTTTTAAGCGTGAGAATACCTCCACCATTAGCAATAAAATGACTGGCGAAAGTATGGCGTAGGATATGCGTATTCTGTCCTGTGGTTTTGGGTATCTCTACCCTCTTGTAGCACTTAGCAAATATCTTAGTGCAAGCCTCATCAAATTCAAAATTGAGCAAATCAAGCACATTTTTAGGAATTGGGATGTATCTATTCTTTCCGCTCTTAGTATTGAATAAACTGATTTTACCGCCTCTTATATGTTCTTTTTTGAGACTTAACGCTTCGCCCCACCTTGTGCCACAACTTAGGCAAATTAAGGCCACTTGATAAGTTGGCTGGTGGGTCTTTAATTCGTCAAACAATGCTTTTATGTCATCATCACTAAGATAGGATAATTCACGCTCGGGAATTTTGATTTGTCTAACTTCAGCGATTGGATTGCCATAATCAATCTCTTTTAAGTGTCTGAGTTCATTGTAAACGCTAGACAGATACACAGTTTCGTTGTTTATCGTCTTTGGCTTAACTTTCTTTAGCCGTTCGGCTCGGTAGTGGCTAAATTGATTAGCGGTAAAATCTTTAGCCACTGGGTCGCCCAGTGCGTTGGCAGTGTTGTTGAGTGTCTTTAGACGATTATTCTTATCGCGCAGATTAACACCATGCAACTTGTGCCAAATGGCTATCAACTCACTTAGTTTGCGTTGGTCTTTAGTTTTAGGTTGCCATTCTTTGCCCTCGTCTAACTGGGCTAAAAAATGGCGTTCATAGGCTTGTGCCTCTTGGCGTGTTTTAAATACCTTGCGGTGGCGTTTGGTGCGTCCTAGTGATATATCAACCTGAAAACCTGTTTTAGTTTTACGTATCATTCTAATTTAGTTGTATCTTGGCTTGTTTTGTCGTTTTTAGGCGTATAATGGGTCTATTGTTTCCTTGTGGGTTTACTCGCAAGGCTTTTAAGACCAGTGAAAACTGGCTAGGTAAGTGGTATAAAAAAATTACTCATTTTTTTCCTTCGTTAAAACGAACATTGCCACTTACCCTTGTTTTAATTCCCCTAATGCCAGTAGCATAGATATTTTCTTACTGAAATATTGCATTTTTTTATCTCTAAGTCCTAATTTTATTAGCCACAATCTACTTATAGATACCGTATAAATCATATTTGCCTTAATCCAGCAGTTTGTGCTTCTAAAAAACTTCGCTTGTGGCATATACTGTGCGTCTAACTTATAATGCCATTTGCATATTGGGTTAGGTGTTGTTGTGCTAATAGGCAAGATAGTTACTAGTCTGCTATCCCTACCTTTTATAGCACCTGTTATGATAAGCACAGGTCTTTTTTTAATCATCTCAGGCACTTCAAAGCCTCTGAAGTCACAAAACACAATCTGCCTTTTTTTAGGGTGAAAATTTTTCATAATTCAATCAACTAGTTTTAGTTGATTGCGATTGTTTGATATACGGGTCTATTTGGTCGCCTGATGTTTGTCCAGTGGTTAGCCAAAGCGCATACTCAGGAAAGCGTTTACAGATACGCTCAATTTTTGCAGACCCAACCTCTTTTCTTTTTCCAGATTCGATTTCTCTCACGCCTACATCGCAAGAAACACCTATTAATTTAGCAAATTCAACTTGTGTAAACCCCTCTGTGGTGCGAATTAACCTTATTTTCTCATTTATCTTCATAAAAACCTTGACAGATGTTTTAACTTCTGTTTATAATATGCAACAGATGTTTAAACATCTATTAACAACAAACAACAACAATTAAAAACTATTGGATTTTAACAGATATTATGCAAATCAAAGAAATAACAAGCCACAAATACGCAGAAATAACAGGTATTAGCCACTTTACTGTTAAGAAATATTGTCGTGAGAGTTTCCTAACTTGTCGCAAAATCAAAAATGACGGCACAGTCGTATCAGACTATAAAACCGACAAAAAAGGCACGTGGATGGTTGATAGTGCTAAATCCATTGGGGAATAGAAAAATGATAAATAGCTTCATACAATATGTTCTAAATTTACCAATTCTAAGGTGGTCAGAAAAAGATGTAAAGGAAAAAATACCAATATTTAGGTTTTTAGCATACTTTCCGCCTCGCTTGCATACTACAAGGCAAAAATCTAAAGGGCAAACATTTGTTCGCCTTAATCAAGATTTTATTAATTTAAATATATAAGTCCCAAATTTTATGATGAAAACAGTTAAAAAATCAACATTAAAGTCTTGTGATAATCTTTTCCTAGGATTTGTTGTATTTGCTAAAAGCATTGATAGTAAAGTAAACAACGGTTTATCTGTATCTTGCTACCTTTCATCAACATTTAGCCACCCCTACTACTTTAAAAAGAACTTTATTACGCTTTTTAAATAGCCTAACTTCAAATTCTAAGTGCAACTTTTTGTTGGTTAATAAGACCTTATTCACCTTATTATTCAAAACAAGTGTGCAAAGCCAACAAGCTACCCCTCTACCCTCGTCAATATTTGGCTACCTTTCATCAACATTTAGCTACCCTTTCAAGTCTGAAAGTGTTGCCCCAACAGGAAAAACAGGACAGCCCCTTAAACTACCAAAACTCTTTAAAAAATTAGTAATAAACCTTAGGGTGATTTTATGAGCAATAAAAAAATACTAACATTAAATCATAAAGAAAGAGCAATTGACTCATTGGCTCGACATAATCATATTATCAAATCCTTATTTCATTTTGAAAAACCAATCACATCTTTGGTTATTAATTTAGGCATTCAAAAAGTAAGAAACTTAGAAAGCAAAAAAGGTTCGGTGATTATTAGTAGAAATGAAATTAAATCTTTGGCAACAGGAAAAGACTCAGTATTAGGAATTTTAACTAAAAGAAACAAATAATACTAAAATCGCACTGAAACGTAGTTTTATACTGTTTGGTTTATCGTTTTAATGTTATTTTTTAATGCCTTGTGGTATTTTTTTACCAGCCACAAAATGGATTTAATTTAAAGCAATTATCAACCTTAACACTCGCTTGTTTTTCTAAACGGATTTTATCTTTTGTTTGTTACCAAAAAACACCCAAATTTGCAAGAGTGGCTATTTTTTAAACACCTTCAAAGATTAAAAATTGTGGTTTTTCATTTTTTGCTAAAAATCGTCAAAAATAGGCCAGTCTAATACAAAAAACCTCTAGTCTAAGACGAAAACCACCCAGTCTAAAAAACCGTCAACTTTCCAACAAAAACCAAACCCCTTTCGTAGCAAGGACTTTTTTTAGTTACGCACGCTTAAACTAAAAAAACCAGCATTTATCTATTTTTGCTTTAAAATAAAAAACAA
>JAUVOQ010000077.1 GCA_030599095.1 Candidatus Ruthturnera sp.
ACCTTGTCAAAAGTGAGTTGTGATAAACAAACTAAGTTTGGTGCTAAAGGTAAACATAAATTCTGGTATGGTTTTAAAAAGCATGTTAGTGTTGATAGGCAATCAGGGTTGATTAACAAAGTTGCAATTAACCCCTGCCAATGACTTAAAACATGTACTACCAAGTACAGGTGCTATTTATGCAGGCAAAGACTATTGCGATAGGCAAACTCATCTTGACGCTAAACGTAAAGGTCGCACACTTCGAGCTATTTTGAAAAACAATATGAAAAATAAAAACAAGGGTAGAGACAGCTTTATCACAAAAATGCGCAGTCCGTATGAGCGAGTATTCTCTCAAACCAATCATCGGACAAGATATAAAGGCATTGCTAAAAATCAGTTTGCCCTGTTTATGGAGTCTTTAGCCTTTAACCTTAAAAGAATGGTGATTTTAGATAAAGAATATGGCTTTTAAGGGATTATTCTGTCTATTTTCTATCACAATAAGAAAAATTGATAGAAAACAGAAAAAACAACGACAAGTGAAATGAAAAAACCGAAGAAATCTGAATTTTTTATTTTTATTTGAAATTTTTTATAATTCAACGGTCTCCAAATATTCAGGATTTAAAAGACCAGATTTTATTTTAGGCTATGAGGATAACGCCAGTAAGTTGACACTTGCTTTTGAAGTCAAAAATAAACAAACTCATCTTGATAAGTTTGGCAACAAATGTCATAAATTAGAAATAGATGAATTAGATGGTTTGGAAAACTTCAGTAGAGACATGTCTATGCCCGTATATTTTGCTTTTAAAGATGGATATGACTGGCTTTTTATTAGTCTAGAGGGTTTTTTAAAGCTTTCATTTGGATATAAAAACGAGTTTTATATCCAACTACATTTTTTTGAAAGAGGCGTTAAAAGTAGAAGTGATTTTGATAATTTTATTAACAAACACAAAGCATCGTGATAAAAAAAGTCAAAACCACTGCCACTGGCAAAAACTGGGAAGTCAATATTAAAATCGGTGGTAGAAATGGCAAGCACCATAAAAGATTGTTCGCAACTCAAGCCGAAGCCAAGCGTTTCGAAACCGAACTTGTTTATAACAACAATAAATCTAAAGACTGGAACAGTGCTGGCAAACATAAAGACCAACGCCATCTTTTAGAGTTGTGTGGGCTTTGGTATGAACTGCATGGCAAAAACTTAAAAGATGGTGTTGGTAGGTTACATCTTTTACAAGCCCTTTGTCATACAATCAAAAATCCAAAAATAGTCGATTTTAATAAAAAGATATTTGCAAATTACAGGGCAAAGCGTTTAAATAAAGTAACACCAAACACAGCTAACCATGACCACAGTTATCTTAATGCTGTCTTTGAAGAATTGATTAGACTGGGTGAGTTGTCAGACAATCCCATCAAGAGTATTCGCAAGCTTAAAATTCAAGAAACGGAATTGTGCTTTTTAACCAATGAGCAGATTAATCTTCTGTTATCTGAAACAAACAATAGTTTAAATAGTAGTTTAACGACTGTCGTTAAGATTTGCTTGTCAACTGGAGTCCGATGGAGTGAAGCGGAGCAATTAAAAATATCGCAAGTTGTGAATGGTGCAATTCACTTGAGTAATACCAAGAATGGCAAGAACAGAACCCTGCCAATCAATAGTGAACTTGAAAAAGAGATATTGGGCACACTGCCATTTAAATCTTGTAGAATGAGTTTTGTTAATGCTATGAATAGGGCTAGCATTAAAACGCCAGCTGGACAATCAACACATATTTTGCGCCATACATTTGCTTCACAGTTTATGATGAACGGTGGTAATATTCTTGTCTTGCAAAGAGCGTTAGGGCATAGCGATATTAAAATGACAATAAGATATGCACATTTTGCACCTGATCATCTTAAAGAGATTAAAGAACTCAATCCATTGAAAAAAATGGGTTATTAATACTTTTACAAAGTATAAAAATATATTTTCTATTACATAATATTTGGTATAATGCTTTTATGGATTTAAAAATTAGCAAGAAGGCAAGAAAGCAGTTGTTAAAGATAGATCACAGATACCAATTAAAAGTTTTTGTTGCCATTGAAAAACTTCCAAGTGGCAATGTTGTCAAACTTACGGGGTGTGTCGACAAATACCGTTTAAGAGTTGGCTTTTTACGAATTTTGTTTGTTATGGCGAAAGATGATAATATTGAAATCTATAGAATAGAAAAAAGAGGAGATGTCTACAAATGATGACCTTAATTGACAATCAAAAAGAATATGCTGTTATCCCAATGAGTGATTACAAATTAATGCACTCATTAAAAGAAGATTATAACGATGCGCTGCTTATCGAAAAAGCAAAGCAAGTTGTTAAATTGGGTGATGACGAGTTAATTCCACTAGATATTATGAAAAAATTATTAAGTTCTGAATCTAAACTTAAAGTTTGGCGTGAGTATAGAGGCTTAACACCTAAAGAGTTAAGCGATAAAACAGGAATCAGCTTGTCTGTTATTTCAAAAATAGAGAACAATAAGCAACAAATTGACTTGCCAAAACTTAAAGCATTTATAAATGCACTTAATGTTAGTTATGATGATTTAATTGATTGAAAAGTTCTAACTTAGAAAAAATAGGTTATTAATAGCTTGGTATTTCCATCTAAAAGAGTCAAATTTGGGCTGTTGGGTTGCTAGGGTTGGGTTTATTCAGGTTGGACTAGATAAACATTAAAAAATTGCAGCTGAATTTTCAATACTGTTTTTAGCGCGACCATCTGTGTCAATTGTTTTTAGTATGTTTTTAACGCTAAGTTGATAATTTTTGTTGCCAGTAATTAAGAACGCTCTTTTTAAATAGTCCATTGCTAAAATAGGATCGTTTTCTAAAAGTTCTGACAATTCTTCGTAGTGTTCTGCTTGCTCTTGAGTGGCTTTTAAAAAATGGGTCATGACAACTTAAGCATGTTTAAAAACCTGTTAAAGTACCGTCATGAAAGTAAAAAACAAGTATGTAATTCGTTCACGTATTTCAGAGACCAAATTTAGACAAATAATTTTGTTGTTTTCTGAGGATTTGAGT
>JAUVOQ010000055.1 GCA_030599095.1 Candidatus Ruthturnera sp.
AATGAGGATTCTTGTTTGAGGCTGGTGAGTGCTGTTGTTGTGGCAATCTTAAAACAGTGGCAACGTTCCAAAGTGTCTTTATCTTTGGATAGTGATTAGGGGTGATGAATTTTTAAATGAATTGATGGGCGTGGATTTGATAGGATAGATGCGAATTTATAGAAAGAATTTTGCTTGACCAGCATTATAATATAGACTTTTATTTTACTTGTGCCGATTTATTAGTGACACTAAACAATTTATGAATTATCTACCTATTTTTATTGATATTAAACAAAAATCTTGTTTGGTTGTTGGTGGTGGTGATATTGCTTATCGTAAAATCAATCTTTTGTTAAAAGCCCATGGTCAGGTAACTTGTATTGCAAAAAGTGGCTCTAAGAATGTGGCTAAACTAGTCAGTGACAACAAAATTACTTATATTGAAAAAAGTTTTGAGCCAGCTGATATTAAGGGGCAAGTTTTGATTATTTCGGCCACAGACAATGTCAATCTTAACAAGCAAGTGTCTGAGTTGGCTAATCAAAACAATATTCCTGTTAATGTGGTTGATTCTCCAGATTTATGTACGTTTATTATGCCTTCAATTGTGGACAGATCGCCGATTGTGATTGCCATTTCATCAGCAGGGAAAGCGCCGGTATTAGCGCGCTTAATCCGTGCAAAGTTAGAAAGCACCTTGCCACATGCGTATGGAAAGTTGGCAGAATTGGCAGGTAATTTTAGAGACCAAGTTAAGGCAAAGTTTAGCAATATTGAAGACAGAAGATACTTTTGGGAAAAAACTTTTTCTGGCATTATTGCTGAAAAAGTATTTTCAGGCAAAATGCAACAAGCCAAAGCAGATTTACAAGCACAACTTGATAATGCCACTAAATCTCAAGTGGGCGAAGTTTATTTAGTGGGTGGCGGACCTGGTGACCCTGATTTATTAACTTTTAGAGCACTACGCCTTATGCAACAGGCAGACGTTATTTTGTATGACCGCTTGGTTTCAGACGGGGTGATGGCACTGGTTAGGCGTGATGCACAGCTAATTTATGTTGGCAAAGAGCGTGACAACCACACTGTGCCACAAGGCGATATTAATCAATTATTGGTAAATTTGGCCAAACAAGGCAGAAGAGTTTGCCGTCTTAAAGGAGGCGATCCCTTTATCTTTGGTCGTGGCGGTGAAGAGATTGAAACACTGGCTGAAAACGGCATACCTTTTCAAGTAGTACCTGGTATTACAGCAGCTTCTGGCTGTTCTACTTATTCAGGCATTCCATTAACACATAGGGATTATTCGCAATCTTGTCGTTTTGTAACAGGGCATTTAAAAGATGGCAGTATGAATTTGCCTTGGCATGAGTTGGCGCTTGAGCAACAAACCATTGTATTTTATATGGCGCTTAACGGCGCAAGACATTTATCAGAGCAGTTAATTGCACATGGTATGCGCATCGATATGCCGGTGGCATTGGTTGAAAAAGGCACAACACTTGAGCAAAAAGTTTACACCACAACCCTAAAAGAATTGCCAGATTTAGTAGAAAATGAAACCATTCACGCTCCCACCTTGATTATTATTGGAGACGTGGTAATGTTAAGAGAAAAACTAAATTGGTTTGATGCTAAGTCCGCATCTAAAGCTTAATAAGAATTACAAACCTTATTGACAAACCTTGCTTATTTATTAGGCAAGGTTTGCGTGTAAGGTGTGATTATTTAGCACCCAATTTTTTTGCAATGATTGCTGCTGGGCAAAACCCTGTGAATGCTGATTGAAACAGGTTAAAACCAACAAATGCGGTCAACCACAACCAATTAGAATTATAGGCAAATGGACTGATTGCGTCTGCACCTAGTAGTAGTGAAACCATAATAATGATACCAGCCATTGCTGATACTATGTTATTAACTGTCATGCGTGCTCCTCGTGCTCCTTCGTGTTTTAGAAGTCGTCACTATAACATTAATTAGGTATAATTTCAGTTTTTCAAACTCCCTGAAAGGGTGTTAGATTCAAATGCGGGAGTGGTGGAATTGGTAGACACGCTGGATTTAGGTTCCAGTGTTGAAAGACGTGAGAGTTCGAGTCTCTCCTTCCGCACCATATTACTGGCTTCATATCAAGGGATATAGAGTAAAATATAACCTAAATTGACGACATTTTGACAACAGATGCAAATTTCAAGGCATCTGCTAAGTGGTCAGGCGCAAGATGTACATATATTATTGTCATTCTTATGTTGTTATGTCGGGTATTTTTGAGTTATTCAGGTTGAACTACATAATAAACAAACAGTCAAAATTCCACCTTCTTCGGATACTGTAAAACCTTGTTCACAGTTTTATTGCTTGCTGATTTTAATCTTTCAGAACGGTATTTAACCCAAGTATTATTATTAACTTCATTGGCGATTGGATTATCCATTCTATTGGCAATGAGGGTTAAGTAAACTTCTTTCTGTAAATTCGCATCTATCCTATCAAATCATTTAAAAAATAAAACCCTTTAAGATACTTATTCTAAAAAGTTTTTGTGTATAACAATGGTGGAGGGATAGAAATAAGAAACAGTGTTTTATGCTGTTTCAGTTTGTCTCAACTTCGCCTATTTATTGTTATAAATCATAGTGTTAGGTGTTCAAGTTGTTTCAGTCTGTTTCTCTATATTACAAATAAAGTGGTATACGATTGGTATACATTTTCATCTGATAAAATAAGGAATAACCATGACTACAAATATTGAACTAAAGAATGCTAAATCAAAAGAGAAAAATTATACCATCAATGTAGATGCTGGTTTATCACTCTTAGTGAAGACAACAGGAGGCAAATTATGGCGATTTAGATATTCATTCTCTAAAAACCGTTGCATGGTCTCACTGGGTAAATATCCACAAATATCTATGAGTCAGGCAAAAGCCAAACAAAGGGAATATATGGATATGTTGGATAAAGGCATCAATCCATCTAGCCACAAACAAACCCGAAAAATCAAACTTGCAACTCAGAAAAGTTTTAAAGAAGTAGCACTTGATTGGCATGTCAAACATTACAAAGATAGTAGAGATAGATTTAATGCATTAATTTTACGCAGGCTGGAAATGTACCTATTCCCCGTTATTGGAAAAATCCCACTCAAAGATATTGAAGCACCGATGTTATTCAATCTAATTGAGTCTATTCAAGACTTGGGTATCTTGAAGCAGGAAAACGAGTTAATTCTTGTTGCTCTATGATTTTTCGCTATGGTGTAGCAAAAGGTTATTGTTCTCGTGATATTACTCAAGATTACAGGGGCATGCTTAAAAATGGCAAAACTAAACATATGCCATCATTGACTGATGAAGATGAAATATCCCAATTACTACAAGATATGAATGAATACAATGGCACAATAGTTGTTAAGTCTGCTCTAATTATATCAGCCTATATTTTTGTTAGACCCAGTGAACTTGCTAATTCAAAATGGAGTTATATTGATTTTGATAAATCTGAATGGTTAATTCCTGCTGAATTGATGAAAATGAACCAAGAACATTTAATCCCATTCCCTAAACAGGTAAAAAAGTTGCTTGAATTGTTATTACCTATTACAGGACAAAGTGAGTATATTTTTCCAAGTAGCATACATCAAGAAAAACCAATGAGTTCAGCCTCAGTCAATGTTGCACTAAAACGAATGAAAAGTGGAAAATATCACAGTCGTATGGTGGCACACGGATTTAGAAGTATGGCATCAACTATTCTCAATGAAAATAAATTTAGAGGCGAAGTAATTGAAAAACAACTTGCCCATCAAGAACGAAACAAAGTACGAGGAGCTTATAATCGTGCTGAATACCTAGAGGAACGAGTAGAGTTGATGCAGTGGTATGCAGATTATTTGGATAAATTGAAAACTAAAAACAGCTAATTCTTTTTGGAAATTTAAAGTTTTTGAAAATAAATTTGATTTTTTAGCCACTTATGACATAAAGCAGACTCAATACGATTTTCTGCATAAAGAATATAAAAATCTTTGGGTAGCATAATTTCTATATTTATTATTGACTTTCTGCTGAATTTGATATAATGATTATAATTAATTTGTAAGATGAAAATTATGACAATAACACTACATGGCTCTGTAGCTGAAATGGTGCAAGAACAGGTTTCTACTGGTAGTTATCAATCAGCAGAAGACCTTGTTTATGAAGCATTAGAAGCACTAGTAAGGCATAAAATTGACGAAGGTATTAATGAGGGAATAGCCGATATTGAAGCTGGTCGCTCTATGGAATTAAGACACGACAATATTGAAGAGGTACTTTCTAAACCTATTTCACAATGGTAGAAGTTCATATTTCTCGTAAGGCGAGAAAAGATCTAGACATAATCAAAGAATATATTGCACAAGACAATCCACAAAGAGCTGAAAGTTTTAGTGTGGAGCTTTTTAACAAGCAGTATAAATATAATTTCAGAATTTCCACTATCTTGCCCCATATACAACGAACCCAAAGGAATAAGGCGTTATGTATTTGAAAGATATAATATTTATTACAGATTGTCAGACAATGGGAAAAAGCGAATATATTGCATATACTAAATTCTGCACTTCTAAAAAACATGACTTTAAAGGGTTTGTGATTTTAATATCATGCTCTAATTATTCTTTGAGAAAGTTAAGTTGATAGTCTTAAAACAGCAAAAAAAACTCCCAATTAAGGGAGTTTTTAAGTTTCAAACCAACAATACTAAAAATCAAAACCAAGCTGAATATCTGCACTTTTACTAATATCTTTGATACTTTCATCAGGCAGTTTCAACTCGTCAATTTTTGGCTCATCAGTTCCATCTTGTGCTTGTTGGTGTTCAGTGATTAAACTCTCAGATTTTCTAAGGTTTAATCGCATATCCCACAAACCCATATAATGGGCTGGAGTATAAAACACCTCACGAGTTTCAAGTGTTAGCGAATTATCCACAACAACCTGTGCTGGCACATGCCACAAACCCAACTGCACATAGCACATTAAAGAAGCAAGTCTATCAATATCGATACACTGCACCCAAAGTTTATGAGCAGGGTTATGACCATGAGCAAGCATGACTTTAACGAATGCTAAAACCATACCACCAGCACCGCAAGCAGGTTCAGACAAAGTGATAAATGGTTTATCAATATTCTTTAAATCATCACCATAAACCAACTCAGCCATAAACTCAGATATATGGGGTGGAGTAAAAAACTGCCCAGCATTTTTATTGCCAAGTTCCAGTTCCATATACAAACCACCAATACATCACAAGGTTCAGGATCTAACATCATCACCAAATCAGCAAATAACTCAGCAAAAGCATTGACTTCATCTTTTGCATAAGGTTTAATGATTTTCATATATTCATCTTCTAACGATTTAACCTTATTCACTGCATTATGCAGTGATATGGCAGATATAGTGATGAAATCTCTAAACACATCGTATCTATGACGATGACGAGCTATATCGTTAAACTTCTTGATGAAACTTTGTTTGTTGTCTCTATTATTTTCAGGCATTGCAAGCCCTCCATAAAAAGGTCTTGCAACTGGCTTTAACCAGTGCAAAACACTGGTTGAAAAAGCCTGAGTAAAAATCTTAGAGATTATTCACAAACCCACCCTCTTGACTGCTATTGGAAATAGTAGTCAAGAGGGTGGGTTTGTGATGGATAGAAGACTGTTGAGAAAAGTTGTTTTCACAAGAAGGCTATAGAGGTTTAGACACCTTCAGTGTTTTTGATTTTCCTTATTATTGTTTATTGCGTTTTCATTAATGACAGATAATGTTAAGATAATGTAATACCAATGCCAGCTAAATACCAAGAAAATTGAAAGGTAAAATGAACCTATGCCTACAAATGCTGATATATAAGGAAAGATTGTTGACAGATAAAGCAAACACAGTACCATAATAATCCACACTACAAACATAAGAAACATTATTAAATTCCTTGAAAAGGAAATATGTTTGCTACTAGTAGGTAATTTTTCCTCAGTCTCTCGTATCAAGAGCAAAATATTTTGCAATTTTAGCCATATGAGACCTTTGCATAAATCAAACAAAAACCACCAATCTGGTAAAATAATACCCATATAAAACAACCCTATAAAATATCTAAAATGTCTTGGAAAAACACCCAACAAAACTCATTTGCAGATTCTCTTGTTGTAGAGCATAAATCCCTATCAGAACTAGATGATGTCCACAACATCATCAATTGGAGCGAGATAGAACAAACCCTGTCAAGTCTATACTCATCTGTGCGAGGTGCACCCAGTTATCCACCACTGATGATGTTTAAGATTCTCATCCTTCAAGCTTGGTATAACCTCAGCGATGAAGCCTTAGAAAAACAAATCGCCAGAGACCTTATGTTCAGACGTTTTATTGATTTAAGCCTAAGCGAGGCAGTGTAGGATCGGTTGACCAATTGTGTATTTCTGCAAAACCACACTCAATATTATCATGCAGTCTAGGGGGAATGGTACAAGGGTCATATTTAGACGCACCATTTCTAGGATAGGTTGGCAGTAAGATACCCAATAACCCAGTGCGAGCGTTTAATTTAGTCTGGCTAATACTTGAGGCTATTTCCCAATCAACATGTTTTCTTTTCCATATTTCAGAGCCAATTAAAACAAGCGCAACACTGGCACTGCTGATAAAGTTGTCTCTAATTTTCTGACGAATTGTTTCTGTTTTCAAACCAGGGTCAATATCACCATCACCTACGGCTTTGGTTTCAAGAATGTCGTAAGTGCCTGAAAACAGTCTTTCAAATTCATTTTTGTCATAGCCATCATTGGCATGATGGTAACTGATAAATACATTGTGTCTATTGCTCATTTATTACCTCTCCTCTCTATGTTTTATCATACCTGTCAATATCTGAGTAATCAAATGCTTGCGCTTGTATGCGTCCATAACATCTATACTCTTTTTAGGGGGTAATTTAGAGCTCGATAAAAAGTATCGTTTTACTTTTGTTTTACTTTGCTTAAAAGATAAAAAAGGGCTTTTGCCTTAAAACCCTTTTAGAATTTGGTGGCCACACCTAGAATTGAACTAGGGACACAGGGATTTTCAGTCCCTTGTTCTTCACAACCATTATAGAAATGCGTATAAATTATTTTCAATTATAGAACTTTATGAGCAACTTAGGGAAAAACTTTAGAAAAAAAATTATCGAAATCATGCGAAAAGAAAACTTGTCTATGACAAAATTCTCAAAAGAAACTGGAATTAAATACAGTCGTGTTTACCACTACACTACACAAATCAAATCAAATCCATCAATTGACAATGTTGGAAAAGTCATCAATAGATTTCCTTGGTATACATGCTATATCTTAGACATAAACCCAAATAAATTGCAAAAACAAATCATATTGAAAGACTAAATAGTCAGCAGTCAGCTTTTGCTTAGGTAGTAATGCCTCTTATAAACTTTGTATTTTTAATCACACAAAGGACAATATGAAGCTCACGACACTTTTTGAACTCTACCAACAAGAAAAACCAGATTTATCACCAGCAACCCTTCAAAAATACAAGAGAGTTTACAAACTCTTTATTCACGATACTGACATTGATAATATTTTTGTTGATCGTATTGAGTGCATCAAATGGCGTAATGTGGTTTACAAAAGAGCAAGTGCGATAACTGCCAATAATTACCATCGACATATGAAAGCTTTGTTTGGCTTGGCAGTTGCCATGGAGTTAATTGAAGAAAACCCCTTTAAGCAGTTTAAGTTGTTGATAGTCAAAAACATCAAATCTAAAGTTGCCAAAACATCGACCATTGAAAAATTAAAAAGTATGATAAGCAGTGATACTTACTATTCAAACCTAAGTTGGTTTTATTTAACAATGATTGCTGTATTACATTATTCAGCGGTACGCCGTAGACAGCTTATTGGTATCAAGTGGCGTGATATTGATTTTAATAAATCAACACTATATCTAACAGCTGAGTTTTCAAAAAACAAAAAGGATAATTTATTACCTCTAAACTCAGTGCTGATTAAAATGCTTATAAATTTTAAAAGAGAGTTTAAAGACAAGTGTGGCACAATACAACAAGATGATCAAGTTTTTAATATCACCAAGCTTGTGAATTCCTATACCCCAAATCACTTGGGTGAAACAACTGAGAATCATATCTCTGGATTATTCACAAGATTTTCCAACAAAATTGGCGAAAAAATAACCCCTCATAGATTTAGACATGCTTTTGCATCCATCGCTGCCAATAGTGGTTGCAACCTGCAAATATTATCCCAGTTCATGAGTCATAGTGATATACAAACAACTGCAGGGTACGTTGAAACGGATATGCAAGGTTTGAGGAATGTTCAAAACATGCTATCAGAAACATGAGTAATGCACTACCCGATTAACTGTCTAACTCCGAAAGTCTGGCTAGTGGTCAGACTAAATTATAAAAGTCTAATATATCTATAATTATCTAAAAACAATGATTAAGTGATGAGCCCTCTTAAAAGGTTAAAAATTGTGGTTTTTCGTTTTTTGCTAAAAATCGTCAAAAATCGTCCAGTCTGTGACGAAAACTGCCCAGTCTGTGGCAAAAAACACTCAGTCTGTGACGAAAACCACCCAGTCTAAAAAACCGTCAACTTTCCAACAAAAACCAAACCCCTTTCGTAGCAAGGACTTTTTTTAGTTACGCACGCTTAAACTAAAAAAACCAGCATTTATCTATTTTTGCTTTAAAATAAAAAACAA
>JAUVOQ010000080.1 GCA_030599095.1 Candidatus Ruthturnera sp.
CCAACCCTTGCGTATGTTCACAAAACAAAAGCAAAGGTTGTCAACTGGTTTAACGGTGGCTTGCGTTTTTGGTTTGATGATGCTTATGGTCAAGAGTGCTTCTCACCTATTGATAGTGTTATTTCTGTTGAGAACTTATGAAAAAACTAAAAATAGACAAAACATTTTTAATATGGATTGCCAAGCAATGCTCATACAATGAATTAAACGAAAAAGGAACTATAACATGAAAATAATAATAATAAACAACATGAGAGATTACGCCGATCTGTTTAATGAGCAACTCAAACAAAAGCAATACAAACCAGCTCAAAAAACACTAAACGCATTAATAAAAAATGCAAACGAATGTAGAAAAGCTTTGTTTCCTGCCAACGCAGGACACCAAACTGGCAACCTCAACCTACACTGATTAACAAGGAGAACAAAGATGGACGATATTACGCTAGAACATATACAAGAATGTGACCGTTTGGTGATATTACTTGGCGACACGATGTTTGAAATTGACAAGAAAACAATTAAAAAACGAATGCGTGAAGGCATTTGTTTTAAAGGCAATTACATGGGTGGTCAGGTCTGTTTGACTCGGGCTATTAGAATTTAAAAAAAGGAGCAACAATAATGCAAGTAGATTTTAGTCCAATAGTAGATGTAGCTGTCATAGGGTTTTCAATAGCAGTAGTGATAATAGTAGTGATAGGTGTCATTCAAATTGTGTGGGTTTTAAATAAAAAAAAGGAGAAATAACATGGCAGGCGTCAACAAAGTAATTCTATTAGGCAATCTAGGCGACAAACCTGAGATTAAATACACAGGCGATGGCAAAGCCATCGCAAATCTAAGCATTGCAACCAGCAAAACATGGGTTGATAAAAACTCAGGACAAAAGGTTGATAAAACCGAATGGCATCGCGTTGTTTTATTTGGCAAGCGTGCTGAGATTGCTGATAAGTACTGCAAAAAAGGCACAAAGGTTTACATTGAAGGAGAATTGACAACCCATAAATACCAGGACAAAGACACAGGCGAAGATAAGTATTCAACGCAAATAGTGGTCGATAGTTTTAACGGCTCTTTTCAAATGGTGAGTGGTAAACAATCAAGTGCTGCAGCCACTGATGGTGCAAAGCCATCTGAACAAGATGGCACTGAACAAGGCGGATAAATTTAACTTAATAACCATTTGCAAAAGTGGTTATTGCAGTAAGTTTATAATGGCGATTGCAATCATGCAAACAACAGGAAACAGATAAATAAAAATGAAAACTATAATTAAAAAAATAATCATCACAACAACCATCGCATGGTCTTTGGGCACGCACAGTTTGCTTGTTAGTGATCCATCATCCTATGGTTATTATGTAGAACAACTGCAGTCGGCCGCCAAAGAATTAACCGAGATGAAAAACGCAGTCAATCAAGCAAAAACGCTCAACACATCCTTTGATGGTTATATGCGAGATTTGCGTCAAGAATTTAACTTGGCTGACACGTTAAAAAGAACACTGGGCGCTGATATTAAAAACTTTGACCAATACGCATCAGGCTTGTCTAGTAAATCTAGACACAATTTAAAGAACAACAAGTACGACAACTACAGTGACGACTTAAAAGGCATCATTAACGCCAACATTGACGGTATTTTTATTGACCCCAATGATGATAACTATGTCATGGGTTCGTCAAAAATACAAGAGCTAAGAACCTTTGAACAGCAACGCTTGCGTAAGAAAGGACTGGTTAAAACTGAACAAGCCTTAATCAGTGTTGGTGCTAGGCTTGATAGAATTAAAGACCTAAGCGACCAAGCCAATAACACCACAACCATCAAAATGTCACAAGACTTAACCAATGCAATTTTGTTAGAACTACTGGCAACCAATAATGAAATGCTTAAGATTTTCTCAATACTAGGACAGGCGAATATGGCAAGTCAATACATCAATTATTCAAAAGAGGCTCATGAGAAGGCGCAGGCAGAATTGGCAGAGCAAAAGAAAGGCTACACCTTTGCTAAATGGCAGGATAAGTGTAGAGCTAATAACTTGAAAGGCACATTTTATGGCATAGACTGCCCTCGAACTTCATGGAACAAAACTGAAGCAGCTCGTGGAGATGTACAGTCAACACTTGATAAATACGGACTTTAAAAAATAAACCATGACCTACAAAGTGTTAAAAACGGCTCTCTTTTCTTTGCTGATGATCAGCGGATTTACGCAGGCTGAATCTGCTGAATCTAGTGACTCTAGCAACTGGCAACAAGCAAGAAACAATCAAATACTAGCCACTGAAGAATACAAGACTCTTTTAGAAGATCAAAAAAATGAAGTGTGCGGTATTGATCCGTTCTACACCGATGAAATAAAAGCAGCATCTGAATCTTGCACTGAGTCAAAGCAAGAGTTGACTGATTTTTTAGAAAAATACAACAAGGGCACCAATCTTTTTGGGGCAGTTAATAAAGATTTGGGCGTTTATGCTTCTAATAAATTGCAAGAACACCATGAGACTTTAGCGCTAGAACAAGCATCCTTTATTAAAGTCTCTATTGGTAGGTATGTGTTTAAAACTTTCTTTGATGGTTTGACAAAATGGGTATTTGGCACCAATAACCAAAAAGGCAAGTTTCAAGTTTTCGCAGACAAATTAAGACCTTACCTAGAAAAAGCCATGGTAGTGATGATTACAATTTTTGCTCTGCTTTCTTACTTTGGCAAGTTTCAAGAATATAGCATTAAGATATTACAAGCTTTAATTGCCTTTGTTGTGGTGCTGGCATTTTTGGAATTGGACACCTTTAAATCTTGGATTTTTGAGCCCTTATTAGGCTTATTGATTGGCACAATGAAGGTTTTATTTGATTCCCATGACACAGGCTTGGTGGACACTATTTTTGGGGTTGA
>JAUVOQ010000098.1 GCA_030599095.1 Candidatus Ruthturnera sp.
TGGCATTTATCAGAAAAAAGTTTATCAATATTACGCCTCCAATAGTCAAAATGTTTCTGATGTTGAAGTCGTTAATATTCAAGAAAAATTAGTGAAAGAAAAAACAATTTTTAACAATCGGCTTGTTCAGTTTTTTATGTTGTCTCCTTTTTTAATCGCCTTACTTTATTACTTTTTCTTATCTGATTTATTTAATAATCTTGCTAATAATCCCAGTTCTATTCCTAAAACTTCTGTTTTTAAAAAAGACTCAAGGAAAAGTGATTTATCTGTCGTTAAACCATTGCCACCTGATAAAAATAGTAAATTTTTTAAAATTGATTCTCTTTATGGATTCCCAGTCATTCATCTTAACGGTATGGTTATTGATAATATTCCTTATTTTTCTTTAGTCTCTAAAGATAAGAAAATTAATATCGATAGTATCTCAAGACTTGATTTGATTAAGATGGGTTTTGCTGTCAAGCATTTGAAGACCCCTGCATTAAGCCCAAAAAACCCAACAAAACCTACATTTAAACCAAATATAACACCATAGCAAATGGTAATTTATGGTAAAATACCTTATTTATCAATTACTTATAAAAATATGAGAGTTAAAACCACCCAAGAACAAACCTTTGCCGATAGCTTTATCAACATACCAAACTCTAAACTGGACATTATTAACAAAATCATTGATTGGCGGATCATAGCCAAGGAGTTAGAGTTAGCCCCTATTAAAACTGATTATTCTGCCGTTAGTTTGTTTAAAGCATTACTAATAGGCACTTGGCACAATCTTTCTGATAAGAAGTTAGCCGATAGTCTAGGCAGGGATTTGGTATTCATTAAATTTTGTGAGTTTAGTATCAGTGGCAACAAACCTGATGCCACGACACTATTGCGCTTTAGAGACAAACTGGTTAAACACAATCTGTTTGATCAACTTTTATCAAACATCAATACTATGCTTGAAGCCCATCAGCTCAAGCTCTCTAATGGCAAATAGGTTGCTATGGATGCAACCCTGATTCAAAGCGCTAGGCGTTCTAAAAAGACCATGACAACACACAAAAACAATGGGGCTTATGAAATTGATAGCAGTCCAGTTGAGTATTCAGATGATTCAGATGCCAAGTGGACTTTTAAAGCAGGTAAATACACCTATGGCTATTCATCCGTGGTAACAACCGATGCCAATGGCTTAATTAATAAAGCCACCACACATCCTGCTAATGATAGTGAAATGACACATTTTAAAGAAAATATTAAACAGGCAAATAATCAAAAAGGTGTCAGGGTTTTATACGACAAAGGGGCAAGCTCTCAGGCTAATAGCGAGGCACTTAAAGCACAAAAACTAAGAGACGGGATTATGCGTAAGAAGCCCAAAGGCAAGGCAATGAGTCATTGGAACAAATTGCGCAACAAAGCAATCAGCAATAGAAGGTTTGTGGTTGAACGCACCTTTGGCACACTCAAACGTACTTATGGTTTAGCAAGAGCTCGTTATATTGGCTTAGAGAAGGTTGCCAGTGAGGTTAATCTCAAAGCCATTGCTTATAATTTAACCAGAGCGGCGAATGTTTACATTTACAAAGAGTTAATAACAACCTAGGGATTATTATGTCTTTTTTGACAAAAAGACACAACACAACAATAAAAAGCGATGATATTGGCTATTTTTTTGAATCAAAGTTGATTTTTACTGGATTTTTTAGTTTGCCTAAAAATAAAACTGGATTTTAGATTTTGATGATTGTTTTAGGGGTTATGCAGGGGTCTTTAATGGCATACAACAA
>JAUVOQ010000010.1 GCA_030599095.1 Candidatus Ruthturnera sp.
GCAATATGCATAAAAACAAGTTTTCTATCATGATTGACATTCCATTTATCTATATTAGGTCTTTTTCTATATGTATGATAAATTTTTTCAAGTATGTCGCCCATTGTTATGGGAATATTCTTAATTCTTTCTTTTATTTTTAGATAGTACGTCAAATTTTGTACTCCTGTATAAATCAACTAAAAAAACTCAAATATACTTAACGCTTAATATCTCATAAATAATATTGCCCTTAGGTGCTTTTACTGTTATTTCGTCGCCTTGTTCATTGCCCATTATCGCACTAGCGATTGGCGAGTAACAAGAAATCTTGCCTAGGCTAATATCAGCCTCATCCTCGCCCACTATTTTATAAGTAATTTCACTCTCATCTTCAACATTCATTAAGGCAATGGTTGTACCAAATACACAGCGACCGTTTTGGCTGAGTTTGGCAACATCAATCACTTGCATACGAGAAAGTTTTGATTCAACTTCTTTGATTCGACCTTCAATAAAGCTTTGCTCTTCTTTAGCTGCGTGATATTCAGCGTTTTCTTTAAGATCGCCATGAGCGCGTGCTGTGGCAATATCTTCGATAATACGTGGACGACTAACATCTTTAAGTTTGAGTAATTCTGCTTCTAGTGCTTTTGCACCAAAAACGGTCATTGGTATATTTTCTATCATGAGTGTAGTGATTGAAGTTTAGTTATGGTGAGTTTATTGTTGACTTTCAAGCCGTCCAGCATGGCAAATGCAGCTGCTACCGTGGTAGTAAACGGTACTTTATGCACCAATGCTTGACAACGAATTGCTTGAGCATCTTCCACACCTTGAGTGTCTTCAGTTGAGTTAATAATCAAATCAATATCATCATTTTTAATCATATCAACAATATGTGGCGAGCCTTCTGATACTTTATTGACCACTTCGCACTCAAGCCCAGCTCCATTTAGCATGTCTCTATTACTGCGTGTTGAAACTAGGCTAAAGCCTTGTGCTGATAATTTTTTGCCTAAGTCAATCAATTCGCTACGGTCAAGTTTGCGCAAACTAACAAACACCTTGCCATTTTCTGGTGCACGACTGCCTGCTGCTAATTGAGCCTTATCAAAGGCTGAGGCAAAATCTTTACCAATGCCCATTACTTCGCCTGTTGAACGCATTTCAGGACCTAAAATTGGATCCACACCTAGAAATTTATTAAATGGAAACACAGCTTCCTTAACGCTAAAATGCTTAGGGATAATTTCTTTGGTAAAGTTTTGTGCTTTGAGTGACACGCCTGACATCACGCGCGCAGCAATATTAGCCAGTGGCACGCCAATTGCTTTAGAAACAAAAGGTACCGTGCGTGAGGCACGTGGATTAACCTCAATAATGTAAATCTCACCATCTTGATAAGCCAATTGGGTATTCATTAGACCAACCACATTTAATTTTTTAGCCATGGCGACCACCTGAGCACGCATTTCATCCAACACGTCACTGGTTAGCGAATAAGGTGGCAGTGAACAGGCAGAATCGCCTGAATGGATGCCCGCTTGCTCAATATGTTGCATAATGCCACCAATCACCACATCTTCACCATCACAAATTGCATCAATATCAACTTCAATGGCATGGTCTAAAAATGAATCCAGCAAAACAGGGGAATCGTTTGATACTTGAACTGCTGTGTGCATGTAATGCTCAAGGCTGTCTTTGTCATAAACAATTTCCATTGCTCGACCACCAAGCACGTAAGAAGGTCTAACCACTAATGGAAAACCAATTGCGTCTGCAATATCTTGTGCTTGTTCTAGTGAACGTGCTGTGCCATTGAGCGGTTGCTTAAGCTTTAATTCTTGCAACATTTTAGAAAAACGTTCTCTATTTTCGGCTAAATCAATAGCATCTGGCGTTGTACCAATAATATTTGCACCACTTTTTTTCAATGCCTCAGCCAGTTTAAGTGGTGTTTGACCGCCATAATGCACAATAATGCCATCTGGATTTTCAACATCAATAACCGCTAAAACATCCTCTAAGGTCAATGGCTCAAAATACAAACGATCTGAAATATCATAATCGGTTGAAACCGTTTCAGGATTACAATTCACCATAATCGTCTCAAACCCATCTTCACGTAGCGCTAATGACGCATGTACACAGCAATAATCAAATTCAATACCTTGTCCAATTCGATTAGGTCCGCCACCCAAAATCATAATTTTTTTCTTATCGGTTGGATTGGCTTCACACTCAAGTTGATAAGTTGAATATAAATAAGCAGTCTGGGTGTCAAATTCTGCCGCACAACTGTCCACTCGCTTAAACACAGGCTTAATATTAAGCGCACGACGACGCTCACGCACTGAGGATTCTCTGCAACAAAATAATTGTGCCAAACGTGCATCAGAGAAACCTTTACGCTTTAAAGAAAACATTTTATCAGCATCAACATCGGTCACATTCGTGCCGTTAATTTGCAACTCAGTTGAAACAATATCTTGTATTTGTGCTAAAAACCAAGGGTCAACTTTAGACAAATCAAACACTTCTTCAACACTCATGCCCAATCTAAAGGCATCAGCCAAATAAAAAATACGTTCACCACGCGCTGAAATACACTCAGAACGTATCTTGTTGCGCGCATCATCAGCGTTTAAATCAACAATAGGATCTAACCCGATCTTGTCGGTTTCTAGCCCTCTTAATGCCTTTTGTAAAGATTCTTGAAAGGTTGAGCCAATAGCCATTACTTCGCCTACAGATTTCATTTGTGTGGTTAAGCGATCATCTGCTTTGGGAAATTTTTCAAAGGCAAATCTTGGAATTTTGGTTACCACATAATCAATACTTGGCTCAAAAGAGGCGGGTGTTTTGCCACCTGTAATGTCATTGTCAAGTTCGTCTAAAGTGTAGCCTATAGCTAATTTTGCGGCCACTTTGGCAATAGGAAAACCCGTTGCTTTTGATGCCAGTGCTGATGAGCGAGACACGCGTGGATTCATCTCAATAATGGTTAAACGTCCATCTTCTGGATTAAGCGCAAACTGCACATTTGAGCCACCTGTATCAACCCCAATTTCACGAAGCACTGCCAATGAAGCATCACGCATCACTTGATATTCTTTATCAGTTAGTGTTTGTGCAGGTGCAACAGTAATTGAGTCGCCTGTATGAATACCCATAGGGTCAAGGTTTTCAATCGAACAAATGATGATGCAATTATCTTTGCTATCACGTACCACTTCCATCTCAAACTCTTTCCAGCCAAGAATCGATTCTTCAATTAAAAGCTCATTAGTTGGCGAAAGGTCTAAACCTCGTTTGCAAATTTCAACAAATTCTTCTTTATTATAAGCAATGCCACCACCACTACCACCCATGGTAAATGAAGGGCGGATAACGGTTGGAAAACCTACTGTTTCTTGCACAGCGTGTGCTTGTTCCATGTTATGAGCCACGGCTGCTTTAGGCATATCAAGACCAATTTTTAACATCGCTTCACGGAATAAATCACGATCCTCGGCTTTATCAATGGCTTCTTTTTTAGCGCCAATCATTTCCACGCCATGTTTTTTAAGCACGCCATGACGTTCTAAATCTAGTGCACAATTAAGGGCAGTTTGCCCACCCATGGTTGGCAGTAAAGCATCGGGTTTTTCTTTTTCAATAATTTTTTCAACCGTACGCCATTCAATTGGCTCAATATAAGTTGCGTCCGCCATTTTCGGGTCAGTCATGATGGTGGCTGGATTGGAATTAACCAAAATAACACGATACCCCTCTTCACGTAATGCCGTGCAGGCTTGCGCACCAGAATAATCAAATTCGCAAGCCTGACCAATCACAATAGGTCCAGCGCCGATAATTAAAATACTATTGAGGTCTTGTCTTTTTGGCATTAGTGTTACGCTTTAAATTAGTTTAGAAGTCATCATCTTCAATAGGCGGATTGCCATCAAAGATATTAAATTGTCTCTTTTGCAAATAAGAAGAGCGTGTTGCAATGTAAACATCGTCTGAATTTTTAAGTAAATCCGTTGCTGGCAATAATTTGACTCTAGTGTCAACGGCTCTCGTGAGTAGCAAGATTGTTTCTTCAGTGGCGTTTAATGCCTTGTCCACATTTATATTTTCAGTGATATCAGCATAAGTGCCCGCTGAATCACGCATGGTTGATGGGCCCAAAATCGGCAAAACCACGTAAGGACCACTTGGCACACCCCACACTGCCATCGTTTGACCAAAATCTTCATCGGTTTTTTCTAGCCCAATATCACTGGCAACATCAAATAAGCCAGCCAATCCTATGGTGCTGTTCACTAAAATCCTGCCAAACGTGCTGACACTGTCAAACAACTCAAACTGTAAAATTTCATTACCCAGCGTGAAAATATCGTCTAAATTAGAAGAAAAATCACTGACTCGGTTTTGCGCTGTTTCAGGCATAGATTTTTTATAGGTCCTAGCCACAGGCTCAAACAAATTTTCATCTAAGGTTTGATTAAACTCAAAAACTGCCCTATTTGATCCTTCAAATGGGTCAACATCTTTAGCCATGATAGTTGTGCTGAATGTCAACCATAAAAAACACATTAATAAATTTTTCATTCGCTCATATCCCTAATAAATATATCAAATAAACCACTCATGTCATGTGGTCCTGGCGAGGCTTCGGGATGCCCTTGAAAACCAAATGCTTTTTTATTAACAACGCTAACGCCTTGGATAGAATTGTCAAACAACGAGCGGTGTGTTACTTCTAAATCGTTTGGTATATTTTCCTCTGATACTGAAAATCCATGGTTTTGAGAAGTGATCATCACTTGCTTGGTGTGTAAATTTTGCACAGGGTGGTTAGCGCCATGATGGCCAAATTTCATCTTTTGCGTTGTTGCGCCAACTGCCAAAGATAATAATTGATGACCTAAGCAAATACCAAATAATGGCACATCTTTTTCTAACAAAGCCTGAATGTTTTTAATGGCGTAATCGCATGGCTCAGGATCACCCGGTCCATTAGATAAAAATACACCATCAGGATTGCTTGCCAGTACTTCAGCCACTGGTGTTTGTGCATTAACAACAGTCAGTGCACATCCTCTATCTACCAGCATTCTTAGGATATTTTTCTTTACCCCGAAGTCATAAACCACGACTTTAAATTGAGCGTTTAATTGATTAAATTTAGTATTTTCTAACGAATAAGAACCCTGATTAAATTCATACGATTGAGCGGTTGAAACCACTGTTGCCAAATCCATATTTTTAAGGCCAGCAAACGATTGAGCCTTGGCAATGGCTGCGTCTTGGTCAATATCATCGCTTGCAATAATACAGCCTTTAAGTGAGCCTTGTTTGCGCAAGTGGCGCGTTAGTGAACGCGTGTCAATATCGCTGATGGCAATTATATTATTGTGCTTTAAATAAGCATCTAAAGGTATATTTGAACGCCAATTACTCACCATTAAAGGCAAATCACGAATAATTAAACCCGCTGCATGAACTTTATCTGATTCCTCGTCAATTGGATTGGTGCCTGTATTGCCAATATGTGGATAAGTCAGTGCAACAATTTGTTGTGCATACGATGGGTCGGTTAAAATTTCTTGATAACCTGTCATTGAGGTATTAAATACCACTTCGCCTAAAGTTTCAGCATTAGCGCCAATAGATTTTCCATGAAAAATCTTCCCATCTTCTAATGCTAATAAAGCAGCTCGTGACACCAAATACTCCTGAATGAAAAACTTCAAAAATTTTACCATATCATCACACTGCCCTGACATCCAAATACATAAATCAAAGTGATATAATAATCTTTTTAAAAATTGAATAAAAAACATGATGGAAATTATCGTTGATAATATCAAGTGTGGTGGCTGTGCAAGCACCATTACTAAAAAATTAACAACAACTTTTGATACCGAAAATATTGATATCAACATTGAACAAGGTCTTATAAATCTTGACGTAGACAACGCTAAAAAAGCCGAAGTCGTCAAAGTTCTACTAAATCTTGGCTATCCTGAAATTGATTCAGTGCACGGATTTAATGTTGCCAAAGCCAAAGCAAAATCCTTTGTTTCTTGCGCCATTGGCAAAATGGACACATGACACTCACCCTAAATGGCGAATTGCTGGAGGTGGTTGATGACTCAAACGCACATGATTTGATTGTTCAACTGGGTTATGAAAATCAGCGCATTGCACTCGAAATCAATGAAGCCATTATTCCCAAATCCAAACACACTGAATTTGCCCTAAACGCGGGCGACAAAATTGAAATTATTAAAGCAGTGGGTGGTGGTTAGTTCTATTTTTAGAAAAATAAAAAGTACTGATACGTATGTTTGAAAAATTGAAATTATTAAAGCAGTCGGCTAGTCATGAAAACCTAACACCCATCCGAGTTTTATCTTAATTTGTTGCATTTCATTTTGGGTGAGTTTAGTGAGTGTATCTGAGGTAATTTTATTGATGTCAATCGCACGAATATAATCACAAATAATATCTGAATCATGCTCTAACTGGTCTCGCTGTTTGATTCTCAAACGCAAAGAGGAATCATCAATTAACGCCGTGCTTAGAGGCAAGATATTAACCATTCTATGATTAGTAAAGTTTAATTTATTAGATTGAATAATTAAAACTGGGCGAATTTTCCCGATTTCAGCGCCTCTGTTAGGATTTAGATTGGCTAAGTAAATGTCGCCCCTAACCAAATGCATCAATCTGCCCATGGCGGTAAAAGATATTCATCATCTAACGTTTCAAAATCTTTAATTAGTTCATCATCTAAACCTCTAGCTCTTAAAGAATCCTTCTGCATCCTTTTGGTCATTTCTCTATCTTTTATTTGTTTTTGATAAGCCTTAATCGCCTTGCGAATAAGTGCACTTTTAGACAAATGAGCATCCAGTGCCATTTGATTGATTTGCTCAAAAAAATCATCTTGGGTTTTTAAAGTAATTGTTCTCATAATGCTTGAAGTAATTAAAAAAGTAATACCATTATAATACTTCTTTCAAACCATCCAATCTTTTTTGATTTCATCAGCAGAAAACGGCTTGACGCTTAATTGTTGTGCCACGCCAACATTGAGTTTAACTTCCACATCAACCAACTCTTCTTCTCTGCCTTGAGAATAGCGTGCCAGTATTTTAGCAGCAACCGTTAAGTCTTCTTGATTTGGTTCACCATCAATCAATGCCAAAGGACCATTACAACTGGTGGGATATAAATTGGCATATTGGTTGCGGTAGCCCTCTAGGAATTTAACCTCACCTTCTTCACGAGCAATAATCATTTTAAAACGTGGGTTTGGGCGAATGTGTCTGCCAACTTTGAGCATCATTAAATCATCCAGTTGATAATCACGATTGCCACGAGATTGCCACATATCAACCAATTTATCTGAGTATTGTTTGTCTGTTAAAAAACAACAACCACCTGCTGGTGTGGCGTAATCATCAAACCCATATTTTTTTGCTAAAGCCATTTGTGGCTTACGCGTACGCCCTGAGAAATCCAGTAATTTTTCTCTATCTATCCAGCCTTCAATTTCTGCTTTGGTGGCTGGCAAATGTTTTGCACATAAAGGTCTTAGAAGTAAATCATGTGCACCTGATTCTGTTTGGACAATGGGCATGGTTTCCTTGCGCTGTGACATAGGGCGTTGACCCATGACTTCACCTGTAATAATAAAGTCAAATTCATGCTCAACCATCCACTGCTTGGCTTTTTTGACCATAAAACCTTTGCAATCTAGGCATGGATTCATGTTTTTACCATAGCCATGTTTAGGGTTTAAAAGCACATCACGATAGTCTTCAATAACATCAATAATGTGTAATTTAATACCCAATTGCTCCGCTACCCACAAGGCATTGTTACGTTTTGGCTTGTCTTTTTTTTGCTTGCGAATAGCGTGCGTATGTCCTTCCACACAAAAACCAGTAAAAAAATTAATACCTTCTACATGAATACCTTGGTCCAGTATTAGTTGAGTGCTTAATAGTGAATCTAATCCGCCTGAAATTAGAGAAATTGCTTTTCGTTGTTTATTCATCATCTTGGAACGAGCCTTGCCCGTTTGGAAGTCTTTGCTTTAATCCATAGCGAACAAATTATATACGCTACAGAATATTGCTAATACCTCATCGCACGCCCTCTTGTAGTCTTGGTGGATATTTTTATAAAAACCAAGTAAAAAATTAAGGTATTAGGTATAATAGGTTTCTCTTTATAAAATAACAAGGTAATAAAATGGGACTAGAAAGAACAGGCAATGGCTACTTAGTTGATCCAACAATTTGGACACAAGATATTATGCACGAAATGGCCAAAGAAGACGACATTGAATTAACCGAAAGTATGGTTAATCAAATTCTTGCAGCCAGAGCGTATTTTGAGGAAAATTCATCAGTGCCACCCATTAGAACCTTTGCCAAGGTTGTTGGCATTGATAAAAAAATCCTATTTAAAGAATGGCTAACTGGTCCAATGAAACCTATTACCAAATACGGCGGCATGCCTCAACCAACAGGATGTGTGTAGTAAAATAAGGACAGTTGTTAGCCCCATAATCTTGTGGTTCGGGTTTTCTCTAAAAATATACATGCCCACTTTAAAAGTGGGAACGAGCCATTTTTATATTTATTTATTGGCTTGTTCTATTGTTTTTATTTCTTCTTCTGTTAAATTGTAAAGTTTATAAACTAATTGGTCTATTTTGTTTTCTAATTGTGAAGTGTCTGATTCTGGATTTTGTTTTTTATATTCTAAAATTTTTGAAACAATATCAGATATATACTGTTGAATATTCTCTTCAGGTTTTATTAACGGAATATTAACTAATGGCTCTTTATCTAATTGAAAATTATTTCCTTGCATTTTTCCTTTATTTCTTAACCAAAACTCACTTAATTTAGAATTTAATAAGCCAACTAAATATTTTTGATTTAATCTATTTGTTTTTATAACATTAAATGCCATCATTACATAAATTTCATCTTCTGTATAAGTAAAGGAAGGTTTGTTACATTTCCTGATACTTAGTATCTTAGAACCAGTTTCAAAATAAGATTCAACTCTTGGCCAATGAAGATGAAAGTAATCTAATCTACCATTTAGATTTTCTCTTCTATCGTTCATAATTTCACGATATTTTTCTAAATGATTTAATATTTCAATTTCAATATCAATATTATGAGAATTATTTTTTGTTATATAAATTATTTTTTGAGAATTACTATTGGTAGGTAAATACCTGCCTGTTTCTGATGGTTCAATTAGTGGTTTAATAAAATTACTATTAGATTTTGCAAGTCTATGGTTATTTTTAATAATAAAAACCCCATCTCCGACTTGAATATTATTAGAAACTACTTTATTTTTTGGAATCTTATTTATATTTCTTGAGTTAACAACATCAGGGTTTGGCACAATCCCTTGAGCAATTTCAATATCATTAAGGTTAAAATTTGATTTATTTAATATTTTCTCAAGTACATTTTCAAAAATTGTACTATTAAAAGTCAGGCCTTTATTATTAAAATTGTCAATACTAATTTTCGGTTCATATATTTTAAAATTCGGCAATTGTGATTTATTAATAATGTTTATGGCATCTTCATAAATTGGTTTTGTTGAATTAATCTTTCTATAATCAAAAGTGTAATTATCTATTTTATTTTTAACAAATTGCATTATCATGGTTTGAATACTTGAGGTATCAAAAACCATATAACTACCAAAATCTACTAACTGTATAAATTGGCTATTTTGCAACATAAAGTTTCTCATCTTGCTTGCACCAGCATTGGTAGTCCAATTATTTGGAGCAATAAAATTTAAAATCCCATGTGTCTTTAATAGTTTAATTCCATCACAAGTAAACATATACCATATATCCATCTTACCTTGATATACTTCATTCTTTCTTAAGCCATCAAATATTTCTTTACCTTCATATTCCTTAATATAAGGCGGATTGCCAATCACAATATCAAAGCCAATAAAATCGCCATTATTATTAAGCACTTCTGGGAATTCAAAACGCCATTCAAAAGCATTTTCGTATATTTTATTACTTTTAATTTCTTCAATAATAATTTCTAATTTTTTAGAATCTTCTGTCAGTTTTTTTAGTTTTTTATTGTAGACCGTTTGTTCTTTTTTGCTTAGTTCAAATAGTTGCGCTTGATTGGTTATTGTATACATCTCACCGTGTATTTTTTTAAGTCTTGTAACGTTTGAATCACTCTCATATATGACACTTCTAAAGTTATTTTTAATATCATCAATTAGTTTTTCCATTTCTCGTTTTTGCTCTTTATTTTGAGCATTACGATATGTATTAACTGCTTGTTTATAACCATTTATAGTCCAGTTACTACTTTTTAGTGCTTTTTTAATATCAATATCTAACTCAAAACGACTGATAAGAGAATTGCTACATTTGATATTGATGTCAATATTTGGTAGTGTTTCTAGTTCATCTTTGTTTTTATAATAAGTGTTTTTTAATAATTCAATCCATAATCGTAAGCGACATATTTTTACTGAATTTGGGTTAATATCTACACCAAATAAACAGCCCTCAATAATGGTTTGTTTTTCGTGAAACAGTGTTTCTTGTATGCGTTGACTTTCTTTATTTTTTGGATTGTATTCAAAAAGCTCTCCGTCTTCATCTGTTACAACTAATTCATCATTGACCACTTCAACTTGATAATTTTTGAGTCGTCTACCATTTTTGTCGCATAGGATTTTAAGGTCGTTTTTAATTGCAAGTATTTCATTAAGTGCTGACACTAAAAAATGACCTGAACCAACGGCAGGATCACAAATTTTCAAACTATTTATAATGTCATTTGCTTCTTTTTTATCTTCAATTTTATTATAAAGAGCATCAATATCTTCACACATCCAATTTTTAGTCTCGTTAAATTTTTGAACAACAGCTTTTCTAATGGTTTCACTACACATATACATTGTGATAAAACCGGGGGTAAAGAATGAGCCATCTTTATAACCATTTATTTTCTCAAAAATCAATCCAAGAACAGAGGCATTAATTAAAGTTTTATTGTCCTCTTGAATTTCCTCAGAACCCTCACTACTAAAATCATAAGCATTTAAAAATTCAAATAAATATTCAAGAGTGCTTAATTTTCCTGTTAGTTTTTTACCGTTCTCATTTTTTAGAACTGTTGAAGAATAAATAGGCATTGTTTTTTCATCACTTAAATTACTAATAAATAAAGTGCCGTGTTCAATATCTGTTGGTTCAAAAAGTGAGCTGTTTAAATAAGGAACTTTAGCAAAAGCATCTTTTACATCTTGGTTTCTTTGTGATTGTTTTTTAGCTAAAACTTGAAAGAAAAGACTATTTAAATCATCATAATTTTGAATTTTATTTATGCTTAAAAATTCATATGATTTGTCTGCTTTATGATATGTTTTAAGTTGAGCTTCTAATAATTTAAGAAATAAAATTCTGTTTATCCAAGTAATACTTAATTCAAGACCAACATTAAATAATTGTTGTTGTTCGGTTGTGCCAAAATGACTAGGATTATCAAGCCTACTTATCTTATCTAAACTGTCTAGTTGGATTATGGCATTTTCAAGAAATGAGCCTGTATTTCTTGCTTTTTCTTTATTTCTTTGGATTAGTTTTTTACTACCATCTTTGGTTTCTGATAGTCCAATAATATGTAATAACTCACCATAAAATCTTTTATCAAGACTATTGCTATCATTTGCAAAAGGTAGCTTTAATAAATGCTCTGGAGCGTATAATTTAAAAAGAGAAATAAGTTTGTTATCATCTTTTGTATTATCATGACGAAGTGGTTTTTCGTATTCACGAATATCAAAAAATGTAAATTCTACATCTTGTTTTAAATTGTTAATAAAAGGTTGGGCAATTTCTTTGTAGAAAAAATCAGTTGTTTTCTCTGCTAATCTCCCATTTTCAAAGTCAGTAAATTGTTTAACAAATTCTTTGTTTTGAGCAAATTGTTTTTCAAATACATTGGAATCAAAAACAAACCATTCATTAATGTTTGTCGCAATTAAATATTTTACTTCTAGGTTCTTATGAGTAATTCGCTCTCTTAAATAATAAAGCACTAACTCTTGAAATGCTTTGACATTTATTTTATCTTTTGTCATCATTTCTGCTTTATTAGTTGGCTTTTTTTCCTCAATAATTACGCCAACAGTGCTTGTTGGTTTATTGCCATTATGTATAACTAGGTCATTTCTACCTTTAGTATTTATAAAATAATTTGGTGCGTAATAGGTTTTCTTTAAAAAATCAGAAACTAGGTTTTTATGGAATTCTTCTGATTCGGTATTATTTGTTTGGTCAAGTAATTGAATCAAATTCACCTTAAAACTTTCAATTTCAGTTCTATTTGGTTTTATTTTTAAAAAGGCTTTATTGATTGCCATTTTTGGTTTAATTTTTTTTATTTTCATTTAAAGTGTTTTTGAGTGAAAAAGAAGCATTTAGGGCGACTGATTTAATGAATAATAAACCTAGAAAGTGCTTGAGGTACAAGACCCCATCTGAAGTCTTGGCACAGTGAACTGGCGAGGACTATTTTTGAATGAAAGTGTTGCATTTATGGGTTGAATTCGTTGTTGTTGTGAGTGATGTTTATTTAAATTATTTTGCAAACTTCATTGAAGTTTAAACGTGGTAATCTTGGGAAAACTTTGTTATGGTTGTCATTGTAGCTTGATTTACACTCCCTACAAACACTGTATTTTGTTTTTATCTTTCCAAATCTTAAGATAGAAGTTGGTAAAATGCTAAAAACTCTTAAACAGTTATCAATAAATGAGTAAAAAAATCCAAGCCATTCGTGGCATGAACGACTTATTGCCTAAAGATTCTACGCTTTGGTTGTCGTTAGAAAGAACAATTCTTGATTTGTTTATTGCTTATGGTTATCAAAATATTCGCACGCCAATCGTTGAAAATACAGATACTTTTTGTCGTGCAATTGGTGGAACCACGGACATTGTCGAAAAAGAAATGTATTCGTGGACAGAATCAGGTGGTGAGTCATTAAGTTTAAGACCTGAAGGCACAGCAGGTTGTGTGCGTATGATGATTGAGCATAATTTACCTAGAGAGGGCATTCAAAAAGTCTTTTATCAAGGGGCGATGTTTCGGCATGAACGCCCACAAAAAGGGCGTTATCGCCAGTTTCATCAAATTGGGCTTGAGGTGTTTGCTGCAGTTGATGCCAAAGCGGATGCTGAACTTATGATGATAACACATGCTTTATGGCAAGCTTTGGGTTTGAAAAATATTGTCTTGGAAATTAACACTTTAGGTTCTAGCAAGGCTAGGGCTGCTTATAAAAAAGTATTGGTTGCCTATTTTAATCAGCACAAAGACCAACTTGATGAAGACAGTTTAAGACGATTAAAAACCAATCCTTTGCGCATTTTGGATACTAAAAACAAGGCGATGCATTCTGTCATTAGCAATGCGCCTAAGTTAATGGATTATTTAGACCAAGAATCTGCACAACATTTTGAGCAATTTAAGACTTATTTAGATGCCTTGAACATTGCTTATGTGATTAATACTCGCTTGGTTCGTGGGTTGGATTATTACAACCGCACCGTATTTGAGTGGACCACAACTGATTTAGGTGCACAAGGTACGATTTGCGCTGGTGGCAGATTTGACGGTTTGGTTGAGAAAATGGGCGGCACACCGACACCAGCAGTTGGTTTGGCGATTGGTTTAGAGCGCTTAGTGTTGTTATTAGAGGCGCAAAACTTAATGACAGTTGAGTCTACTTTGTCTATTTATTTGGTTGCATTGGGCGAAAAAGCACAACTTAAATCAATGCAAATAGCCAGTGTTTTGCATGATGCATTGACTAATGTAATCCTTTATAATGACCTTACTTTGGGTAGTTTTAAAAGTCAGTTTAAAAAGGCAGACAAAGCCAAAGCGCATTTTGCATTAATCTTGGGCGAGCAAGAATTAAACAACAACCAAGTTAGTATCAAACCTCTAAAAGGTCAGGGGACTCAGCAAAGTATGAATTTAGAAGAAGCGATTAAATATTTTAAGGGAAACAAATGAAAAATTTTATTGAAGTAGGTAAGACTGAAGAAGAGCAGGTCGAACAAGTTAAACAGTGGATTAAAGAAAATACGCTACAAATTGTTGTTGGTGTTGCTTTGGGTTTGGGTGGCATTTGGGGGTTTGATGCTTATAAAAATTATCAACACTCGCAATTGCTTGAAGCCCGAAGTATTTACTTAACACTTAGTTTTAATCCCAGCGACACACAAGCCTATGAGCAACTAAAAAATAACCATGCGAATAGTGGTTATCTTGACCAAGCAACATTAATCCTAGCTAAAAATGCAGTGACTAATAAAAATTATACGCAAGCACTTGAATACCTTACCCCATTAAGTCATGCAAGCAATGTCTCTATTGCTAAAGTTGTCAATATGAGGATAGCCAGTTTGCATTTAGAAATGGGTCATTATGAACAAGCACTTAGTGCGCTAAACACTGTGCCTAATAGTGCATTTGACGGCTTGTACAATCAGCTTAAAGGTGATATTTATTTGGCTGACAATCAAGTTGACAATGCTAAAAAGCATTATGAATTAGCCTTAAATCAAATTTCTAAAAATTCCAGATTGCAAAATTTGATTAAAATTAAATTAAGCGACCTTAACTAATCACCCATGGGTTTACCTATTATTTGCCTTGTTGGGCGAACCAATGTTGGTAAATCCACATTATTTAACCGCCTAAGTCATTCGCGCCAAGCATTGGTGTCTGATTTTGAAGGATTAACTCGCGATCGTCAATACACAGAAGTGCTTTTGGATGATGACACACAAACTTTTGCCACAATCATTGACACAGGCGGACTTACCAATCAAGACAATTTGGTTGACAGTGGTATTCAAGCTCAAGTGCTGAAGGCTTTAAAAGAGTCAGACGTTATTTATTTTATGGTTAGCAGTCAAGATGGTGTCATTGGTCTTGATTTAGAAATCGCATCACGTCTTAGAAAACTTAAAAAAAATATCATCTTAGTTTGCAATAAGGCCGAAGGTTTAAACCCAACTTTAGCCGCTGAATTCTTTGAACTTGGATTAGGTGAACCTATGCTCATTTCAGCCGAACATGGTCAAGGCATTGCTGATTTAATTGACACCACCCTACCGCTACTGCCTCAAGCCATCGCTAATGAGACAAAAACAGTAGAAGGCATTGCCGTAGCCGTACTTGGCAGACCTAATGTCGGAAAATCAACTTTAATTAACCGTATTTTAGGGCAAAGACGCGTACTGGTAATTGATTTACCAGGCACCACGCGCGATAGTATTTATATCCCTTTTGAACGTGAAGGGCAAAAATATACGCTCATTGATACAGCAGGCATTCGTCGTAAACGCTCAACCCATGAAAAAGTTGAGATATTCTCTATTATTAAAGCCATTGACGCCTTGGAAAAGGCTCATGTTGCCATTCTTGTGCTAGATGCGCAAACTGGGGTGACTGAGCAAGATGCAACTCTATTGGGCATGATTGCAGACAAAGGTAGGGCATTACTGATTGTCATTAACAAATGGGATGGTTTGGATGATTATCAAAAGCAAGAAGTTAAGCGCAAATTAGAGATTAAGCTTTGTTTTGTAAATTATGCCAGCGTGCATTATATTTCTGCCCTACACGGCTCTGGTGTGGGTAAATTATTTGCACCCATCAACCAATCTTATCAAAACGCTGGTAGGCAGTATTCAACCTCAGCATTGAATAAAATTTTAGAAAAGGCCAATCAAAGTCATCAGCCACCGCCTGTTAAAGGCAAAAGGCTAAAAATTAAATACGTCAATCAAACCGATGTATTTCCGCCAACGTTTACTTTTCATGGCAATCATCTACAAAATGTGCCAAACGCCTATGAGCGTTATTTAAAGAACTTTTTTATTAATGCTTTAAAGTTAACCAATACCCCTATCAAAATTAAATACAAAAGTGGCGACAACCCTTTTAAAGATAAAAAAAATGTGTTGAACGCTAGGCAAATTGCCAAAAAGCGCCGTTTAATGAAATTTGTTAAAAAGCGTTAAGAACAATCATTGAGACCACTACATTAATAACCCAGTGTGACTTAGAGAGAACACAGGAAATAGTGCATTTTTCATCCAAAATGAGGGCAATAGCCAGTTATTTGATGAGTTTTTGGGTGGAAAGGGCGCTGTTCTATGTGTTCCATAAGTTGTGATGGGTTGTGCAGTGGTCTTCATTGCTTATTTTATGAATTGTTTTGAGTTTTTGGGGACTTAAGACAAAATAAGGTCATGCGCTTTATTAGCAGCTTTAATAAAACTTTCAAATAATGGATGCCCATCACGCGGGTTTGAGGTGAATTCTGGATGGAACTGACAAGCCACAAACCAAGGGTGATCTTTAATTTCAACCATTTCAACCAAAGTACCATCGATAGAACGCCCAGAAACGCTCAAACCCGCCGATTCTAATTGTTTAATTAATAAATTGTTAACTTCATAACGATGGCGATGACGCTCAATGATGATGTCTTTAGTATAAATTTTTTGTGAATTAGTACCTTCAACTAAAGCACACTCCTGACCGCCAAGACGCATTGTACCACCCAAATCTGAGTCTTTATTTCGAGTTTGTTTGTGTCCACTCACATCTTGCCACTTTGTTATTAAATCAATAACGGGGTAGAGCGTATTTTCATTAAATTCTGTACTATTAGCATCAGTCATATTCGCCATATTGCGCGCATATTCAATCACAGCAACCTGCATACCAAGGCAAATACCCAAATAAGGCACATTGTTTTTGCGAGCAAATTTAACTGTGGCAATTTTGCCTTCAACACCACGATTACCAAAACCACCTGGTACTAAAATCGCACTCATCTCAGATAAGCAATCAGTGCCATTTTTTTCAATTTCTTCAGAATCAAAATAATGAATGTTAACCTTGGTGTGTGTGTGTATGCTGGCGTGAATTAAAGCTTCAGATAAAGACTTGTAAGACTCTGTCAAATCCATATATTTGCCTACCATGGCAATATCAACACTAGATTTTGGGTGTTGTAATTTCTCAACCACATTGTCCCACTCGCTCAAATCGGTTGGCTTGCAATCTAGTGATAATTTTTTCACCACCACATCATCCAGACCTTGTTCGTGCAAGGCTCTTGGCACTTTATAAATCGTATCAACATCCAATGAGGTAAACACAGAATCTTGCACAACATTGGTAAATAGTGCAATTTTAGCACGCTCGGCGTCTGGCAATGGATACTCAGATCGACAAATTAAAATATCGGGCTGAATGCCAATACCTCTTAGTTCTTTAACAGAATGCTGAGTTGGTTTGGTTTTTAACTCACCTGCTACTTTAATATAAGGCAACAAGGTTAAATGAATAAACAACACATTATCATGGCCTAGTTCAAAGCCCATCTGTCTAATTGCTTCCATAAATGGTAGCGACTCAATATCACCTGCCGTACCACCAATTTCAACCAAAGCAACATCAGCCCCTTGTGCGCCTGCCTGAGTCAAGCGCTTAATTTCATTAGTAATGTGTGGAATAACTTGAACAGTATCGCCTAAATACTCACCACGACGTTCACGTTCAATGACATTTTCATACACACGACCTGCGGTAAAATTATTTTTCTTGCCCAATTGAGCACGAATAAAACGCTCATAATGACCCAAGTCAAGATCCGTTTCAGCACCATCATTAGTGACAAAAACCTCACCATGCTGAAATGGGCTCATGGTGCCGGGGTCAACATTAATATAGGGGTCAAGTTTGAGCATGGTAATGTTCAAACCACGTAATTCTAAAATTGAAGCCAGTGACGCACTTGCAATGCCCTTTCCTAAAGAGGAAACCACACCACCAGTAATAAAAATATATTTTGTTGGCACAAGAAAAGTAGCAAAGTTGAAAGGGTCATGATACCCAAAAAATACTGACTTAAATTTTAAATCTTGCCACTTGTCCAGTTTCACCACGTTGTTCCAGTTTAAGTATTTGAACTAACAACGCTCAAACCACACACAATCGCCATTTTAAGGGTTTGAATTTTTGCTTTTGTGATTTAATAAGCGCTTCTTTATTCTTTAACTGCTTTGGGAGGTTTCATGGCAATCTCTGCGTTAGCTAGAAGGGTTTTTGCCAGTTTTGTAGATGTTGTGGCAGGATATTATATGCAGAGGCTATCTGCCACCAAGGTGTGATTATTTTGTTAAAACAAAGACTTACACTCGCCTTGATAGTTAATCATTTTTTGCGTATAATCTCTGAGTTTTCGTTCAAGGAATTTTATATGCCATCACGCAGAGATTTAGCAAACGCCATTCGCGCCTTAAGCATGGATGCAGTTCAAAAAGCAAATTCAGGTCACCCAGGCGCACCAATGGGCATGGCAGATATTGCACAGGTACTTTGGAATGATCATTTGAAGTATAACCCAACACACGCTAAGTGGGCCGATCGTGACCGTTTTGTGTTATCAAACGGACACGGCTCGATGCTGATTTATTCGTTGCTACATTTATCAGGTTATGACCTTAGTATGGATGATATTAAAGATTTTCGCCAATTACATGCCAAAACTGCAGGACATCCTGAATATGGTTATGCAGATGGGATTGAGACAACAACAGGTCCATTAGGACAAGGTATTACTAATGCGGTTGGCATGGCAATTGCCGAGCGTACATTAGGTGTACAATTTAACAAACTAGGTCATGATATTGTTGACCACAATACCTATGTATTTATGGGTGATGGCTGTTTAATGGAAGGTTTATCTCATGAGTCTTGCGCTATGGCAGGCACGTTGGGACTTGGCAAATTGGTTGCCTTTTGGGATGATAATGACATCTCTATTGATGGTCATATTTCTGATTGGATGGAAAAAGATGTGGCAGGTCGTTTTGAGTCTTATGGTTGGCATGTTGTTCGTGATGTTGATGGTCATGATGTTGATGCAATTAATGCAGCAATTAATGCAGCCAAAGCTGAAACCGCCAAGCCTTCGCTTATTTGTACACGCACAACCATTGGTTTTGGTTCGCCTAATTTACGTGGCACGCATAATTGTCATGGTGCGCCATTGGGCGATGATGAAATTGTAGCAACTCGCAAAGAGTTGGGTTGGGATTCTGCGCCATTTGAAATTCCTGCAGACATTTATGCAGGATGGGATCATAAAGAAAAAGGTGCCGCTGATGAATCGGCTTGGGATGTTAAATTTGCAACTTATAAGGCTGAGTTTCCAGCAGATGCCGCTGAGTTTGAGCGTCGCATGTCGGGTGATTTGCCTGCTGATTTTGCAGTTGAAATGGATAAATTTATTGCTAAAACACAAGATGAAATGCCCAACATTGCTTCTCGTCAAGCCTCTCAGCGCACTATTGAAGCCATGGGTCCATTATTGCCAGAAATGTTTGGCGGTTCTGCTGATTTGACTGGCTCTAACCTAACTAACTGGTCAGGCACTATTAAAGTCAATGCACAAAATGCGAATGGCAACTATATCTCTTGGGGTGTGCGTGAATTTGGCATGGCGCATATGATGAATGGTATGGTGCTTCATGGTGGTTTTAAGGTTTATGGCGCAACTTTCTTTATGTTTATGGAATTTATGCGTAATGCATTACGCATGTCAGCACTGATGAAAATTGGCACGATTTATGTTTATACCCACGACTCTATTGGTTTGGGTGAGGATGGACCAACACATCAGCCGGTTGAACAATTGGCAACTATGCGATTGATTCCTAATTTTCAATCTTGGAGAGGTTGTGACGCAGTTGAATCAGCGGTATCTTGGAAAATGGCGATGCTTAGAGATAATGCACCAACAGGGTTGGTTTTCTCACGTCAAACTTTAACAGCCATGGCACGAACTTCTGAACAAGTGGCAAATATTGAAAAAGGTGGTTATGTTCTTAAAGATTGTGAAGGTGTGGCCGATATTATCTTTATTGCAACGGGTTCTGAGGTAGGTTTAGCGGTTGAAGCAGCAAATGCAATGGAGGCTAAGGTTCGTGTGGTTTCAATGCCTTGTACAAATGCTTACGATGATCAAGATCAAGCTTATAAAGATTCAGTTTTAACCCCAGGCGTTAAGCGTCTTGCGATTGAGGCAGGTGTTGGTGATGGGTGGTACAAATATGTAGGTTTGGATGGTGATGTGGTTTGTATGACAAGTTTTGGCGAGTCTGCACCAGCGGATCAATTATTTAAAGCATTTGGCTTTACAATAGATAACGTCACTGCAAAAGCAAAAGCCCTTATTGGTTAAATAATAAATTTAAACACGGTGAAAGTTACTGGTAATTTTTTAGTGTTTTTAATGAGGTTTATGCCTAAATGGCATAATATAATAAAGCAAAAAAAGGAGTAAGAAAATGGCAATAAAAGTAGGTATTAATGGTTTTGGTCGTATTGGTCGCATGGTGTTTCGTGCAATTGCAAAGGATTTTACAGAACTAGAAGTGGTCGGTATTAACGACTTATTAGACAATGATTACTTGGCATATATGCTCAAATATGATACGGCTCACGGTCGTTTTGATGGTGATATTGCAGTTGATGGAGATAATTTTGTCATTAATGGCAAAAAAATTCGCCTGTCAGCTGAGCGCAATCCTGCTGATCTTGCATGGGGTGATATTGATGTAGATGTCGTCATTGACTGCACAGGTTTTTTCTTAACTGAAAAATCTTGTCAAGCGCACATTGATGCAGGTGCAAAAAAAGTGGTTCAATCAGCACCATCTAAAGATGACACACCAATGTTTGTATATGGTGTAAATCACACCAAATATGTAGGTCAAGCCATCATTTCAGCGGCATCTTGTACTACAAATTGTCTTGCGCCAATCGCTAAAGTGATTAATGATAATTGGGGCTTAAAGCGCGGTTTAATGACGACAGTTCATGCATCAACAGCAACACAAAAAACGGTTGATGGTCCTTCAATGAAAGACTGGAGAGGTGGTCGTAGCGTGTTTGAGAATATCATTCCTTCATCAACAGGTGCTGCTAAAGCAGTAGGTATTGTATTGCCAGAACTTAATGGCAAATTAACAGGCATGGCATTTCGCATTCCATCGGTTGATGTGTCAGTGGTTGATTTAACTTGCGAGTTAAACAAGGGTGCTACTTATGAGCAAATTTGTGACGCCATGAAAGAAGCTTCGCAAGGCGCCATGAAAGACACATTAGCCTACACTGAAGATTTAGTTGTATCAAGTGATTTCCGTGGTTTTAGCGCTTCTTCAATTTTTGATTCTGGCGCAGGTATTGCATTGGATGATACGTTTGTTAAAGTGGTGTCTTGGTATGATAACGAGTATGGTTACACGTGCAATATGTTGCGTTTAGTTGAGCATATCGCCTAAATAAAAACGAATAACTATTTTTATAGTGTTTTTTTGAATATCTTTTAGTGAAATGGCACTTAAAAGCATTTAGAAAATACTCAGATTTCAATGGTCAAGCGTAGCGAGCTGAATATTGGTTTTATGTGTTATTTCTCTCAATTGGTTTATTGATAATGCTTTGGAGCTTGATTGCTGATAATGTTGATATGGGTTTTTTAACGCAATGTTTCTTGCCATACACTTGTCTCAGGCGTTGCAGTGTTTGTTGGAAAGATGCATGATATAGGCAAAAATGGTTGGTGGTATTTTTCTAGCTATCGTGTTAATAGTTAGCTTGGTTGCGGTTATATTCACTATATTAGATAGCAAAAAATACAAAATTAAGGAAAGAAAAGTATGTCAGTGATTAATTTATCAGAGTTAGACTTAAGTTCAAAAAGAGTGTTGATTCGTCAAGATCTTAATGTACCTATTAAAGATGGTGTTGTTACCAGTGATAAGCGTATCAAAGCCTCCCTGCCAACCATTCAAATGGCAATCAAACAAGGCGCTAAAGTCATGTTAATGTCACATCGTGGTCGCCCAATTGAGGGTGATTCGAGTGATGAGTTTAGCCTGCAACCTGTTGCAGATCGTTTAAGTGAGTTACTAAATATCACGGTTCGTTTAGAAAAAGATTGGCTGGATGGTGTCCAAATGAACGGTGGAGAAGTGGTACTTTGCGAAAACGTACGCTTTAATGCTGGTGAAATGTCCAATGACAACAACCTATCTAAACGTATGGCAGCCATATGTGATATTTTCGCAATGGATGCGTTTGGCACCGCACATCGTGCTCAAGCCTCTACTCATGGGGTTGCTAAATATGCGCCTGTTGCTTGCTCTGGTCCATTATTATCAGGCGAGCTTGATGCACTTGGCAAGGCATTGGATAATCCTAAGCGTCCAATGGTTGCGATTGTTGGTGGCTCTAAGGTTTCAACAAAATTGACCGTGCTTGAGTCTTTATCCAAAATAGTGGATCAGTTGGTTGTAGGTGGCGGTATTGCTAATACCTTTATTGCAGCTCAAGGTCTTAACGTGGGCAAATCTTTATGTGAACATGATTTAATTCCAACGGCCAAAAAACTCATGGAATATTGTGAAATTCCAGTACCAACAGACGTGGTTTGTGGCAAGGAGTTTTCAGAAACTGCTGAGGCGCAGACCAAAGCATCTACTGATGTTGCTGATGATGATATGATTTTTGATATTGGACCTGAGTCTGCTAAGCAGTTGGCTGAGATTATGAAAAACGCAGGCACGATTGTGTGGAACGGTCCAGTTGGCGTGTTTGAATTTGATCAATTTGCTGGTGGCACCAAGACACTAGGCAAGGCAATTGCTGAGTCTGATGCATTTTCAATTGCTGGTGGCGGTGATACATTAGCAGCCGTTGATAAATACGGCATTGAAGACAAAATAAGCTATATTTCAACAGGTGGTGGTGCATTTTTAGAATTTTTAGAAGGCAAAACATTGCCAGCAGTAGAAATTTTAGAACAAAGGGCTGCGGGTGTAGATTTTGCCTAGAAGAACTAAAATATTAGCCACACTTGGTCCTGCAACGGACAAAGAAGGTGTGTTAGACAGCATTCTTGGAGCAGGTGTTAATGTTGTGCGCATTAACTTCTCACATGGCTCAGAACAAGAACACTTAAACAGAGTAAAGGCAGTACGTACTTGGGCGCAAGCCAATCAGGCTTATGTGGGTGTTTTGATGGATCTTCAAGGTCCTAAAATCCGTATTGCTACTTTCAAAAATGGCATGAAAATCCAGTTGAATAATGGCGATTCTTTTACACTTGATGCTGACTTGGGTGAGAATTTAGGCAATCAACATTCGGTGGGTATTACGTATAAAAAATTACCACAAGAAGTGCAAGTTGGTCATATTTTATTATTGGATGACGGAAAAATAATGCTAGAAGTCACTGATATTAAAGATAATAAAATTAATACCATTGTGACACAAGGTGGTGTTTTGTCAGACAAAAAAGGCATTAATCTTCGTGGTGGTGGCTTGTCTGCTAATGCACTGACTGAAAAAGACAAAAAAGACATCCTAATTGCAGCAAAAGCCAAAGCAGATTATGTGGCTTTATCATTCCCAGTTAGTGGTGATGATGTGCGTAAAACTAAGCAATTATTAAAGCAGGCGGGTTGTGATGCGGGTGTGATTTCAAAAATTGAACGTGCTGAGTCTTTAGTGGAGGGTGTCATTTTGGATATCATCAAAGAGTCGGCAGGTATTATGGTCGCACGTGGCGATTTAGGTGTTGAAATTGGTGATGCACAATTACCTGCACAACAAAAACGCTTAATCAAATTGGCCAGATCAAATGATCGAATTGTCATCACTGCAACACAAATGTTGGAATCAATGATTACCAATCCAATCCCAACCCGTGCTGAGGTTTTTGATGTTGCTAATGCAGTATTAGATGGCACTGATGCGGTGATGCTTTCAGCTGAAACGGCAGCGGGTGATTTTCCTGAAAATGCTGTTAAAACCATGCACAATGTTTGTCTTGAGGCTGAAAAAAACCCCATTGCCAAAGTCTCTTATCATCGTCTTAATAAAACCTTCACTTATATTGATGAAACCATTGCTATGAGTGCGATGTATGCTGCTAATCATATTGGCGCCAAAGTAATTGCGACTTTAACAGAAAGTGGTAAAACTGCTATGTGGATGTCAAGAATTAGTTCAGACATTCCTATTGTGGCAATGTCTGATAAAATATCAACCTTGCGAAGAACCACGCTTTATAGAGGGGTTCACCCCTGTTTTTTACCAACCAAAAAAGACTGGGTTAAGATAAACAAATCTACCATTAAATGCTTACAAGTTGGCGGTTTTATCAATGATGGCGACATTGTTGTACTGACCAAAGGCATGTATAAAAATAAGTCTGGCGGTACGAATTTGATGAAAATTTTGACAGTGGGTGATTCAGAGTATTAAAATAATCGTAATTATTAAACAGTAAGATGCTAAACTTTAACAACTTAAAAAGGAGAAAAATATGTTAATTTCATTAAGAGAATTATTAGACCATGCGGCAGTCAACAGTTACGGCATGCCAGCGTTCAATGTTAACAATATGGAGCAGGTCCATGCCATTATGCGAGCTGCAGATAAAACCAACAGTCCTGTTATTATGCAAGGTTCTGCTGGTGCAAGAGGCTATGCAGGTGAGCCGTTTTTGCGCCATTTAATTTTAGCAGCAACCGAAATGTATCCACACATTCCAGTGGTTATGCATCAAGACCATGGCTCTGAGCCATCTGTTTGTTTGCGTTCAATTCAATCGGGTTTTTCATCGGTGATGATGGATGGCTCTCTTGAAGCAGACTGTAAAACACCTGCTTCATTTGAGTACAATGTTGCGGTTACTAAGGAAGTTGTTAAGATGGCACACGCAGGTGGTGTTTCCGTTGAAGGTGAGTTAGGTTGCCTAGGTTCATTAGAAACTGGCATGATGGGTGAAGAAGATGGTCATGGCGCTGAAGGTAAATTAGATTTAGACATGCTATTAACTTCAGTTGAAGAGGCTGTTGATTTTGTTAAAGCAACCAATGTTGATGCACTGGCAATCGCTATTGGCACCTCACATGGTGCATATAAGTTCACCAAAGAGCCAACAGGCGATGTGTTGCGTATTGATAGAATTAAAGAAATCCATGCACGCATTCCAGATACGCATTTGGTTATGCACGGCTCTTCTTCAGTACCACAAGATTGGTTAAAAATTATTAACGATTTTGGTGGTGACATGGGTCAAACTTATGGCGTTCCTGTAGAAGAAATTCAAGAAGGCATCAAGCACGGCGTGCGTAAGGTTAATATTGACACCGATTTACGCATGGCATCAACAGGTGCAGTTCGCAGACATTTAATTGAAAATACATCAAACTTTGATCCACGTAAATTCTTAAAAGAAGCAACCAATGCAATGAGTGATATTTGTGCGGCACGTTTTGAAGCATTTGGTTCAGCAGGCAATGCTGATAAAATCACTGTGTCTTCATTAGACACCATGAGTCAAAAATATTTGTCTGGTGAATTGGATGCTCAAGTGAAATAGCTTTGAGATTGTAAAGGTTTGTCGTGAGTGATTACACTTATGGTAGCACATGCGTACCTAATTAGGGGAAATATATGGTTTATTCAGTAATAGATGTTGCTAATAAATTTATTGATTTGGCCAAAAAAGATAATTGTTTAACTAATATGCAATTACAAAAGATGGTTTATATTGCACATGGATTTAATTTAGCGCTTAGAGATACAAAATTATACTATGAGGATACAAGAGCTTGGAATTTTGGACCTGTGGTGCCAGAACTTTATAAAGAATTGCAAAAGTACGGTTCTAGTGAAGTAACAGAAAAAATAGAAAGTGATAATCTTAATGATAAGTTTGATAAGGGCAGTTCGGCGATTATCCAAGCTGTGTACAATAATTATAAACAATATAGTGGCATGCAATTATCAGATTTAACCCATCAAGATGGAACACCTTGGCGTGAAACTTGGGGTTATAATCAATATGGCGTAATCCCTGCTGATGATATATATAAATTCTATAAAGATAATCATATTTAAGTTGTATAGATATGGATAGCAATAATTTTAATGAATTTATAGAAAAAAGACAAAAATCTTTAAATATAAAGCCTAAAAAAAAAGATCAAGATCAAGATCTTGGTAAGTCTTTAGATTCTAGGAGGAAAAAACAAGATTTAAAGCATCAAAAAGATAAACACACTCTTTTGGTTAAGGTATATAAAAAATTATTTATTGCTATCTGTGTTTATATTATTTTGGTGTTGTTATTATTGATTGGAAACAAGCACTACTTTCAACTTGATTATTTAGTTCTAATAGCTTTACTAAGTACGACAACTGCAAATATTCTTGGTGTATTTCATATAGCCTCTAAATGGCTTTTTCCTAATAAGGAATAATTTGCTGTTTGTTGAATGGAAAAATTTTGGTGCATTATTCAGTGATTGTAATTGGTGGGGGGCATGCTGGCACAGAAGCAGCGCTTGCGAGTGCTCGTATGGGTGTTACTACGTTGCTGATTTCTCATAACATTGAAACCCTTGGGCAAATGAGTTGCAATCCTGCAATTGGTGGGATTGGTAAGGGGCATTTGGTTAAGGAAATTGATGCGATGGGTGGTGTTATGGCACGTGCGATTGACAAATCTGGGATACAATTTCGCACACTGAATTCTTCAAAAGGTCCTGCAGTGCGTGCGACTCGTGCACAAGCTGATCGTGTTTTGTATAAGGCGCAGATTCGTTATGCTTTAGAAAATCAAGATAATCTGTCTTTGTTTCAACAGGCGGTTGATGATTTAATCATTGAGCATGATCAAATTAAAGGCGTAGTGACTCAGATGGGACTTGCCTTTATGGCGGATAAGGTCATTCTTACATCAGGTACTTTTTTGGGCGGTGTTATTCATATTGGACAGTGTAATTTTCAAGGTGGTCGTGCAGGGGATGCGCCATCAAACGCTTTGTCAAGAAAATTGCGAACCTATAATTTAGGCGTTAGTCGGTTAAAAACAGGCACACCGCCAAGACTAGACGGCAGAACGTTGGATTATTCCCTCATGCAAACACAATCAGGGGACACACCACTGCCGACGTTTTCATTCATGGGTGTTAAAGAAGACCATCCAAGACAAATTCCTTGCTATATCACGCATACTAACGAAAAAACCCATGATTTTATTCGTGCTGGATTAAAAGACTCGCCCATGTTTACTGGCAATATTGAAGGCATTGGCCCTAGATATTGCCCATCAATTGAAGACAAGGTGGTGCGTTTTAGTGATCGTGATTCACATCAAATTTTTGTTGAGCCTGAGGGATTGAGTACCAATGAGGTTTATCCAAATGGGGTGTCTACATCGTTGCCTTATGAGGTGCAACTAGATTTTGTTCATTCAATTAAGGGTTTTGAAAATGCACAAATCATACGTCCAGGTTATGCGATTGAATATGATTTTTTTGACCCCAGAGGACTCAAACAAACGCTGGAAGTTAAGAAAATCTCAGGGCTATATTTTGCTGGGCAAATTAATGGCACTACAGGCTATGAAGAAGCCGCAGCCCAAGGATTGTTGGCAGGCATTAATGCGGCATGTGCCACATTAGAAAAAGATGCTTGGCTGCCAAAACGCGATGAGTCCTATATTGGCGTTATGGTGGATGATTTGATTACCAAAGGTACTAATGAGCCTTATCGAATGTTTACCTCGCGTGCTGAATATCGCTTGTTATTAAGAGAGGATAATGCAGACGAACGCCTGACACCTAAGGCTAAAGAACTTGGGTTGATTAGTGAGGCGCGTTGGCAGTCTTTTCAAGTTAAATATGAGACTATTGCACAAGAAAAAAACCGTCTTAAAAATACTTGGATACAAGTGAACGACACCCAAGCTGGCGTAGTTTTAAATCAAAATTTAAACCATGAATATTCTTTACTTGAACTGCTTAAACGACCTAAAGTTGATTATCAAATATTAAGCCAAATCGAATCTGGTAAACCGTTTTTAACGGATACTACTTTAATTAATGCGGTTGAAAATCAAATTAAATATGCCGGTTACATTAAGCGCCAATTAGAGGAAATTGAAAAATACCGCAAGAATGAAAATACAACATTATCTGCAGATATAGATTACAATTCAATTAGAGCACTCTCTGCTGAGGTCAGACAAAAACTTGAACTGCACAAGCCAGAGACCATTGGTCAAGCAAGCCGTATCCAAGGTGTTACCCCTGCTTCTATTTCCATCTTGTTGGTTTATTTAAAAACATATCAGTCAAAATGAATTCTGAAACGTTGTTAATCAAAGGCGCCAGCTTGATGGGTATTAAGCTTGAAAGTGAACAAATCAGCAAATTGATAAACTATCTTGAGTTGATTATTAAGTGGAATAAGACCTACAATCTAAGCGCCATCAGAACCATGGAGCAAGGCATTTACAAGCATTTATTAGATGGCTTATCAGTCATTGCGTATATTAAAGATAAGCCTTTATTAGATGTCGGCTCTGGTGCGGGTCTGCCAGGCATTGTGATTAGCATTATAAGGCCCGAACTTTCAGTTACTGTGCTTGATTCGGTTGGTAAAAAATGTCGTTTTATGCAATTTGCCAAAACCCAACTACAATTGAAAAATCTTAATGTGGTTAACAATAGGGTAGAAAATTATCAAGTTGAGTTTTGCTTTGGACAGATTATTTCAAGAGCTTTTTCAGAGGTTGAAAAAATATTGAAATTGACACAACATTTATTATGCGATAATGGCGAATACTTGCTGATGAAAGGAGCGGGCTTTCAACAAGAGACATTACCTCATGGAATAGACATTCAGCCGTTATGCGTTCCAGAAGTCTTGGGTAGGCGATATTTATTAATTCTTAGGAGAGAGAAATGAAAAAAATAGGGTATTTTTTAATAGGTTTGATGATTGTTTTAGTTCTTATTGTGACGCTTATTGACCCAATGGGTAAAAAATATGCACAACAATACGCACAAAATTTACTCAAAACACCAGTAACCATTAGCCAATTTAGCACCAGTTTTTTAGATAAGTATTTAAATATTGATTTTATTGAAGTGCAAAACCCGCCAAATTTTAACAACAAAAATGCCTTTTCTTTAGATCATTTTTCATTAAAGATAAGCGATGAAAGCACCTTAGATCTGATTGTTATTGATGAGTTGTCTTTTGATGGTATGCGTTTTGTTTTGGAGCAAAATAAGGACAACCTGAATTTAGTTACACTGATTGACAACTTAGATAAAACGAGTGGTAGCACTACTTCATCTGAAGAGGTTCAGAGTGCTGATAATAAAAAAATTAAGATTAACCAGTTTAATGTCATTAACACCACGTTAAAAATTGACACAAAGTGGCTTAAAGAAACCATCAAAGTGCCTAACATTAACCTTCAAAAATTCGGTGGCGACAGCGGTATTGCATTTAGCCAAGTGGGTCAAGAATTGATGAAGGTTACGTTTAAAAATCTAAAAGATGCCCTAGAGAAAGAAGGCATTGAATTGGGCGAGAAAGAAATTAAAGAAACCCTAATGCGTAAATTTGGGGTTGATAATATTAAAGAAAAATTTAACTTAGATAAAATTAAAGACTCGCTAAATTTTGGCGACACAGAGGCGCTACAAAACAAAATCAAAAATTCATTCGAGCAACTTGGCTTTTGATTATTATAGAAAATACCATTTTTTTATTCTTTAATTTAATTGGCTGTATTAATCGTGAAAATGGAAGCAATTGACTTATTTTGTGGCATTGGTGGTTTGACCTATGGTTTGCAGCAGACAAACATAAATGTTCTTGCTGGACTTGATAATGACCAGTCATGTGAGTACGTGCCAGGCCTCACCACCATTGTTCCTATTCACAAAAACCAACTTCCGCAACAGCTTGTTTGACTTCCGTACTGGCTGATTTTGGGTTGATATTGGTCCCATCTTCAAAAGGCTTGCTCAATAATATCTTTCATGTTAAGCCCCGTCCAAAAAATTAGGCATTATATCAGCAAGCACGTTTTGTTGATAAGTGTTGGGTTTAAATTATTGTATTTATCGTTAGTTTAACGAGTTTCCTGTGCTGATACTGGTAGGTGTTGTGATTTTGGTGGTGGTTAAACCTTTTTAGAGTCAAATTAATACATATTTTTTTGAAACCAATCCTATAGAACCGTTATTAACTGTATTAAGGTTGTCATTTTTTATTTCTGTAAAAAAGAACATTTGCCAAATATTTTTCAGAAAAAGTGAGTTGACTTTTTGTTTCTAATTGATTAAGTTTTCTTTCATTCAATTATTCTCGTAATTTTTTTAATATATTCACTTACTTTCACAACAGCCTTTAAATTATTTTCAAAAAAGTCTATAAAATCTTCCACAAATTTATTTGCTAAATTTTCTAAACCTTCTTCAATAATCATTTCTGACAAACATTTTTCTCCATTCTTACCCTTATCAAGACAAAAATAATCCCAAGTTAGGCAAGATGATGAATCAGGTTTTTTCCCAGTAAATTTTAAGGGTTGTAATTCTTCCTTTATAATTCTTGTTAAGTCAACCTCATCTAAATTTTTCAATTGTTTATCTTTAAAAAATCCATAATAAGGGTAATAGTCAAATTTGTAGAATTCTAATGTAAAATATAAAACACAATCTTGGTTTCTAATAATTATAGGTTGGTGGTGCCTCTTGTTTTTACATAATTTTTTTTTAAATTCTTCTACATTCCAACCTTTCTCTATATTCTCTATCTTTTCTTTATTCTTTGGACTCTCAAATTCTGATTTTATTTTTTCATAAAATTCTTGAAATATTTTAATTCTAAAATCATCAAAATTATTATATATCGCCAAAGTTCCTTTTGGGTTTTCTAATAATTTTTCTACAATATCCATGTTCAAATCCTCGTTTTGTCCTGTTAATTTTTCAATTAAAATTTTATATTGAATTAGTGCTTCTCTTAAAACTGACTTTTCTGCTGATTGTTTTGTGCAGTCTTTTATCCAGCTAAGAATTTCCTTTTTAAATGAAATACGCTTGTATTCAATACCTTTACTACTTCCTGCACTTGCCTTTTTGCCGTCTAAGGTTAAATAAAACATTTTCACTTCTTGCTCATCTTTTCCTCGTTTTTTTAACTCTTGAGCATAGTCAAATAATTGATTATTTTGATCATCAGCATAAATTTTCATTTCAATACCAAAAATCTCAGAGTCTGTTTCAAGGGTAAAATCAATTCGGCGATTTTCATCTGTTGGGTCTTCTCTTTTAGGATTTTTAGCAGTGTTAAAATCTTTACTTTTTAAAACTTTCTTTGCAAAACTTTTTAGGAAAATATCATTTTGCCCATGTGAGCCTTTAGGGTCTAACAACTCATAAATAAAACGAGAGTGTGTCTTAACTTCATAGTGCTCCATCTTTAAAATTCTAAAAATATTAAAATTCTCTCCTTGCTGATTGGCATATTTTTCATGGGTTTCCACCATCTCAGCCACTAGCTTTATTAATGTACTAGTTCTTACCTGTTCTTTATTCATTTTTATTAAACAATCCAGTTGATAAGTAACGGTCTCCTCGGTCGCAAGCAATGGTAACAATGGTGGCATTATTGACTTGTTTGGATAATTCAATAGCCACCGATACAGCACCACCAGAAGATACGCCAGCAAAAATACCCTCTTGTGTGGCTAAGTCTCGTGTGGTTTGTTCTGCTAAGATTTGTGAGATATCCATAATGATGTCGACCTTAGAGCGGTCAAAAAATTTTGGTAAATATTCCTTTGGCCAACGGCGAATGCCAGCAATTTGCGCACCATCTTCAGGTTGTACGCCAATAATTTGAACCGCTGGTTTTTTTGCCTTCAAGCTATCTGATACACCCATAATCGTACCAGTCGTTCCCATGGCAGAGACAAAATGAGTGATTGCTCCTTGTGTATCTTGCCAAATTTCTTGCGCAGTTGCGTTAATGTGAGCGTTTGGGTTGTCTGGGTTAGAAAATTGGTCAAGCTGTTTGCCTTTGCCTTGTTTCTCCATTTTATCAGCCAAGTCTCTAGCACCTTCCATGCCTTCATCTTTAGTAACTAAGATAAGTTGAGCGCCATAAGCACTCATGGCATCACGCCTTTCTTGTGAAAGATGATCAGGCATAATCAAAATCATTTTATAACCTTTAATGGCTGCTACCATGGCGAGTGCAATACCAGTATTGCCGCTAGTGGCTTCAATTAAGGTGTCACCTAGGGATATTTCACCTCGCTTTTCACTGCTTACAACCATATTCAGCGCCGCTCTATCTTTAACCGAACCTGCAGGGTTGTTACCTTCTAATTTGAGTAAAATAGTGTTTGATAGATTAGGATTGAGCCGCTTAAGTTTGACTAAAGGCGTATTGCCAATGGTTTGTTCTATGGTTTGATATGTTATTTTTTGCGACATAAGGCGTTAAATTCCAAGTGATGTGGTGCATTCATTTGAAGGAATTTATCTGGTGTATTATTTATTGTATTCCTTGCTTTATTATTGCTTTTTTTACTAACACCAATATTGTAAATACTAACAAAATAGGGAGAATATTCCTCTAAGAAAGATTTGCAGTCGTAAAATTTATTACCAACACTGCGACAATATTCTATAACGCATTGTGCGCCTTTCAATTGTTGTTCAACTTCTTTTGCTTGTTTTTTTGCTTGACACAATTCAATAAAAATTAACTTCTTATCAGCAATAGCAATAATAACAAAATCTGCACGTTTACATTGACCTATGTCACTAGAGCACTTGAAAAAAAAATTTAAATCTGGAAAATGGTCTGTTTTAATAGCAATAGCATCTTGCGGAGTTTGTCTAACGGTTATTGAATATTTAGGTTCAGACTCAATCTCTTCTAACTTTATACAGGGCTTACCATATTCCCCTTCTTTCGATTTTATTAATTTGTCGCCAAATATTTTTTTCAATAACTCAAAATCATCCATTTTTATTGCCAAATGATACTTTCTTGTATTCCATTCATTTTATCGATGGTGCTATCAAAGCCACTATTTCCAATTCCTGATTTATCATCTATTTTTACTGAGGTTAGAGTGTTGTTCCGAGTTTTTCTACTGTTACCATCTAACTTTACTAATGCTTTTTTGGCGACATACATTTTAACTTGTTGAGATGTTAATAAATCATTAGGGGTGTATCCCTCCTGTTCAGCAATTGTTTTTAAAAAGACATCTTCATCCTTAGAGTTAAGCATAATTAAAGTGCTGAATTCTTTGATAATATAATCACTATGGGTTGTGATAAATACCTTGATGCCTGCATTAACTAAGTTGGCTAATATTTGGGCAATAAGGCGTTGATTTTCAGGGTGTAAATTTAATTCTGGCTCATCTATAATGAGTAAATCATTTGGCTTTGCAACATGTTTTATATAAAAACCAAGGTCTAGCAATGAACGCACTGCACTAGAGCTTTCTCCCATTTCTAGTTTTATTCTTGATCCTTTTGGATGAAAATTCAGATTATCGTTTTTATCTAATTGGTATTTACCACCAAGAATACTATTAAATTTATTTAGAATGTCAGGATGTTGTTTTGTGATGAAACTGTCTTTTTTGGATATATTTGGTAATTTTCTCTGAAAATCTACATTTTTTTCAACTGGAAGGGCGTAATCATGGTAATTATTAAACAATAATTCCATCGGATCTATTTCTTTATTTTTGTGCATTTCTTTTAATAAACGCGTGCGAGCAAAATCTAACTCATCTTTAAAAATTGCCGCACCTGTTCGTTCTGCACTTGCGATAAAGACATTTGGTAATAAATCATCAAACAAAATTTCAATAATAGAATTTGCAATAATATTTTTAATAAAATGATGTGGAAATGTTATTTTATCTTTACCTAATAAGGAAATTAACAAGTCATTATCATTTTTTTCTTTGATTAAAGAAAACATTTCACCTTCACCACTTCCAACGGTCTGCTTAAATTCTTTTTCTAAAGATGGTTTTTTAGTTACTTCAATATCAAATTTAGAGGTCCGAAACAAACCCTCTTTTGAAGCGAAAATATCTGATAATTGTTTACTGTATTTTTGACATGCTATTCGCAAAATATCATTAATTTGAGTTGTGTAATGTGTTAAATTGATGGATATACTGCCATTGCGTAATAAGTCTTCAACATAAGAATCCGTAACATCTATTTGTAAAAAATCATTTTTTGAATTTAAAAAACCAAATAAAGAATAGGTTGTGTAAGTTTTCCCTGTATTATTTTTGCCACAAACGATAGTCAAATCACCCACTTCAAACTCTGCTTGCTTTATTATTCCAAGATTTTTTAGTTTAATTTTCATAATTCTTTTTATATATTATTTAAAATAGCGTCTTTGACCTCAATCATCACCGGGTTAATGTTAATCATTTGATTGGTACATTGTGAGATTGCTGTGTCAGGGTCTTTTAAGCCATGACCTGTTAAAGTGCAGACGATTTTAGAGTCGTTTGCTATTTTGCCATTTTTAATGTCACGCATTGCGCCTGCTAGTGAGGTTGCTGAAGCGGGTTCGCAGAAAATACCTTCTTTTTCAGTGAGTAATTTTTGTGCACTTAAAATTTCCTCATCGGTTAATGCATCAAACCAGCCACCTGATTCTTTTTCAGCCTTGTGGGCTAAATCCCAGTTTTGTGGGTGACCAATACGAATGGCGGTTGCAATGGTTTCGGGGTTATTTATCATTGCGCCTTTAACAAAAGGCGCAGAGCCTAAAGCTTGATAGCCGAGCATTTTAGGTGTGTTGTTTGCTTTGCCCTCTTTATGATATTCTGTATATCCCATCCAGTGTGCTGAGATATTTCCAGCGTTGCCCACAGGTAGGCAGTGATAATCTGGTGCGTAGCCAAGTTCTTCTATAATTTCAAAGGCAGCGGTTTTTTGCCCTTGCAGACGAAATGGGTTGATTGAATTAACAATTGATACAGGTGCATGTTCAGCCACCTCTTTAACCAAACGCATGCCATCGTCAAAGTTACCTTTGATTTGAATAATAACAGCACCATGAATCATTGCTTGAGCCAACTTACCCAGTGCAATTTTTCCTTCAGGAATCAGTACAAATGCTTTAATACCAGCACGCGCAGCGTAAGCCGCAGCGGATGCTGAGGTGTTGCCTGTAGAGGCGCAAATAATTGCTTTAGAGCCAGATTCAACTGCCTTGGTAACTGCCAAGGTCATACCGCGGTCTTTAAACGAGCCTGTCGGGTTTAAGCCTTCGTATTTGATGTAAATATCAACATTTTTACCCAACTCCTTGGGTATATTTTGAAGACGAATGAGTGGTGTGTTTCCCTCACCTAGGCTAATAATTTTGGTGTCATCACTGACAGGAAGTCTGTCTTTATAGTGTTCAATTAAGCCTGTATATCTCATTATTTTTTTTCCTTAATTAAGCATCTCAACAGAGATAATTTTAACATCTTCTTGAACGTAGTCATGGGTCTGAATTTCTACCACTGCCTTGTTCAGTTCACTGGTTTTGATAAAATTGGTAATAATGGCGATGTGTGCATTATTTTTCTGGTCAATTTGCTTTTGTATAACGGACTCTACACTAATATTATGATTGGCTAAAGTTGCCGTAATGTCTGCCAAAACGCCCGGCTTATCAGCGGTTAATAAACACAAGTAGAAAACGCTTTCAATGTCATCAGTTTTGCAATTTGGAATGTCTATTAATGATTGCCAGCCCAAGATATCATGATTTACAGTGCCTTTGATAATATCAACCAAATCAGCAATAACACTACTTGCCGTTGCTTCAGAGCCTGCACCAGCGCCATAATAAAGCGTTTCACCAACTGCATTGCCTTTAACCAATACACTGTTCATAACCCCGTCAACATTGGATAGTAGATGGGCTTTAGGCACTAAAGTTGGGTGCACACGCATTTGTAATTTGCCATCTAATTTTTTAGCAATGCCTAGGTGTTTAATGGTATAACCCAATTGTGTTGCAAAAGCAATGTCTTCCCCACTGATTTTGCTAATACCTTGTGTTGAAACTTGATTAAATTGTAACTTACAGCCAAATGCCATTGAGGCGAGAATGGCTAATTTATGTGCCGCATCAATACCTTCTACATCAAAAGTAGGATCAGCCTCAGCGTAGCCCAGTGCTTGCGCCTCTTTAAGAACACTTCCAAAGTCTCTACCTTTGTTACGCATTTCAGTTAGGATAAAGTTGCTTGTGCCATTAATAATGCCAACAACCAATTCAATTTGATTGGCGCTTAAACCTTGCTCTAAAGATTTTAAAATAGGAATGCCGCCAGCAACAGCCGCTTCAAATAAAAGATGCGTGTTGTTATCTTTTGCTAAGGCTAGTAGTTCATTGCCATGTGTAGCAATTAAAGCTTTGTTAGCGGTGACAACATGTTTGCCATTTTTAATGGCTTGTTCGACCAAATTTTTAGCCAGGACTGTGCCACCTATTAATTCTAAAACAACATCAATCTTATCATTATTCACAATCTCAAATGGGTCTTGAGTTAGTTTAATATGCTCAGTAGGGCAAATGCGCGTTTGGGTTGTGTCTCTTACAGCCGCATGAGTGACCTTAATACCATCGCCAGATCGGCGCATAATTTGCGCTTGGTTTTTGTTTAACACATTCACCACGCCGCCACCGACAGTGCCCAGCCCTAAAATTCCAATATTCATAAGTAAAATTCCTATTTATATATATAAAAGAGGTCTCAAAATTAAAAAGGCATTATACCAATAGGATGTTTATATATAGAGTTATTGAACGGGGTGGCGGTTTATTTGCCTAAAACAATCGCTGAACATTTAAGTGGACGCAAGTATTGATTAGGAATTTTGTGCTGATTATTAAAAAGTACAGGCGCTAAGGCTTTTAGCATATCTTCATAAATTGGTTTTTTAAAATCAACCACATCTTCAATAGGGCGCCAATAATCCACCCATGTCCAATCATCAAATTCTACTTGTGCATGAGTGTCTAGTTTGATGTTATTTTCATCTGAGACAAGGCGTAACAAAAACCAAACTTGTTTTTGACCAATGCACATAGGCTTTTGTTGACGCTTAATGTAATAATCGGGCAAATCATAACGCAGCCATTTAGGTGTTTTGGCAAGAACACTCACGTGCTCAGCGGATAGGCCAATTTCTTCATTAAGCTCTCGAAAAAGTGCATTCAACTCACTCTCACCAAAGTCAATACCACCTTGTGGCAATTGCCAAGCATCTTGTTTAGAGCGTTTGGCTAAAAGTACTTGTTGTTTGTCATTAGTAATAACAATACCAACATTAGCCCGATAGCCCTCACTATCAATCACATTAATTTTGTGTTAGTCAATTAGTCTTCGCCAGAAAACACACCTAACAATTGCAATAAACTTAAAAATAAGTTATAAATTGAAATAAACAGTGTTACCGTTGCCATGATGTAATTTGTCTCACCACCGCGGATAATATTTGAAGTTTCAAATAAAATCAAACCACTCATTAGTAAAATAAACGCCACAGATACCGCCAGTGATAATGCTGGCATAGCAAAGAAATAAGCGGCAATACCTGCTAAGAATGCCACAACAATACCTGCTGTTAAAAAGCCAGATAAAAAACTAAAATCCTTGCCCGAGGTAATGGCATAAAAAGACAAGGACAAGAAAATAAGCCCCGTGCCTGTCATTGCCATTGCAATCAGTTCAGAGCCATTTGAAAAAGCGGTTGTATAAGCGCCAATAATAGGACCTAATGTCAGCCCCATAAAGCCTGTTAATGCGAATACTGCTAAAATTCCGTAACTTGAACTCTTGAGTTTGTTGGTTAAATACAGTAAGCCAAAATAACCACCAAGGGTGATTAAAAGACCAAAATGTGGCAGGTTTAAAGACAGGGCAAGATAAGCCATAAGCCCACTAAATAATAAAGTTGCAGAAAGTAATTGGTAGGTATTTTTTAAAACGCTATTAATGCTAATGCCATGTGCTTGGGTGTTGACGTTTATACTCATGATTATGCCTCGTATTTAGAAGTGTACAATGCAATCATTTTATACCGAAAATAAACACATGAAATTGGTTTTAGGCTTAGGAAAAACAGGGCTTTCAATTGCTCGTTTTCTATCAGCACAAAATATTGATTACAAGATTGCTGACAGCCGTACCAGTCCACCTTTGTTGCCCAAATACACCAATGAATTTTTAAAACCACCCCCCATTCTTGGGGCATGGACATTAAATTTATTAAAAAAAGTTGATGAAATTTTCATCTCTCCTGGCATTGCCCAAAACGAGTCCATTGTCGTTTGGGCAAAACAGCAAAATATCCCCATTGCTAGTGATATAGAGTTATTCTCAAGGTTTGCCAAAGCACCTATTATTGGCATCACTGGCTCTAATGGCAAATCAACAGTCACACAATTATTAACACAAATGATTGCTGATGCAGGCATACAAGTTGCCATGGGTGGTAATATTGGCACGCCTGCACTGGATTGTTTGGATGAAAAAATAGCGTATTACGTATTGGAATTGTCCAGTTATCAACTAGATTACACTCATCATCTGAATTTAATAACAGGTGTTGTGCTTAATATCACCCCTGATCATCTTGATCGGTACCAAAGTTTTGAGCATTACACCGATTCTAAATTAAGCCTACATCAATATTGCCAACATTTAGTGATTAATTTAGACGAGCCACTCACACACACAAAAGCAAATGCCAAGTACTTTGGCATTAACATACCCAAGCAAGCAGATGATTTTGGCACAGTCACTTGCCACGATACTCACTATCTACTCAAAGGTGATGGTGTGCTAATGAGTATTAATGAAGTGCAATTAATTGGTGAACATAACACAAGAAATATACTTGCAGCCCTTGCTTTGGGCGAGCAAATCAAACTGCCAATGACATCCATGATACAAAGCATTAAACGCTTTAAAGGACTAGAACATCGACTTGAATGGGTGGCAGAAAAACACAATATTGATTATTACAACGACTCAAAAGCCACCAACGCAGTCTCCACCATAACAGCCATTCAGGCCTTAATGCACAAGCACCAAAATATCGTATTAATCCTAGGCGGTATTGCCAAAAAAGAAGATTACACCCCATTATTTAAACTCATCAATAAAAGCATGACTGGCGTTATTCTCATAGGGCAAAGCGCCCATCAGTTTGAACGTGACATTAACACCAGCACCATCCACGCCCAGACCATGCAAGAGGCGGTTAATATCGCCCGTTCAATGATTAATAATGGTGCAATCCTATTATCCCCAGGGTGTGCTAGTTTTGATATGTTTGATAATTTTGAACAGCGTGGGAATGCATTCAAAGGCGTGATTAGTGCCCTATAGATGTTTATCCCACAATCTTACGTTTACAATATCTCAAAAAGGCAAATAGTCTATGCAATTTTAATAACTTGAAGCCGCCGTATTTTTTAGAAAAATCATCCACCGCTTTTCTTAGCCATTGCTTGTCCAAATAGGCATCATAAATCTCAGGTTCTTGATGAGATGAAAGCTCCATGACTTCAACTTGTTTAAACTGTTGCCAGATTTTTGTGGTTTCTGGGTGGCAAGA